>DDYK01000029.1:3301-10396 GCA_002347935.1 Actinobacteria bacterium UBA2236
TTTATGGCAGCGATGGTCGCTCACTTAATGCGTGTCTTCTTCACGGGAGCATTTAGGAAACCAAGAGAATTTAACTGGATCATTGGAGTTGGACTATTAACTCTTGGAATTGTGGAAGGATTTCTAGGCTACTCACTACCTGATGACCTGCTCTCTGGAACTGGAATCAGAATTGCTGAAGCAATTATTCAAGCTATCCCAGTTGTGGGTTCATATCTATCGTTCTTTATCTTCGGTGGCGCTTTCCCTGGCGAGATGTTTATTCAGCGAATCTATGTGGTTCATATCCTCTTGCTGCCAGGTATTTTCTTAGCCCTGATTACTGTGCACTTAATGCTAGTTTGGTATCAGAAGCACACTCAATATCCAGGCCCTGGAAGAACTGAGAAGAACGTTGTTGGCTATCCCTTAATGCCTACCTACATGGCAAAAGCTGGAGGCTTCTTCTTTATCGTCTTTGGAGTGACCGCGTTTCTTGGAGCGGTGGCATCAATTAATCCCATCTGGGTATATGGTCCCTATACCCCGGGACAAATTGGCGCTGGCTCCCAGCCGGATTGGTATATGGGATGGCTTGATGGATTAGTTCGTATGGCCCCGCCAATTGAGGCATACATCTTTGGCTACACGCTATCGCTCAATATCTTAATTCCAGGGCTAATTATTCCAGGAATTATTTTTACAGGAATGGCGCTTTATCCATTTATTGAAAGCTGGATAACTGGAGACAAACGCGAACATCATCTGCTTGATCGACCAAGAAATGCTCCGAATCGCACTGCTCTTGGCGCTATGTCAATTACCTTTATGTTGGTCACATTAATCAACGGCGGTAATGACTTACTTGCAACGCACTTTGACCTCTCTATCAATCAGATCATGTGGTTTTCTCGTATTGGAGTAATTGTTCTGCCGCCGCTTGCCTTCGTAATAACCAAGCGGATCTGTCTATCCTTACAGCGAGCAGATCGCGAACTTGTGCTTCATGGAAAAGAGACCGGTCGTCTTGTCATGCTGCCACATGGAGAATTTATAGAAGTCCATGAACCATTAAGCCCAGAGAAGGCCTATCTGCTTACTCAGCATGAGCAACCTCCTGCCCTCGAATCAAATCTAAGTAACGAATATGGCGTTAGGAATCCCAAGGCCTTACGCTCAAAGATTCGGGCTCGTCTATCGCGCTCTCAAGCAGAACAGATTGCTAAGCCAACAGCCAATGATCTCAAAGAGCTTGAAGGCGGTCACCACTAAATCTGCCTAAAGATTTCGTAGGAAGATTTAACTTTCTTTCATCTCCGCGAGATTCTTTAATTTAACAAGGGTTTTTGCCATCGCTTTTGGTACCCATCTATCTGCATCACTCACCCACCACTTAGATCTAGCTTTCCTGCCATCCCAACTCTGGCTAACCAAGGTGGTACTTGGATGAGTTTCGATTAACTCATAACGCCAAACATTTCGGAGAAGATGACGCCAGGCTATTGATCTATTCTCTTCAAATTCCACTACCTTATTTTTGATTATGTAAGGAATGCCAAGGCGCATCTTCATTCCAAAGCTAGCTCCAAGAAAAAGACGCTCTGGAGCTTTAAGTTCGCCCTTGAGCATCCCCGACCCATCGATTTTTGTATGACTTTTTGGATCAGCAATTAGATCAAAAATTACTTTAGCCGGAGCGTTAATCTCAAGTTGAGTTTTAAAAAATAGCGGGATACCAGTATCTACTATCTCAGCTTGAATTTTATCCATCAATGGCTTGATGCAGAGGGCTTTTCATATTCCAAAACAAATCCCATCACCGAAATTAATAGCGCTCCTACAGCAATTAGAGTTAGCCACCACCCAATAATTAAACCTACTCCAGCTGCGGTTGCCGCAAGGCCGACCGGAAGCGGCCACCATGAGTGCGGGCTATAAAAGCCGAGTTCTCCTGCGCCATCTGAGATAAGTCCATCATTGTTATCCTCAGGCATTACTCCACCCGATCTTCTATTGATAAACCAGAAGTAATAACCGATGATCAGAGCAAGGCCGGCGCATAATAAGAGAGCTGTAATTCCTAAAGGCTCGCCACCTAAGAACCAGTAGACCGCGCCAACAATTGCATAGAATGCAAAGAGAAAGAGGAATAAACGGTAGCCAACCTTCATCTAATGCCCATCTATCTTTGAGTGATTTGGGTGATTTAGATCAAAAGCGGGGCGCTCTGATCTAATCTCTGGCATACGTAGGAAGTTATGTCTTGGTGGCGGACATGTTGTTGCCCATTCAAGTGATGAGCCGTATCCCCAAGGATCATTGCTTTCTACCTTTGGAGCTTTGCGAGTAATCCAAACATTTATGGCAAATGGAATCATAGATATTGCTAGCAGGGTTGAACCAAGCGTTGAGACCATATTCATCCAAGTAAAACCATCATCTGCTAAATAATCTGCATACCTACGAGGAAAGCCCTTGATTCCTAGCCAATGTTGAATCAAGAAAGTGGTGTGGAAACCCAAGAAGAGAGTCCAGAAGTGAATCTTTCCAAGAGTCTCATTGAGCATCCTGCCCGTCATTTTTGGCCACCAGAAATAAAACCCTGCAAACATGGCAAAAACCACGGTCCCAAAGAGAACGTAATGGAAATGTGCCACCACAAAGTAAGAGGCAGATACTGCAAAATCAAGCGGCGGGCTGGCCAAAATAACACCAGTTAAGCCACCGAGTAAGAAGGTGATCAAGAAACCAATTACCCAAATCATTGGAGTTTCAAAGGTGAGGGAACCTCGCCACATTGTTCCGATCCAATTAAAGAATTTCACACCCGTTGGCACGGCAATTAAAAAGGTCATAAACGAGAAGAAAGGAAGTAAAACTTGACCTGAGGTGTACATATGGTGCGCCCAAACAGCCACCGATAACGCAGCGATTGCAATTGTTGCTGCAACTAAGCCTTTATATCCAAAGATTGGTTTTCTGCTAAAGACTGGGAAAATCTCACTTGCGATGCCAAAAAATGGCAGCGCCAAGATATAAACCTCTGGGTGGCCAAAGAACCAGAAGAGATGTTGCCAGAGCATGGCTCCGCCATTAGCCGGATCAAATATAAGAGAGCCAAATAGACGATCTGATTCCAAAGCCAAAAGAGCAGCAGCAAGGGGTGGGAACGCAATTAGAACAAGAATGGAAGTTAGTAGAACATTCCAAGAGAAAATCGACATCCTAAACATCGTCATTCCAGGAGCGCGCATCGTAAATATAGTGGTCACAAAGTTAACTCCGCCAAGGATGGTTCCAAGACCACTAACTGCAAGTCCCATAATCCATAGATCTGCACCAATTCCTGGTGAATATACGTTATTTGATAATGGGGCATATGCAGTCCATCCAAAGCTGGCTGCTCCACCTGGTGTTAGAAATCCAGCAAAGGCAACGATTCCACCAAATAGGTAGAGCCAGTAGGAGAGCATGTTCATCCTTGGAAATGCCACATCAGCAGCTCCAATTTGCAGTGGCATGATCACATTTGCAAAGCCAACAAAGAGAGGGGTTGCAAACATCAACAACATGATGGTGCCATGCATGGTAAAGACTTGGTTGTATTGCTCAGAGCTTAAAAACTGCATCCCTGGGCGCGTTAGCTCGGCTCTTAAAAGTAGAGCCAAGATTCCCCCAATTAAGAACCAGGCAAAAGAAGTTGCTAGATAAAGATATCCAATAACTTTATGATCGGTAGAGGTTAATATCTTTACCGCCAATTTCCCTTTGCTCGTAGGCTTAGGAGGATTTGGCATCTCATCTAAGGCTATAGTCCGAGTGGCATATGTGGTCACGAGTTCACCTCAGCTTTGAGTGATTGGATATAGGAGTCATACTCATTTGGTGTAACTACCTTTACAGTAAATCTCATCTGTGAATGTTGTCTTCCGCACAAAATATTACAAAATCCTCGATACTCACCTAGCTCATTAGCGGTAAATTCCAATTGATTAGTCACTCCAGGGATGTTTTGCATCTGAATCATGAATTCTGGTACCCAGAAAGAATGGATTACATCAGATGCGGTAAATTTAAATCTCACTCTCTCGCCAAGCGGCATGTAGAGCACAGGTGGTTGTGCTGGAGTTCCAGTGACAGTACTTCCCTCTCCAGCATCTTTGTAAGTAAATTGCCAGGACCATTGAAAGCCATTGACCGTAACATCGTGAAGTTCAGTACTGCTCTGCGGAGATAGCGCAACGATCTCGTTTTCCGCCTTAGCTGTATAACCAAAAAGTACAGCTACGATGATGAACGGAATAACAGTGTAGGCAACTTCTGCTGGAATGTTATATTGAAATTGTTTGGGAAATTCTTCACCTTCTTTTTTGCGATGAAAGAAGACTGGCCAGAGAATTAAGATCAGAGTGAAAGCTCCAACAACTGCTGCTGCTAGCCAAGCCCACTGCCAGAGCGCAAAGGAAGCTTCGTTAACGCTTGTGACTTCCCCGCGATGACCAATTCCAGTTAGCTCTTCATTTGAACAACCAGCCAGAAGAGGCAGAGCGGCTGCCAGGGCTAGCTTTTTCGGAGCAGACATAGGATAAGAATACTTGCGCCTCGCATCTGCGACCATTAGGGGGTAGGTTTCTAAGGGTGTTGCCCATCACAGATATCCCACCGGAAGATGACTTCCAGAGTGAGTTGCCTCTAGAGCCTCTGGCGCGCCAACATTTACTTGAACTCTTTGACTCTTCTTGGTTTGATCCTGCAAAAATTCATAGAAATTCAGCACAATTAAGAAATCTGATAAATGAAGCAAAGGAATCAATTGCCTCACACCTTGGAATTGCTAATAGTGAGCTTGAAATAGTTGGTGAACTTGGGTTTGGATTTCAATGCGCCTTGTCAGGGTTATTAACAAAAAACACTTCTAAATTCCTTTATTCAGCAGTTGATCGCCAAGTGATCCACGCTTTTGCAAGGCAGCATCAACAAAGAGGTGGAGAAATACTGGAGCAGGGCGCAGATTCCAAGGGAGTTGTTGATTACCAAGTAGATGCAAGTAGTGAGATCACTTTGAGTTTTCAAGCAACTAATAGAGAAACCGGAGTGGTTCAAAGCCCTCCAAAAACTTCCGATAAGACAGCTGTTTTTGCCGATATGTGCGCTGCCTATCCCCTATCTAATCTTCCTGATAACTGGGATAGCGCGATTTGGGATCCAAAATATTTTGGAGGCCCTGCAGGAATTGCTTTAGTAGGAATTGCCAATAGCGGCAGGTGGCAAAACCCAGGACCAATAATCGATAAGCGACGAGTTTATGGATCCTTTTCAAAACCCCTGCTTCTTGCAACTGCAGTTGCTTTAGAGAACTGGACGCAGAGAGCGCGAGATGATTTCGCTAAATTAAATGAGCTAAATTCTTTCGTAAGGCAGGAGCTAGCAAGAGAAATCAAAGATGTTAAGATTGCTGGAGATGGCGCTAATTGCGATCCCAGATTTCTGGCATTTGTCATTCCGCATACTCTTAGCGAAGAGGTATTAAGGAGAGTTGAGGCTCAAGGTGTATTAATTGATGCCGGCTCTGCCTGTGGTTCAGGTCCGCTCTCCCCTAGCCATGTCTTAACAGCAATGGGATTTAGCGAACATGGAAACTATCGAATAACGCTAAAGCCGGCCCATAGCCGGGAAGGTCTTAAGAAATTAGTTTCGGTTTTAGTTAAAGGAATCGCCGCAGGCGCATGACCCGCCAGCATTGGGATTATCGATTGTAAAACCTTGCTTCTCAATAGTGTCAACAAAATCAATTGTTGCTCCCATTAAGTATGGAGTGCTCATCTTGTCAGTAACAACCTTGACACTTCCATAGGTCATCACAGTATCGCCATCAAGTGCGCGGTCATCAAAGTAGAGCTGATAACGAAGGCCAGAGCAACCACCTGGTTGTACGGCAACACGAAGACTTAAATCATCTCTACCCTCTTGAGCTAGAAGGGAGGCAACTTTCTCTGCTGCTCCCGTAGATAGTTTGATGCCCTCGGTTTTTGTTTCAGCGCTCATAAATCTCTTCCTCGCTATGAATCTTCGTAGAGCCATACTTTAGCGCACACGCAGCGAACTTTCGCGAGATAATGAAGCCATGGCCTCAATTACTGATCTGCTCCTATTAGGAAAAGGCTCAGATCTCTCTAGCGAGCGTGGCGTCTCCTGCACTGGCGAGCTTCCAGCTTCCAGTGATCCCCAATTAGTTGAGCGGGCGCAACGAGCACGAGCGGCCCTCGGCGAGAGAGCAATGATCTTGGGCCATCATTATCAGCGAGATGAAGTAATAGATTTTGCAGATATCACTGGAGACTCTTTCAAGTTAGCTCAAGCTGCTGCTGATAATCAAGCGGCAGAAAACATTATCTTCTGCGGAGTGCACTTTATGGCTGAGAGCGCCGATATTCTAACCTCAGCAAATCAACGTGTGATTCTTCCAGATCTTGCTGCTGGATGTTCTATGGCAGATATGGCTACCGCAAATCAAGTTGATCAGGCCTGGAAGGTCTTTGAGAAATTAGGTATTGCCAATAAAACAATTCCAGTCACCTATATGAATTCATCTGCTGCAATCAAATCATTTACGGGTGAAAATGGTGGAACTATCTGTACCTCATCCAATGCAGAGCGAGCGATGAAGTGGGCTTTTGAAAAGGGAGATAAAGTCTTCTTTCTTCCCGATCAACACCTTGGTCGAAATACTGCGGTACTAAAACTTGGACTAAAACTTAGCGATTGTGTGACTTGGAATCCCTGGAAATTAAATGGTGGACTAAGTGATGAGGAGTTGCAGTCTGCCAAAGTTATTTTATGGCGAGGGCATTGCTCCGTTCATGGTCGTTTCTCAGTTGAAAATATTGAACAGGTAAGACAGAAGATTGCCGACGTTAAAGTAATTGTTCATCCGGAGTGCCAGTACGAGGTTGTTTCCAAGGCAGATGTAGTTGGTAGCACGGAGATGATAATTAGAACTGTTACCCAATCTCCTGCTGGCAGCACTTGGGCTGTTGGAACTGAGTTAAACCTGGTTAAGCGCCTTGCTGCAAATAATTCCGATAAGAGGATTTTCTTCCTTGATAAAGATGTCTG
>DDYK01000040.1:0-4388 GCA_002347935.1 Actinobacteria bacterium UBA2236
ACTCAATAGCATCTAGATGAGCAGGATCTAACCCAATCTCTAAGGCTAAGATCATGCGCCCAGCCATGAGAATCTCTTGTCGGTCAAGAACGCTCAAAGTGAAGGGTTTCAAGGTTTCATTGACGATTNNGATAATTGCTCGCGCCTTCACCGCCGAAGTTTAGCGAATACTCAATAGCAACGAGGTATCTTGTCGCACTATGGAACCCTTACTGCGCTGCATAGAGGCGGAAGTTTATAGATCCAATAAGCGCATCTTGGGACCGATATCTTGGCAGATAAATAACCAAGAAAGATGGGTCATTCTTGGTCCTAATGGAGCAGGAAAGACGACACTGCTCAAATTACTTGCGGCCTTAATACACCCCAGTAAGGGAAGTGTGGAGATTCTTGGGCAGAAGATGGGAAATTCGGATGTTTTTGAATTAAGACCGCGGATTGGCTTCACCTCAAGTGCGATGATGGAATTACTGCCAGAAGATGAGAAAGTGATTGACGTAGTTTTAACTGCTGCCTATGCCATAGCTGGTAGGTGGCAAGAGGATTACGATCTTTGGGATGAATCGCGAGCTAAAGCGCTTCTCAACATTTTTGGGGTCAGAGAGTTTGGGGAGAGAAAATTCTCTACATTAAGTGAAGGTGAGAAGAAGCGAGTGCAGATTTCAAGGGCTCTGATGGCCGACCCTGAACTCCTATTGCTTGATGAACCAGCTGCGGGATTAGACCTTGGAGGCCGCGAAGATATCCTCTCTCGCATTACCTCATACACCAGTGAAGAGCGCGCTCCAGCAACAGTAATAGTCACTCACCATATTGAGGAGATTCCCGCTGGCACCACTCATGCACTTCTTATGAAAGATGGCCTAGCACTATATGCCGGAGAGATATCCAAGATTCTTACCGAGGCCAACATAGAAGAGGTATTTGGCGTGAAAGTTTCTTTATCCTTTAATGGTTTACGCTACTTTGCCATGGCTAGGGATTAATGCTCTCCTCTTTAATTCCAGATCATTGGAAGGAGATTCTCAAAGGTCACAATTCCCAGATTGATCAGCTGGGAGAGTATCTCCAGAAGAGAGCAGATCAAGGTGAGCGCATATTGCCCGATAAAAAGTATCTATTCCGTGCTTTAGAACTTAAACCTGAATCAGTAAAGGTAATCATCGTCGGGCAAGATCCTTATCCAAATGTTTCAGATGCAATAGGTCTTTGCTTTGCTGTTCCGGCTAGAAAAACCGGGTTACCGGGCTCGCTTTTAAATATTCAAAAAGAGATCATGACAGATATTGGATCAACTACTACAGCAGATGGCGATCTAACCAGGTGGTCTAACCAAGGCGTGATGCTTCTAAATCGCGTTCTAACCGTTACCGCTGGAGAGAGCGGATCACATTCAAAGTTAGGCTGGCAGGAGATTACCGAAAAGATTATTTCACACTGCGCTAGTTTGGGAGCGGTCGGCCTGCTTTGGGGATCAAGTGCTAGAGAGCTAGCTCCTGTCTTTGACCGAGAATCTATAGTGGAGGGAGTGCATCCAAGCCCACTCTCGGCTCACCGTGGCTTCCTCGGTTCAAAACCGTTTTCAAAAGTAAACCAAATCCTGGAAAGCAAAGGCAAAACAGCAATAATTTGGTGAAATGAATCTGGCCCGGGATTAACCGGGCCAGATTACTAATTACTCTTACTAGGTTAGGCAACCCAAGTATTGATCGGGTTATTTAGGAAGTAGATCATAAATAGACCTGCAGTAAGTAGAAGTAGCGGATGAACATCTTTGCGTCTTCCTTGCAGGTATCTAATTACTACATAAGAAACAAATCCTGCTCCAATACCTACCGAGATGTTGTAGGTAAATGGCATCAAAATGATAGTTAAGAAGGCAGGGATAGCAATTCCATAATCTTCCCAATCAATCGATTTGATCTGAGTCATCATTAAGAAACCTACGATAATCAGAGCTGGAGTAGCTGCTTCATAAGGAATAACTTTCACCAGAGGGGCTAGGAAGGTAGTTAGAAGGAAAAGAACTCCAGTAACTACTGAAGCAAGTCCCGTTCTAGCACCTTCGCCAACACCTGATGCTGATTCGATATAAGAAGTATTTGAAGAAACTCCACCAGCGCCACCTGCAACAGCTGCTAGTGAGTCAACGAGAAGGATGCGATCTGCATTTGGAGGAGTTCCATCCTTATCGTTTAATCCTGCCTCTTGTCCGATAGCTGTCATCGTTCCCATAGTGTCAAAGAAGTCAGCTAGTAGGAGAGTGAAGACCAAGAGAAGGGCTGTGATTAGTGGAACTCGATCAAATGAACCAAATAGGTTAAATGAACCAAGTAGACCAAATTCTGGAGTGTCAACAACGGCTTCTGGCAGAGCTGGAACGTTTAGATTCCATCCCTTTGGATTTACATTGCCAGTTGCGCCATCAAAGAGTGGCCCAATCTTAAAGGCGCTCTCAAGAGCGATTGCAAGTCCTGTTGAAATAATAATTCCAAGTAGAAGAGCTGCTTTTACCTTTCTAACCATCAAGCCGATAGTTAAGAAAAGACCAAAAGCAAAGACGATTACAGGCCAGCCAACCAATTCACCATTATTTCCAAGTGTTACTGGAACTGGTCCTGAGCCAGTGCGACGGACGAATCCGGCGTCGACTAGACCAATAAGGGCGATAAATAGACCGATACCAACAGAGATCGCGATCTTTAGCTGAGTTGGAACCGCGCGAAATACGGCAGTTCTAAAGCCAGTAAGTACGAGAACGGTGATGATAATTCCCTCAAGGACGACAAGACCCATGGCATCTGCCCAGGTCATCTTGGAGGCAATACCAACAGCTACGAAGGTGTTTAAGCCAAGGCCAGTTGCAATTGCAAGAGGGAAGTTAGCAACAACTCCCATAAGTATTGACATAACTCCAGCTATTAAAGCTGTTGCTGCTGCAACTAGAGCTAGATTTGGAACATCTCCGCCACCAAGGAACTTTCCATCGCCATCTTTTGCAAGACCGATGATCAGTGGATTGAGAGCAACGATATAGGCCATCGTAAAGAAGGTAACTACACCGCCGCGGACTTCCTGGGCTACTGATGAACCCCGTTGTGAGATTTTGAAGTATGAATCAAGCATGCTCTTCCTTTTTCATCCCAATGAAGGGATGTCGCTAATTTTTTAACGGTGGTGGTTGCGACACCGTGTGGATGCAGTCCACAAGCCGAGGGGAGTGGCTTAAACCTATTTGCTACCGATTAGTAATTCGGGAAACGACACCAAAGCCAGCGGCAACTGCGTATCCAATGAGTAGCGCAAAAAGGGCTGTTCCAAGCCCAATTCTCCCCCCTAATGCCCAGCCAGCTAGAAAGACTGAAATCTCGATAGCAGTTCTAACCCTTCCAACAGGGATTCCACTTCGTCTATGAAGAGATGTCATCCAACCATCACGGGGACCAGGGCCAAGGGCGCAGGTGATGTAAAGGGCCGATCCGATGCCGACTAAGCCGATTCCTGTGAAAACAAAAAGCAGTTTTACGATAAACGACTCAGGCGTTTCAATGAAAGCGATACCAACATCGATACCGATAGCGATGACAACAATATTTGCAATTGTTCCAAAGCCGGGCTTCTCTCTGAGTGGGATCCAGAAAAGAAGAACAAGGCAACTAATAAGAAATGTTGCGCTGCCAATTGAAATAGAAGTTCTCGTTGCCACACCTTGCGCAAGAACGGACCAAGGCGCATTGCCCAGCTCAGCGATGATAATTAAGCTATCGCCGAATCCGAAAATGAATAGACCAAAAACCAGGATTGCAATTCTGGATAGGGAGAGATCCCAACGGTGAGCGGCGCTCCACGGGGTAACAGGGATGGTCTTATGAGGCCTTAGAACATCTATGAATCTCTTCACTTTCTTACGCTACACCATCGATGGCCTAGACTGAATCAATGTTTATTGGAGTAGGCACTGTTATAAATATTGTGTCAATCATTGCCGGGTCAGTTATCGGCATAATTCTTGGTAACAAGATAAGCGAGAAAACGCGCATCCTCATGACCGATGTACTTGGAGCAATAACGTTAATTGGAGCTGCCGGATCAATTAAAGCCCTTTGGAATAGGGATTTAATAGCAAGCGTCCCCCAAGGCTCACCCATTCTAATTGTTCTAGCCTCTCTACTAATCGGAGGTGTTCTTGGTTCACTATTAAGAATTGAAGATCGCTTAGAATCCATAGCAATAAAGCTTAAAAACTCGTTTGACAAGAATGGAGAATCTCCATTTGTTGAAGGCTTTGTAACCTCATCTCTAATCTTCGTAATTGGCCCCTTGGCAATTCTGGGAAGCATTAGTGATGGAATGTCGACCGGAATAGAGCAGCTAACGCTTAAGAGCAT
>DDYK01000040.1:4403-7264 GCA_002347935.1 Actinobacteria bacterium UBA2236
CTGGGTATCAAGTAAGTGCCATGACTGCAACAGGTGGGGTATTGCTTCTTGGAATCGCCTTTAAGCTTTTGAAAATAAAGGAGATTGCAATTGGAAATCTTCTTCCAGCCCTTGCTCTTGCTCCAGTATTTGCACTTCTTGCAAGCAACTTCTAATTATTGAAATGGCAGTGGATCACTGGATTGATGTGCTGCGCCAGAGTTTCGTGCCGTAACTTTTCGCATATGGTGGCGACGACATAAAACTTCATAGGCCACTTCGTTTGCGGCATTTGTGTCTCCAACCACAACCTGTTCACCTTCGGTGACCATTGTTCCGCCAACGGTTCTTGCGTTGTGAGTTGCTCTCCTGCCGCACCAACAAAGTGCTTCAACTTGTAGCGTTTGAACCCGATCAGCAAGCTCAATCAATCTTGCCGAACCTGGAAAGAGTTTGGTTCTAAAATCAGTAAGAATTCCAAAGGCATAGACATCAATGCCAAGCCCGTCTGCTATACGAGCTAACTGTTCGATTTGCTCGCAGGCGTAGAACTGAGCTTCATCGCAGATCACGTAATCAATTCTCTTTCCAGTTGAGAGTTGGTCGACAACAAACTTATGTAAATCCATCTCAACAGATACCTCTAGCGCCTCTGAAGTCAGCCCAAGGCGAGATGAAATTTTGCCACTTCCGGCTCGATCGCGATTGGTGAAAAGCAGACCCGCGCGACCACGACTTTGATGATTGTGAGCGGTCTGAAGAGCCAGCGTTGATTTGCCGCTATCCATCGTGCCGCAGTAATAAATTAACTCTGCCATCTGCTCATTCCCAATACTTATGCCTTAAGCAGCGAGATTATTCCAACATCGCTATGGGTATTGCCAATTGTTTTGCGCCCTTGCAAGAATTCAATTTCGAGCATAAATAGGTGCGCGATTACTTTAGCTCCAGTAATCTCAACTAGATCATGGCAGGCAAGAGCTGTTCCACCGGTTGCTAATACGTCATCAACGATAATTACATTATCGGATGGATCCAGCAGGTCCTTATGCAGTTCTAACGCATCAAAGCCATATTCCAGCGCGTACTCTTTTCGATAGACATCTCTTGGTAACTTGCCTGGTTTTCTCACCGTGACAAACCCAATCTGTAGAGCTTTAGCAATTGCCCCACCGAGAATAAATCCACGACTCTCAATTCCTACTATCGCATCTACTTTCTTATTGAGCGAGCGAATAGATCTGGCAAATTCATCAATGACCACTCCAAAGCCAATTCCATCGGCAAGCAAAGGAGTGATGTCTTTGAAGAGGATTCCTGGTTTTGGATAATCGGGAACATCGGCGATAAGTGATAGCGCCCGATCTAGCGGGGTCTGATTGCTTTGAGCCACGGCGGGAGCGTATCTATAAAACGTGTCCGAGAGGGGACTTGAACCCCTAATCCCTTGCGGGAACTAACACCTCAAGCTAGCGCGTCTGCCAATTCCGCCACCCGGACAATGCGGGCATACTTTAGCCCATGAAACTAACTGATGCCCAGCGCATAGAACTAGAAGAAGATGTAGTAAAGCTCTGCCAGGAATTGATTCAGATTCCAAGCGTAAATTTTGGCGAAGGCAAAGGTGATGAGAAAGCTGCTGCTGAATATGTGGCTGCCAAGATGAAAGAAGTTGGAATTGAGAGCAAGATTTATGAAAGCGCTCCAAATCGCTGCTCCGTAGTTGCAAGAATTGAAGGTAAAGATAAATCAAGACCGGGTCTTGTCGTAAATGGCCATCTTGATGTGGTTCCAGCAAATGCTGCAGATTGGTCGGTAGATCCCTTCTCTGGAGCAATCAAAGATGGATGCATCTGGGGACGCGGCGCGGTTGATATGAAAAATATGGACGCAATGATTCTTGCAGTTATAAGACTCTGGGCAAGACATAACTATCAACCGGAGCGAAGCATCGTAATTGTCTTCTTTGGTGACGAAGAAGCTGGCGGCATATATGGATCTAGATGGATGGCTGAGAAACACCCAGAGGTGTTTGCTGGATGCAGCGAAACAATTTCTGAGGTTGGAGGTTTCTCCCTAACTCTTCTCTCCGGTAAGCGTGTTTATGCAATTGAAGCTTCTCAAAAGGGAATTGAATGGATGAAGATAACTGCAGAGGGTGTTGCAGGTCATGGCTCGATGGTTAACAATGCAAATGCTGTAACCCGACTAACAGAGGTGATAGCAAAGATCGGTAACTACACCTGGCCACAGCGAATTACTAAAACTAGCGATCTCTTCTTTCAAAAGATCTCGGAGCTTTCTGGGAAGCCATATGATAGAAATAATCTGCAACCGTTAATTGATGAAGTTGGCCCAATGGGCAAGATGATTGGCGCCACGCTTTGTAACACCACAAATCCCACGATGCTTGAAGCCGGCTACAAAGCCAATGTGATTCCGCAGAGTGCAAGCGCAGTAGTCGATGGCAGAACTCTGCCAGGCTATGAAAAAGAGCTTCTCGATACTGTTAAATCATTAGTTGGCGAGCATGTGAAAGTTGAAAGCCTTGTCTCTGATATCCCACTAGAGGTTGAATTTGGCGGACCTCTTGTCGATGCCATGATTGCAGCGATTAAATCTGAGGATCCAGATGGAATTCCAATTCCATATCTTCTAAGTGGTGGGACTGATAATAAAGCCTTAGCAAAACTTGGAATTGTTGGTTATGGCTTTAGCCCGTTAAAGCTTCCACCTGATCTTGATTTCACAGGGTTATTCCATGGAATTGATGAGAGAGTGCCAATAGATTCACTTCAATTTGGCGCAAGGACTCTCTTTCACTTCCTTGTTAATGCCTAATTAGCACTTATCTCATCAAGTGCTTCGCGAACTGGAACTGG
>DDYK01000040.1:7312-7905 GCA_002347935.1 Actinobacteria bacterium UBA2236
CTTACCCAGGCAAGTGAAACCTCAAGTGGTGATAGTCCAAGTCCATCGGATGCAACCATTACCGCCTCAACTATCTTTCTCGAGCGCTCATCTAAATATGGCTCAATGAAGGATGAGAAGTGCGGCGAGGCTCCTCTTGAATCAGAGGGAAGTCCCGATCGGTATTTACCAGTTAGTACACCGCGACCTAGGGGAGACCAGGCAAGAACTCCAACGCCGAGCTCTCTAGATGCTGGCAAAATCTCCCTCTCTACTTTCCTATTGAGTAATGAGTACTCATTCTGAGTGCTAATGATTGGTGCTTTGCCAAAGATTGGATTCTGAAGCGTCACTGCTCTTGCTAATTGCCACCCAGCAAAATTAGAGATTCCTACATGCCTAGCTCTTCCAGTACTCACCGCGTAATCAAGAGCGCTTAATACTTCTTCTAGTGGCGTATTTTCATCCCAGGTGTGAATCTGCCAGAGATCAACATAATCAGTTCTTAAATGCGATAGAGATCGATCAAGATCAGCAATAAGGGAAGTTCTTGAATTATCTACAACTCTCTCTCCACTTTTAAAAGAAATCCCAGCCTTGGTTGCGATGATGAT
>DDYK01000040.1:7912-9824 GCA_002347935.1 Actinobacteria bacterium UBA2236
GCCAAGGCGAGAGACCCTGACCCCACTGCGACCCAACTGGCGCAACTCCATGTATCGACCCTAGCAAAGATACTTCGAAAAGAAGTGGAAGCTTTAAAGAGATAATCTTAAGGCTATGACTACTTTCCTTCTTCTTCGTCATGCCCATTCAGTAGCCAACAAAGCAGGAATTCTTGCAGGGCAGTTAGAGGGAATTGGGCTATCTAAAGATGGAATTGCTCAGGTCAATAAACTTACCTCCTCTTTTGAAAATCTCAAGATTGATCGAATAATTTCAAGCCCGATGCAGCGCTGTCTTGAAACTGTTGAAGGTATTGCTAAGTCCAAAAAAAAGCGGATATCTATTGATAAACGATTAATTGAAATGAATTACGGTTCATGGAGCGGGAAAAAACTCTCTAAATTGAGCCGGATGAAAGAGTGGAAAGTTATACAGGCAAAGCCATCTGCATTCAGATTTCCGCAAGGGGAGAGCTTTAAGGAGCTTGAAAAAAGGATTGAATCCCTACTCAAAGATTTGTCTCGACAATACCCCAAGGAGACAATTCTTCTTATCACCCATGGTGATGTTGTTAAGATTGCTGCCAGCCTGACAGTCGGCTCTGGTCTTGATAATTTTCAAAAGTTCGCAGTTGATCCATGTTCTTTAACAACACTTTCTTGGGGCTCAAAGGCTCGAATGTTGCTCACTTTCAATCAGAAGATTGTCTCCATCAAGTCAAGTAAGAAGAAAAAGAGAAGAGATGGCAATACTTTGGGTGGATCAAAAGATGTCGCTTAGACGAATCTATAACCTAGATGAGGTTGATCGATTCATTCTAGGCACTGTTGGTCAGCCAGGAGAGCGTGAGTTCTATATTCAAGTAAAGAAGGCTGGGCAGGTTTTCTCATTTGCCCTTGAAAAGACGCAAGCTCAAGCACTTACTGATCGTTTTAAAGAGATGCTTCGAGAGGTAAAAAGCAGTGAGGGAGCAGCTCCCAGAGATAACGGAGCACTTGATATGCCAATAGATTCTGAATTTACTCTTGGGGTTATGGCGCTAACCTGGCAGATAGATTCTCAAATGATTAGATTTGAAGGTCAGGCAATTACTGGGGATCAAGGCGAAGAAGTTATCTTTGATGAGTTAGCAAGTGATGAAACTGAGGGAGCACCAGCGATTCTAAGAATTCGCATCACCCCATCACAGGCCCGTAGTTTCATAGACCGGGCATCCAATGTAATTAAAGCTGGACGGCCGCCTTGCATGTTCTGTGGGGCTCCAATAAATCCTGATGGCCACATCTGCCCCAGAATGAATTAAATGTTTAGTAGAGAAGAACTACTAGTCGGTGAATTGATAGTTGAAGGGCGATTGGTCGATGCATCAAATGCCACTCTTTTTGGCAAAGTGTTAACAAGTGATCAATCAAGTTTCTCTGTTGTCTATAAGCCAATTGCCGGCGAGAGAGCGCTATGGGATTTTGCAGATGGGAACCTTGCCTCAAGAGAGGTTGCGGCATATCTAATAAGCGAGGTAGGACAATTCAATTGTGTTCCTCTAACCGTTATGCGAGATGGACCTTTTGGCATAGGCGCAGTTCAGCAGTGGATCGATGTGGATCCAGATCTGGATTTGATCGCAATTGGTCAGCAGGCAACGCCTGCAATAAGAAATATTGCTCTATTTGACGTCGTTATTAATAATACAGATAGAAAGTTTGGACATATTCTCCCTATTTCAGACTCACAGATTCTTGGCTGTGATCATGGTTTAACTTTTCATGAAGAGTTCAAATTAAGAACGGTGTTATGGCAATACGCTGGCCAAGAACTAGATAAAGATGAAGTAAGCAAGCTTGAGTCGCTAAAGCTTCGCATTAACGACGATATTGGTGTCTCTCTTGGAGAGCTAATCACTAAAGATGAAAT
>DDYK01000040.1:9835-23034 GCA_002347935.1 Actinobacteria bacterium UBA2236
GTTCCGTGGCCTCCCGTATGAGCGTCAATAAAAGTTACAAGAAATTTGTAGGCTAGGGCAATGCTCTCTTGGCCAAATGTCTATATGCCGCCTGCTTTGGCTGGCATTAATCACCCAACCCTTGCTCTCTTTGATTCTTACAAAGGCAAAAAGGTTGCAATTTCGGGAGATCAGAACTCGATCTACGTTTGTGGGATTACTCCATATGATGCAACACATATGGGCCATGCGGCCACTTATCTAGCTTTTGATCTTGTTAATAGATATTTGAAAGCGAGCGGAAAAAAAGTTTCATTTGTTGAAAATATAACCGATATCGATGATCCACTTCTAGAGCGAGCTGCGCGGGATTGCCAAGATTGGAAAGAGCTCGCCGCCTCTCAAATCGATCTCTTCCGTGAGGATATGACAGCACTTAACGTACTGCCACCGAATGCATATCGCGGCGTTATCGAATCTATGGATGACATCATTTCACTCGTTGAGCAGATGATTGCTATTGGCAAAACCTACGAACTTGAAGGAGATATCTATCTAGATTTGCAGCAAGTCGATGGAGCGATCCAAGATCTACCACTGCCACTTGAGCAAGCGCTTATTATCTTTAAAGAGCGGGGCGGTGATCCTCAAAGAGTTGGTAAGCGCCATGCCCTAGATCCACTGCTATGGAAAGCTCGAGCCGGAGAGGATCCTTACTGGATTGCTTCATTTGGAGAAGGAAGACCCGGTTGGCATATCGAGTGCACCGCTATTGCACTAAAAAATCTTTCTAAAACAAATCCAACTTCAATAACTTTGCAAGCCGGGGGTTCAGATTTGATATTTCCTCATCATTACATGACAGCTCTTCAAGCAAAGGCTCTCACTGGAGTTGAGTTTGCAAGCTGCTATAGCCACGCAGGAATGATCGGTCTAGATGGCGAGAAGATGAGTAAGAGCAAAGGTAATTTAGTTTTCGTATCCAAACTTCGCCAAGATGGTGTTTCTCCAGCCGTAATCCGCCTTGCCTTGTTTGCTGATAAATACTCAAGTGATCGAATGTGGAGCAAAGAGCTATTAGATAGCGCAGCCGAGTTTCTAGATAGATTGCTTAGCGCTTTATCAAGGCAAGAAGTTGCTCCGACTTTTGAAGTGGTTCAAGAACTTGTAAACGCCCTTGCAGATGATTTAGATACACCGAGGGTTTTTTTAGCTCTAAGTAATTGGTGTGCAAGAACTGAAGCAGGCCAAATGGGAGGAAGCCCCGGTGAGATTTCAAGGGCCCTTGATACCTACCTTGGAATTACTCTTTAGATTCCTGGATTTCTCCGTAGGAAACGCTCAACCTCTCTAGCGATACTCTCGCCCGAAATTTCCGGTAACTCTGCTGAATCTTTTGAACTCTCTAGTTGTCTTACATAATCGCCAACCTCTGCATCATCAGCGGCCATCTGATCAACTTGAGCCTCCCAGAGTTTTGCTCTCTCTGGTAGGTCACCTAGAGGCAGGGAAACTTCAAGAAAATCCTCTAGTGCATTAATAAGTGCTAGCGCCGCCTTTGGACAAGGGGGAGTAGCAACGTAATGAGGAACTGCTGCCCAGAGAGATATTGCATCAATTTCTCTTCTATATGCGCCATCTTGAAGTACTCCGATAATGCCAGTTGGACCTTCATACCTTGAAATCTCAAGACCAAATCGTTCCGAAACTTCAGGGTGAGCCCCGCTTATCGCGACATTAAATGGTCTTGAGTGCGGAGTATCTGCAAGGAGCGCGCCAATTGAGATAATCATTGAGACTTCATAATCATCTGCAAGATCTAGAAGATCTGAAATAAAACTCTTCCAGCGCATTGAAGGCTCTACGCCTCGAACGATTAGGAAATCATTAGTAAGAGCTGGCGAACTAACTGCATAGACACTAGTTCCGGGCCAAATAATCTCCCTTATATTGCTCTGATCGATCTTTATCTGTGGCCTATTGACCTGAAAATCGTAGTATTCCTCGCTATCGACAACAGCGATTTGTTGATGCGACCAAATGGTCAAAAGATGGGTTATGGCAGATGTTGCAGACTCAGCAGCATCATTCCAGCCTTCAAAAGCAGCGATAAGAATGGGGCTTCTTAGGTTAAAAGAGCTCTCACTGAGATGCATATGCAGAGCCTACGATAAACTCACGTAAGTGAGCGCATCCAAAATTAAAGAAGCTAGTTCGCTCCGTCTTGCCCTTGGAAAAAGGCTCGTAATCGCAGATGGCGCCATGGGAACCATGATTCAGAGCGCTAACCCCTCCTTAGATGATTTTCAAGGACTTGAGGGCTGTAATGAGGTCTTAAACATTACCCGTCCAGAATTAATCGCAGATATTCACAGGCAATATTTCAGCGCAGGAGTAGATGCAGTTGAAACTAATACCTTTGGCGCCAATCTGGCGAACTTAGGTGAGTATGACATTCCAGAGAGAATCTATGAGTTAGCCGAAGCTGGCGCTCGTATCGCTAGAGGCGTTGCAGATGAATTCACTATCTCAAGCGGTGAACCTAAATGGGTTCTTGGGTCTCTTGGCCCCGGAACAAAACTTCCAACTCTTCGACACACCACATATGAAGATCTTCGCGCCGCATATCAAGAAGCATCTCGGGGTCTTATTGATGGGGGATCAGATGCGCTACTAATCGAAACTACTCAAGATCTTCTCCAGGCAAAAGCTGCCGTCAATGGTGCTAGGGCAGCCGTTGATAATTGCGATAAAGATATTTTAATTATCGCTCAAGTCACTGTCGAAACAACGGGAACCATGCTCCTTGGCTCTGAGATATCTGCAGCCCTCTCTTCTCTGCAATCTTTAGGTGTTGACTTAATTGGAATGAATTGCGCTACGGGTCCTGCTGAGATGAGCGAGCATTTAAGAACTTTAAGCAAGAGTAGTCCCGTTGGCATTTCTGTTATGCCTAACGCAGGCCTTCCTATCTTGAAAGATGGGGGCGCCTATTACCCTCTTGGCCCAGATGAACTAGCTATCTCACTGGATCAATTTGTTAAAGATTACTCTGTTGGCCTTATCGGAGGCTGCTGCGGAACTACTCCAGAGCACCTTGCAGCGGTAGTAAGAAAAGTTCATGGAACTGCGTTGAAAGAGAGAGCGTTTACCGACGAAGCTGGCGCGTCATCGCTCTATCAATTTGTTCCATTTCGACAACAGAACACATATCTCGCAATTGGCGAGCGAACAAATGCCAATGGATCAAGAGCCTTTAGAGATGCTCTTCTCTCTGAAGATTGGCAGAAGTGCGTCGATATCGCTAAAGATCAGGTTAGAGAAGGAGCTCATATGCTTGATCTCTCAGTCGATTATGTAGGTCGCGATGGTGTTAAAGATATGCGCGAGCTCGCCTCAAGATTTGCGACAGCAACAACGCTTCCAATTGTTCTTGATTCTACGGAGCCAGCGGTAATAAAGGCAGGCCTTGAATCTCTCGGCGGGCGATGTGTAATCAATTCGGTCAACTATGAAGATGGAGATGGCCCTGATTCTAGATTTGCAAGAATCATGCCTATTGCAAGAGAACATGGGGCAGCTCTTATCGCTCTAACAATTGATGAGGAAGGTCAAGCACGAACTGCAGAGTGGAAATTGCGAGTTGCTCGTCGTTTGATAAAGGATCTCAATGAAAAATGGGGGATTAAGACCTGCGATATCATCATCGATTGTTTAACTTTTCCAATTGCAACTGGACAAGAAGAGACCCGTAAAGATGGCCTTGAAACTATTAATGCTATTGCTCAACTAAAGAAAGAGTTCCCGCAAGTCCAGACCACACTTGGAATAAGTAATGTTTCATTTGGTCTAAACCCTGCCGCTCGAATCGTCTTGAACTCGGTATTTCTTGCCGAAGCGGTTAAGGCAGGTCTTGATAGCGCAATTGTGCACCCGTCAAAGATTTCTCCAATCGCAAGAATTCCTGAAGAACAGAGAGAAGTGGCGCTGGATCTAATCTATGACCGGCGAAAATTTGAAGGTGAGGACTGCGTCTATGACCCGTTATCAAAGCTTCTAGAGCTCTTTGCCGGTGTTGAAGTCACTTCAACGCGTCAATCAAGAGCAGCTGAGCTTGCCGCTCTTCCTATAGAAAAACGCCTTGTTCGAAGAATCATCGACGGAGAGAAAGCCGGACTTGAAGTAGATCTTGATCAGGCACGTTTAGGCGGACTAGCCCCGTTGGCAATTATCAATGATTATCTGCTTGAAGGAATGAAGGAAGTGGGAGAGCTCTTTGGAAGAGGCGAAATGCAGCTTCCCTTTGTACTTCAATCTGCTGAAGTAATGAAGAGCGCGGTTGCTCTACTTGAACCTCACATGGAAAAGAGCGATGCAAGTGATCGCGGTTCGATCCTTCTAGCAACAGTTAAAGGCGATGTCCATGACATTGGAAAGAATTTGGTAGACATCATCTTGACTAATAATGGTTATCGCGTCGTAAACATTGGAATTAAGCAGACCATTAATCAGATAATCGATGCTGCTCAGGAATCTTCAGTAGATGTTATTGGCATGAGCGGCCTCTTAGTTAAGTCAACGGTAATAATGAAAGAGAATTTAGAAGAGCTTAGAAGTAGAGGTCTGGCAGATAAGTGGCCGGTAATTCTTGGTGGAGCTGCTCTTACTAGAACCTTTGTTGAAAAGGATCTAGCAGAGGCATTTCCAGGAACGGTTCGATATGCCAGAGATGCCTTTGAGGGTCTTGCGTTAATGGACACCATGATGGGAGTTAAAAAAGGTGTTGCAGGAGTTTCACTTCCACCTCTCAAGGAGCGACGAACTAGAGTCACATCCATTGATGCGCCCCTTACAACTGATACAACCAGAAGTGATGTGGCCTCTGATAACCAAGTGCCTAAAGTGCCATTTTTTGGCTCTCGCGTAGTTAAAGGAATTGCCCTTGCTGATTACAGTTCAATGCTTGATGAGCGCGCACTTTACGTAGGCCAGTGGGGTCTCAAGTCAGAGCGAGGCAAATACGAAGAGATGGTTGAAAATCAAGGAAGACCAAGGCTTCGCTCTCTGCTAAATGAAGCAGTCTCTCAAGGTTGGATAAATGCCGCTGTTGTATATGGATATTTTCCTTGCTATAGCCAGGGCAATGATCTAGTCATTTTGCATCACGAAGGAGAGAAGAAAGATAGCGAGAGACTTCGATTTACTTTCCCCCGTCAAAGACGCGATAGACGACTCTGTTTAAGCGATTTTTTTAAAAGTAAAGAATCAGGAGAAATTGATGTTGTTGCTTTCCATGTTGTCACCATGGGGCAATCTGTTAGCCAAGCAACGGGAAAGCTATTTGAAGCCAATGAGTATCGAGAATATCTAGAACTCCATGGGCTTAGCGTTCAGCTAACAGAGGCACTTGCTGAACACTGGCATGCACGTATTAGATCTGAACTTGGTTTTGCTAGCGATGATAGTAGCGAACTCTCCGAGATTCTTGATCAGGGCTATCGGGGCTCTAGATATAGTTTTGGTTATCCTGCTTGTCCAGATCTTGGCGCACAAGTTCAACTCTGTGAATTACTAGAGCCGGAGCGAATTGGCGTGGAGCTATCCGAAGAGTTTCAACTACATCCTGAGCAGAGCACTTCGGCAATAATTGTTCATCATCCCGAGGCAAAGTATTTCAATGCTAATTAACGATTTCCCTTTTAAAGCTGTCTTATGGGATATGGATGGAACTCTCATCGATAGCGAACCGATTTGGATTGGTGAAGAGCGAAGGATTATGGAATCTCTTGGAGCAACTTGGAGTCAGGAAGATGCGCTTTATTGCATAGGTGGTCCCATGAGCAGAGTCGATGCCTATATGCGCTCCAGGTTGCCAGAGAATAGACGTGAAGAGTTCGGTGAAAATGCGCTTACAAAGATTCNNAGACTAAAGCAAAAAGTGCCTTTCGCGCCAGGTGCTAAAGCTTTGATTGAGCAGATGCATGAGGAAAAAATTCCAATGGCACTTGTTACCGCTTCTAGTAGAGCGATTATGGAAGGTGCTTTAGCAAGTATTGGAAAGCACTATTTTAAAACCACGATTTCAGATAATGATGTTGAAAGATCTAAACCGGATCCACAGGGTTATCAATTAGCTGCTGCAAGAATCGGCGTGCCTATCGAAGATTGTTTGATAATCGAGGATTCAATAACTGGGACAACGGCTGCAATTGCATCGGGAGCTTATCTGTTAGGCCTTACGCACTCAGGACCACTTCCGATGGATGAGAAAGTTTGCCATGTTGAGAACTTGATTGATTTAGAGCTATCAGGGATAGTTGAACTCTTTCATCCACTACTAGTAAAGAATTGATGAGTAAATGCAAGTTATAGGTTCAGGACCGTTTCAAGAGGGCGACCGAGTTCAATTGACCGATAGCAAGGGAAAGATGTATTCCTTCTATCTTTCAAAAGGTGGTCAATGGCACTCTCATAAAGGATGGATTAATCATGACTCCATCATCGGAGTAAGTGAGGGAACAACTCTTCTTAGTAGTAGTGGAACTCAGTATCAGGCTATGCGTCCGCTTCTTAATGACTATCTGCTCTCAATGCCAAGAGGAGCAACAATTATCTATCCAAAGGATTCAGCAGTCATCGTTGGATATGCTGATATTTTTCCTGGAGCAAAAGTTTTGGAAGCTGGAGCGGGAAGCGGCGCGTTATCAATCTCACTTCTTAGGGCTATTGGCCAGAGCGGGCAACTAACTTCCTACGAGGCCAGAGATGAATTTCTGGAAAATGCTAAGAGCAATGTTAAGAATTACTTTGGAAAGCTACCAAATACTTGGAAACTGATTCACGGCAGGGTTGAAGAGGCGCAATTTTCAGGGCAATTCGATCGAGTTATTTTTGACATGCTCGCTCCTTGGGATTGTTTAGAGAGCGCGTTTCAAGCTCTAATTCCAGGGGGAGTGCTCTGTTGCTATGTGGCAACAACTACTCAGCTTTCAAAGACAGCAGAGGCGCTAAAGGGACGCGGTGATTTCTCGGAGCCAGAGAGTTTTGAAACTCTTCTTAGGTCTTGGCATCATGAAGGCTTGGCTGTTAGGCCAATGCACTCGATGAACGCTCATACCGGCTTTTTGCTCTTCACTAGAAAATTAGCAGAGGGAAATGTGCCAATTAGAAGAAAACGTAGGCCTAGTAAGTCAGCTAGCGATTTAATTGATGAGGCTTAAGCAACATCTATTAAGTCAACAACGAAAATCAGCGTTTCATTAGGCGCAATTGGTCCGCCGCCAGCTGCTCCATAACCTAGATCCGGCGGGATAACTAGAAGACGTCTACCGCCAACTGCCATTCCAGGAATTCCTTGTTGCCAACCAAGAATTACTCCACTCAATGGAAATTGCGCAGGCTCCCCGCTCCAGGACGATTCGACGATCTCACCTGTTGACCAAGCCATAAGGGTGTAATGAACTGTCAGAGTCGAATCTGCGCCGGCAACTTTTCCTGAGCCGACAATTACATCCTCTGTAACAAGAGTAGTGGGAGGAGTGCCGCTGGGTGAGGAGATAGTGGGAGCTACGCCAGCTTCAGCACTTACCTCTACATATTTATTAGACAAGTTTCCTCCTGTTGATTGGTTGCCTTGACCCTTTGGTCCATCTGATGGAGCCCCGCCATCTGTGGTGCAGGCAGAGAGAGAAATAAGAAGGGTAAGACTTGAGAGAATTGCGATTATTCGGCTTGGTTTCATGGCCCAAGCCTACCAATTAGCGCCGAGCGCGCTAATCTCATCTCCATGTCGAGTGCTAAGACCGAGCGTTTAGTCAATCTTACGATGGCCTTGCTCGCCACATCGCGCTATATGCAAAAGAGTGAGATCTTTCGAAAAGTTGCTGGCTATAGCGGAACTCAAGAAACTAAAGAGCGAATGTTTGAACGCGACAAAGATGATCTTAGAGCCCTTGGTATTGAGATTGAAGTTGCCTCTGCAGACCCGCTATTTGAAGATGAACCAGGTTATCGGATAAAACCTGAGACATATCAAATGCCTATCAAGACATTTACTCCAACCGAAATTGGAATTCTCTCTACCGCCCTTGGACTCTGGCTAGATAGCAGTTTGGAGGACATTGCACTTGGCGCTGCAAGAAGAGTTAATTCGACTGCGCTTCTTGATCCAGCACTTGAAATCAATTCACTTCGAACAATGAATTTTTCAGCTGAAGGGCTACTTGATGTAACTAAAGCCCTTGCTAATAGATCAGAGATTGCCTTCTCCTATCGCAAAGCAGGGGCTGCTAAATCAGATAACCGTCGTGTTAATCCCTTGGGATTAAGTGCTTGGAAGGGGGAGTGGTATTTAGTTGGCGAAGATTTAGATCGAAGCGATATCCGAACATTTAACTTCTCGCGTATCAGCTCCAAGATAGATATCTCAAAGAAGCGTGATATGTATGAAATACCCCCTGATTTCAATATAAAAGATTATTTGATTATGCATAACGCNNNTGGGATGAGATCTCCTACCAAAGCGAGTCAAGTGCTGCCGCCCTCCAGGAAGCGCTCTGGTATTGCGATAGTTTGATTATTGAGCAACCAGAAGAATTAAGGTCTTTAGTTATTGCTTCACTAGAGAAAGTAGCGAAATCTCATGGTTGAAAATGCTGCACTTCGCGCGATTCGATTACTGGACCTTGTTCCATACATTGTTGCTCATCCAGGAATTTCAATTACTGAGCTGGCCAAAGAATTCTCAATCAGCCGCGATGAGGTACTAAAAGATTTAAACCTTCTCTTTCTATGCGGACTTCCAGGATATACGCCATTGGAACTAATTGATATCTCATTTGATGAAGAGAGCGTGGTGATAAGAGATCCTCAAAACCTTGCAGCTCCAAGAAACTTGAATGAGTCCGAGGCTTTGATAGCAAGAATTGCTTTAGCTGCTTTGGAAGAAAGCACACCAAAGACCTCAGCAGCCTATCCACAAATCATTGCCCTACGAGAGAAAATTGCAAAGGCTTTTAGTAGCTCTATTCCAGGCTCAGCTATTACCTTCACACTTGATAAAGAACGAGCAACGTTAGAGGCAATTGAAATCGCGATAAAGCAGGAATTGGATTTAGAGATGATCTATAACAACGTGACAAAAGATTCATCAACTAGAAGAAGCATCACCCCGATTTCGATTATCGCGGAAGATAAGAGAACGCTAGTTAATGCTTACTGCCATAGCGTAAAAGCACTTAGAACATTTAATCTTGCTCAAATCTCAGAAATTTCAACCAAAGAGAGGAGTACGCGCACAGATTTAGAGCGGCTTGAGGATTCTCGCGGGTCAAGTGCTGAGGTAATTATCAAAAACGAAGATTCCAGATTCTTAAGTGAAAATGCATCATCGCTCAAGGAGCTTTCAAAATCTTGTTATCAAATCGATATCTTTCAGCCAGAATGGATAGTTCGATCCGTTCTAGCTGGCGCTGATTCACTTGAACTGGCTAATCCTCTTGAACTAAGAGCCGAGATTGCAGAGCGGGCTAATAGAGCGCTTCTGGCCTATAAGGGGTAGCAAGACAGGCTGATTTTGCGCGTGGTAGCGTATGGCTCTAAGCCTCACCTAATAGTGGGCCTGATTGTTGGAAAGGTTGATTTCATGTTCGGTCGTAATCCAGAAATGTGGCTCTTAGTGATTCTGGTCGTTGTCATACTCTTTGGCGCAAAGCGTCTACCAGATTCAGCGCGCTCCCTTGGTCGCTCACTTAGAATTTTCAAGAGTGAGATGAAGGAATTAAATAAGGATCAGAAGAAGAGCGAAGAAGGCGATACTTCAGCTAAATCCTAAGTTGAAATCAAGATTTCAACTATTGCCTACTTCTAGTAGGGGAGAGATTAATACTCTTTAGTTAAACGGAGCGATATGGCAGCCAGAGAACGCGGCACGATGCCTCTATTGGATCATTTGCGTGAACTACGAAAGAGAATCATCCGGGCCGCATTTTTCATTCTCATATTCTCCATTCTCGGCTTTGTTTATTACAACCAGATCATTACTACCCTGGCTGAACCAGTCTGTGACTTGAAACTGGCTCAAAGTAGTGGTTCAAACAACTGCGGTTCTCTTTTTATTAGCGGCGTATTAGGTCCACTCAATCTTCAAGTCAAAGTTGCATTTTTAACTGGCGTTATTGTTTCTGCGCCTTTCTGGCTATACCAACTCTGGGCCTTTATTGCCCCTGCTTTACATAGGAAAGAGAGACGCAAATCTGTTCTTTTCATCATCGCAGCTACCCCTTTCTTTACACTAGGCGCTGCTCTTGCCTATTACATCCTGCCTATTGCTATTAGAGTTCTCTTTGGTTTCACCCCAGATAGCTTAAATAACCTAGTTAGATTCGATGATTACTTGAGTTTCGTGCTTCGAATCATTTTGATCTTTGGGCTTGCTTTTGAACTACCAGTCTTTCTAGTCTCACTCAATTTAATTGGGGTCCTTTCTGGAAGAGGGATACTAAAGCCTTGGCGCTTTGCAATCTTTGGCATCACCGTTTTTGTCGCTGCTTTCTCACCAACTGCAGATCCACTCTCCATGGCCGCTCTTGCTTTGCCGCTCATCACTTGAAGATAGCAATGANNAATCTCAACAAATTGGTGATAATCAAGCAGCAGATATTGATCAAGCATCACCAATTGATGAACCACTTCCTGAATAGATTGATCTTTTCTCATGTGGCTTCTGCTGATAAATCCCAAGTCAGGAAATGGACGCGGAAATAGAATCGGAAAGCTTGTAAAACAAGAATTGAAAGCTCTCGGTATTGAATATATAGATGTTTCAGCCGATAGCGCTCGAGAGTCTCAGGAGAATCTAAAGAGCAAATTGAGTGAAAGCCAGGAATTCGAGGGCCTATTCCTCATTGGTGGCGATGGCACCGTTAACCTCGCAGTACAAGAGTTAGTAGGAAGTGATCTTGGTTTAGCTTTAATACCTGCTGGAACTGGAAATGATTTCGCCAGGACGCTCAATCTAAAACTAAAGAACCCAGAACAACTAATCAGCTATTACCTCTCGAGCCGTCCTTCATTAATCGATGTTGGAAAAGTAGGAGAAAAGTATTTCGTAGATGTTCTTAGCACAGGCTTTGATTCAATGGTTAATGAACGAGCAAATGCTATGAAGAGAATTAAAGGAAGAGCCAAATACAATGTTTCAATACTTATGGTTTTATCAACCTTCAAAGCTAAGAGCTATAGATTCAATATCGATGGATTCTCTTTCGAAAGTAAAGCCATGCTGATAGCTGTTTCTAATGGAATCTGTTATGGGGGAGGGATGAAGGTCACCCCTGAGGCAAAAATCGATGACGGATTATTTGACATTCTAATTCTCAGTCCAGTATCTAAATTTGAATTCCTAAAAGTTTTTCCAAAGGTTTTCTCCGGAAAACACACCACACACCCTGCAGTGAAAATTTCACGGGGTCGAAACGTTGAAATTGATTCTGATGCGGTGGCCTATGCCGATGGAGAGAGAGTTGGGCCACTTCCAGTTAAAGCGCGCGTAATAGAGCGCGGCCTACTAACGTGGCGCATGTGAGTACTCCCTCTCCGGCTGAAAGATATGCCGCCGCCAAAAAGCGCAGTTCGCACCCTCTAACAACTGAGTTTATGGCGAACTACGACTTTGGTTTTGATGAGTTTCAAAGCCTAGGCTGCCATCATCTAGAGGACGGCAAAAGCGTATTAGTTGCAGCTCCCACAGGGGCTGGAAAGACAATTGTTGGAGAGTTTGCAACGTTTCTGGCTGAAAAGAATGGCAATCGTTGCTTCTACACCACGCCAATTAAAGCGCTATCAAATCAAAAATATCAGGACTTGGTAAAACTTTATGGCGATTCTGAAGTTGGCCTTCTTACTGGAGATTCCTCCATTAATAGTGAAGCTCGCATCGTAGTTATGACCACTGAAGTTTTGCGAAACATGATCTATGCCGGTTCAAATGCAATTGATGATCTTGGTTATGTTGTTATGGATGAAGTTCATTATCTGGCAGATAAGTTTCGAGGGGCGGTTTGGGAGGAGATCCTGATTCATCTTCCAGAGCGAATTCAAATAGTCTCGCTATCAGCTACTGTCTCAAATGCTGAGGAATTTGGAGATTGGTTAAAGACGGTACGCGGGGAAACAGAGGTGGTGCTTAGTGAAATCAGACCCGTTCCGCTCTATCAGCACATCTTGATTGGAAATCGAATTCTAGATCTCTTTGTCGATGAGGGACGGGTGAATCCAGAGATCCTGCGTATTGAGAAGAATTCGATTAAGAAGGTGCCTGGTGGGAGCAAGAGTTGGAAAGAGAGCAAATTTAGCTCGATTAAGCCTCTTACTAGGCCAGAAGTGGTTGAAAAGCTTTCCGAGCGCGGTTTTCTTCCAGCAATTTTCTTTATCTTCTCTCGGGCCGGATGTGATGGGGCTGTTGCATCTTGTATACGTGAAGGGCTATCGCTAACCAATTCGCTTGAGAAAGAGGAGATTAGGCGAGTAATTGCTCTAAAAACTCATGAGTTACCTTCAGAGGATTTCGGAGTTCTTGGTTTTCATGAATGGGCCCAAGCACTAGAGCGAGGCATCGCTGCTCATCACGCGGGGCTACTTCCAATGTTTAAGGAAACTATTGAGGAGCTCTTTCAGCGAGGACTTTTAAAGATCGTTTTTGCCACTGAGACTTTGGCTCTTGGAATCAATATGCCAGCAAGAAGTGTGGTTTTAGAAAAACTTGTTAAATGGAATGGTGAAAGCCATGTCAATGTTTCACCAGGGGAGTACACACAACTAACTGGAAGAGCTGGCAGGCGAGGAATAGATATTGAAGGTAATGCTTTAATTCTTTGGAATGAACAGATGGATAGCTCAATTGCGGCAGGACTTGCAAGTACAAGAACTTATCCGCTTCGTTCATCATTTTCTCCAACCTATAACATGAGCGCTAATTTGATTTCAAGATTCGGCCATGATCGGGCACGAAAGTCGCTTGGTTTTTCCTTCGCCCAGTTTCAAGCAGATAAAGCTGTTGTTGGTTTGGCTAGACAGATTGCGAAAAATGAAGTTGCAATCAAAGCTCTACTTGAAGGATCTCAAAGCAACCTTGGCGATATGGGTGAGTATATGAAGGCGCGCTTTGCAATTAAAGAGCTCGAGGCTCAATTCTCATCTAGAAGGATCACTGGTGGGAGCCG
>DDYK01000031.1 GCA_002347935.1 Actinobacteria bacterium UBA2236
AACGCAGACCAAGAGAAATAGGTCGCACCCAGTACCCCGGCCCATAGGGCTAGAGCAAAGAGCAGAGCGCGGTAATCACTTCTTACCCTCTGGTCTAGAGGCTCAAACGTGGGCGAATCCGCTCCAGAGTTTTGCTACCTACACCAGAGACTTTAAGGAGATCATCAAGAGCTAAAAACGGTCCATTTGTATTGCGATAATTAATGATTCGCGTAGCGATAACCGGCCCAATTCCAGCAAGAGAGTCAAATTCAGCTTTTGTGGCTCGATTAATATTGATGATTCCGGTAAAAGTCGCCTTACCACTCTTGCTACTACTTGCTCCAACTTTTGCAACATATCCCACATAGACCTGCTCACCATCAACTAATACGCGAGCCAAGTTGATATCTCCTAAATCAACTCCCTTCTGAGCTCCTCCTGCTGCCTTTATTGCATCTGAGACTCTAGATCCTGCAAGCAGCGGATAAACATCTGGCCTTTTAACTTTGCCAGCAACATGGATGAGTATGGTCTTGGCTACTGCCGGCATAGTTAGTGCCGGCTTAGCAGATTCTTGTGCAACTGCGCGTCCCCGAGTGTTGGTAAAGAGAAATGTAGCAAAAAGTATGGCAAGTAGAGATATAGCAATTAGCGCTCTTTTTTGAGAATGAGTGTAGTCTTGAAAATCTTCTTTTAATTTTGCAAAATTCATAGCCCGATGGAATCAGATATTGATTTAAGCAGATATCGCCAACGGCTCTATTGGTGGAGAAGTAAAAGTTGTGGATATCGCTATAGGACTATATTTACAAACTTCGGAGCTTTAGCAATTACTTTCTTTGGCGCTGTTGACCCTAGATCAATTAATATCGCAGGATCACTTAAAGCCATTTTCTCAAGAGCATCATCTGTAATCTCAGGTGATACTTGAACTCTAGATTTGATCTTTCCATTTATCTGAAAGATAGCTGTCACAGATTCTTGGGTTAACAGCTGGGGATCAATGCTGGGCCATCCTGCTCTAGCTACTGATGGCGCGTGGCCCAATAACTCCCACATCTCCTCTGCTGTGTATGGCGCAATTAAAGAAAGTGAAATTGCCACTATCTCAACAGCTTCTCTTACTGCAGGATCTGATGGGCCAACCCCTGAATCAATCGCTTTTCTTGCTGCATTTACTAGTTCCATTATTCGTGCCACAGCCACATTGAATCTAAAGGACTCGACAGCAAATGAGATATCTTGCAGAGACTTATGGCTAACTTTCCTCAAAGCTAAATCACCTTTTGAAAAATCAATTCCAGGCTCACTCTTGACATCTCCAGCTAGGCGCCAAGCACGATGCAAGAACTTGGCCGAACCAGTTGGCGAAACATCAGCCCAATCAACATCATCCTCGGGAGGACCAGCAAAGACCATGGATAGACGAATGGCATCTACTCCATGCTTTTCAAGTTCCTCTGAGAGGGCAACTAAATTTCCTCGACTCTTACTCATCGCAGATCCATCCATCAAAACCATTCCTTGGTTGAGAAGTCTGGTGAATGGCTCTGAAAAATTTATATATCCCATATCTTTTAAGGCCTTGGTAAAGAAGCGTGAATAGAGCAGATGCAAGATGGCGTGAGTTACTCCACCTACATATTGATCCACTGGTAGCCAGGTATCAACTTCTTTTCTATCAAAGGGCTTATCGTGGGTATTTACGCTGGTGTAGCGCAGGAAATACCAAGATGAGTCAACAAAGGTATCCATGGTGTCGGTATCTCTTAGAGCGCCAGCGCCACATTTAGGACATTTAACATTAACCCAATCACTTGCTGTGGCAAGAGGTGATGTTCCCTTTGGCCTTAAATCTAGCGACTTTGAATCCGGTAATTTAATTGGAAGATCACTTTCATCCACTGGCACTTCGCCGCACTTCTGACAGTGAATAATTGGAAATGGAGTGCCCCAGTAACGTTGCCTTGAAATTAACCAATCTCTAAGGCGATAGTTATTAGATGCCTTTGCTAAATTCTTTGCCTCAAGCTGGCCAATTATTTTTCCAATTGCCTCTGAGCTATCAAGGCCATTTAGGCTGCCAGAGTTGACCATTACCCCAGATCCGCTAGTAGCAACTCCACTAAGTGCGGGATCTTCTTGCCCCTCGACTTTAACCACCGTTCTTACCGGTAGTTTCATCGCTCTAGCAAAATCCAAATCTCTCTGATCATGAGCTGGAACGGCCATGATGGCACCTGTTCCATAATCGGCTAATACATAATCGCTAGCCCAAATTGGAATTCGCTCGTTATTTACTGGATTAATTGCATAACGCTCCAGGAAAATGCCAGTTTTGGCTCTATCTGTTGCCAATCTATCAATATCACTTGCTGACTTAACGCTATCAAAATACTTTTCAAAGTTACCTTGCGCGCTGGTATTTGCTACTAACTCTCTAGCCAATTCGCTATCCACAGCAACTACCATAAAAGTTGCGCCATAGAGAGTATCGGGTCTAGTGGTATATACCGTTAGAGGTTCATCTCTTCCCTCAATACTAAATTTAACCTCAGCTCCAACAGATTTTCCAATCCANNTTCATATCTTCGAGTAATCTCTCAGCATAATCAGTTATCTTGAAATACCACTGACTTAATTTCTTCTTTGTTACTTGATTGTCACAACGTTCGCATAACCCCGCGATTACCTGCTCATTTGCCAAAACTGTTTGGCAATCTGGGCACCAATTAACTGGGGAGTTCTTGCGATAAGCCAGGCCTTTTTCATATAGTTTTAGAAATATCCATTGATTCCAGCGGTAGTAGTCACTATCGCAGGTATATAGCACTCGATCCCAATCAAAGGAGCAGGCATATCTGCGCATTGAAGCCTTTTGAGTATTTATATTCTCATAGGTCCAGACACTGGGATCCTCATTGCGCTTAATTGCAGCATTTTCTGCAGGGAGACCAAATGCATCCCAGCCAATCGGATGCATGACATTAAAGCCTTTCTGCACCCAGTAGCGAGCAATCACATCACCTAAGGCATATGCCTCGGCATGGCCCATATGAAGATCGCCCGATGGATATGGAAACATATCCAAGACATATTTCTTAGGACGGCAATCGTCTGCATCGCCAGATTTAAACGGCGCTAACTTGTCCCAAACCGGCAACCACTTCGCTTGAATAAAGTGAAAGTCATAGGCCGAGA
>DDYK01000079.1:0-2398 GCA_002347935.1 Actinobacteria bacterium UBA2236
CCGGGAAGAGCAGCTATTTGTTCAAAGCTCGCCTTACTAAGAGCTGCAATTGATCCAAAGTGCTCCAATAAGACTGCTCGCCTTACCTCACCTAAATTGTCTATTTCATCAAGAAGGGATTCCAGCATTAATTTGGAGCGCTTTGAGCGATGAAAAGTTATTGCAAATCTATGGGCTTCATCGCGAATTCTCTGCACTAAATAGAGCGCTTCACTATGTCGATCAAGGATTACTGGATAGCTCTGATCTGCAAACCAGATCTCCTCAAGCCTTTTGGCAAGCCCAACCAAGGCAATATCTGTAATTCCAAGTTCAGCAAAGGCTCTAGCAGCAGCATTGACCTGTCCCTTGCCTCCATCAACTATTACCAATTGCGGTGGGTAGGCAAACTTTGGCCTTGCTCCTCCACTTAATTCAATCTCATTCAGATCCAAATCTTTCTCAGCGAGATATCTTTTAAAGCGCCTTGTAATTACGTGATGCATCGCCCTTGTATCATCAAACTTTTCTTTATCATCGATGCCAAAGCGCCGATACTCACTCTTTTTTGCCTGTCCATCTTCAAATACCACCATAGATGCAACTACAGAGGTGCCTTGAATATTTGAAATATCAAAGCATTCAATTCTCAATGGAAGCTCTTCTAAATTAAGGGCGCTTGCGAGATCCTCTAGCGCTCGGCCACTGACTCCAGCATCATTTGCTCTCTTACTCAAAAACTGAATTAAAGCTTGGTTAGCATTGCGCTTCACCATATCTAAGATTTCGCTCTTCTCGCCGCGCTCTGGTCTCTTGATTGTGACTTTATAACCAGCTCTTTCCGATAGATACTCTGCAAGTGCGCCCGACTCAATATCTTGATTGACTAGTATCTCCTTGCCAATTTCAAAATCTTGATAGACCCGATTTATACAAGCCTCAAGCAGTGAGGACTCCTCTGGAAGATTTGCCAAATCAATCATCCACGAGCGCGAGCTAATCACGCGGCCAGCTCTAACTCGGAAAATGGAAATTGCGGCATGAGTAATATCTTGATGAATTGCAATGAAGTCAGAGAAAATGGAATCAGATAGCGCGCTATCAGTTGATTCACTAGCCCGCTCTAACGCCTCTAATTGATCTCGCAATTTTCCAGCTCTTTCAAACTCTTCCATTTTTGCAGCTTCGGCCATCTGATCTCGCAGAGCTTGAGTAATATCGGCTGAACCATCTGAGATGAATTCGCCTAGGCGCTGTGCAAGTATTCGGTGATCGCTTTCGCTTATGCGATCTACACAGGGAGCAGTACATTTACCAATATCTCCTAATAGACAGGGGCGCTTGGCTCTCTGAGCTCTCTCAAAGTTGCTATTTGAACATGACCTAACGGGAAAGAGCTTTAAGAGAACATCAAAGGTTGAACGAAGCGCCCAGGCATGGGTGAAGGGACCAAAGTAGGTGACTCCTTTTTGTTTAGCTCTTCTAGTTATAAGTAAACGTGGATATTTCTCATCCATGGTGAGTGCTAAGTATGGATAGCTCTTATCATCTTTGAATTGCACATTAAAGGCAGGGTTTTCTTCCTTAATCCAGGTAAATTCCAGTTGAAGCGCCTCTACCTCACTTCTTACAAGAGTCCAATCAACTCTACTGGCCGCATGAATCATGCGATAAGTTTTCTCACCAACATTTTTCTGAAAGTAGGAGTTAATCCGATTCTTTAGGGACCGAGCTTTTCCTACGTAAATTACTTCATCCTTTTCATTAAAGAAGCGGTAAACCCCCGGCTCATCAGGAATATTTTCAGGGCGGTATGAAGCAGGATCAGCCATAACTACTTCTTTAGAGTTTCGCGAAGGAACTTTCCGGTGTAGCTGGCGGAGACCTTTGCAATTGCCTCCGGAACTCCTTCGGCAACGACGCTTCCTCCCCCAGATCCCCCTTCTGGGCCTAGATCAATAATCCAGTCCGCGCATTTAATAACATCCATATTGTGCTCAATGACAACAACGGTATTTCCTGTATCTACAAGTCTTTGGAGCACACCAAGAAGTTTCCTTACATCTTCAAAGTGCAGCCCAGTTGTTGGCTCATCAAGAACGTAGATTGTGCGCCCAGTTGATCGCCGCTGTAGCTCCGTTGAAAGCTTTACTCTTTGAGCCTCTCCTCCAGAGAGAGTAGGAGCGGATTGACCAAGTCGAACATAACCAAGTCCAACATCGCATAGCGTCTTTAGATAACGATGGATTGCAGGAATTGATTCAAAGAAATCTTGAGCCTTCTCAATGGGCATATCAAGAACTTCTGCAATGGTCTTGCCTTTGTAATGAACTTCTAGAGTCTCTCGGTTATATCTTGCGCCATGGCATACTTCGCATGGCACATAAACATCCGGCAGGAAGTTCATCTCGATTGTGAT
>DDYK01000079.1:2463-4631 GCA_002347935.1 Actinobacteria bacterium UBA2236
GGGTTTGAGCGCGGCGTCCTACCAATTGGCGATTGATCTACGTGCACCACTTTATCTAGTTGATCTATGCCGGTAATACTTCTATGACGACCAGGAACTATCCGCGCGCCATTTAGTTTATTTGCAAGAACTGAATAGAGAATGTCGTTTACCAGAGTTGATTTTCCAGATCCACTAACGCCAGTTACAGCCACGAAGACTCCCAAAGGAATCGTCACGTCAACATTTCTTAAGTTGTTTTCTCTCGCTTCTTTGATAATCAAAACTCTCTTGGAGTTAATCGCTCGTCTCTTTTTAGGAATATCAATTCTTGATCGCCCCGAGATATAGGCTCCAGTAATCGACTTCTTGGAATCAATTAGAGCTTGATAATCCCCTGATACGACTATCTCTCCGCCATGCTCGCCGGCCCCCGGCCCAATATCAACAATCCAATCTGCGGTTCGAATTGTTTCTTCATCATGCTCAACAACGATTAGAGTATTTCCAAGGTCTCTAAGGTGAGTCAGGGTCTCTATTAAGCGCTTATTATCTCTTTGGTGAAGACCGATACTTGGTTCATCTAGAACATAGAGAACGCCAACTAATCCCGAGCCAATCTGAGTTGCAAGGCGAATTCTCTGCGCCTCACCACCAGAGAGAGTTGCTGCAGGTCTTGCTAAGGTCAAGTATTCCAGTCCAACATCAAGTAAGAAACCGAGTCGAGCGTGTACTTCCTTCATTACTCGCTCTGCAATTTTGGCCTCACGAGATGCAAGCTTTAAACTCTTTAGAAACTTTGCGCAATCCTCAATTGATAGTTCACATATCTCTGCAATATTTTTGCTGCCTAGAGTGACAGCTAAGACTTCCGGTTTCAGTCGAGCGCCCTTGCAGGCAGGGCATGGGATCTGACGCATATACGCTTCATATTTTTCTCTGCTGTAATCACTATCAGTCTCCGAGTGCCTGCGCTGAACAAAGGGAATAACCCCTTCAAAACCTGTGGAGTAATTTCGTACTCTTCCATAGCGATTTTTGTACTTAACATGAACTTCATACTCATACCCATTCAAAATTGCATCTTTTGCCTTAACTGAGAGCTTGCTCCAAGGTGTATTTAGAGAAAACTTAACATCAGCAGCTAGAGCTTCCAGCAAATTAATGAAATATTCTGAAGACTGTCCGCCTGACCAAGGTGCTATTGCGCCGTCATTTATTGAAATCGAATCATCTGGAATAACTAACTCTTCATCAACTTCAAGCTTTGAGCCAATTCCAGTGCACTCCGCGCAGGCTCCAAAAGGTGAATTAAAGGAAAATGACCTTGGTTCCATTTCCTGAAACGAAAGGCCGCAATCATGGCAAGCTAAAAGTTCGCTATATGTTCGCTCCTTATCAGCGCCCTTTGCCTCTACAAAATCTAGAGTTACCAGACCATTTGCTAGCTTTAACGCGGTTTCAATTGAATCGGTTAAACGCTGCCTTCCCTCTGGCTTTGCAGTTAATCGATCAATTACTACTTCGATGGTGTGTTTCTCCTGCTTTTTTAGTTTTGGAACATCAGTTAAGGCAAGGGTTGCTCCATCAACTCTCACTCTGGAATATCCCTGTGCAACAAAATCTTTGAAGAGATCGACAAATTCACCTTTTCGCGCCCTAATAACTGGCGCTAGCACCTGAAATTTAGTTTCAGCTGGAAGTTCTAAAATCTGGTCAACGATATTTTGTGGCGTTTGCTTGGCAATCTCTTTGCCACACTTTGGACAGTGTGGCTTACCGGCCCTAGCAAATAGTAGGCGGAGGTAGTCGTACACCTCAGTAATAGTTCCAACTGTGGATCTTGGATTTCGATTTGTTGATTTTTGATCGATAGAAACCGCTGGCGATAATCCTTCTATGAAGTCGACATCTGGCTTATCCATCTGTCCTAAAAATTGGCGAGCATAAGCAGATAGAGACTCAACATATCGTCTCTGACCTTCAGCAAAAATGGTGTCAAAGGCAAGGGATGATTTTCCAGAACCAGATAGCCCAGTAAAAACAATCATGGCATTTCTTGGAAGATCAAGTGATACGTTCTTCAGATTGTGTTCTCTGGCCCCTCGAACTATTAAGCGATCGGCACTCATCCCATACCTCCTTCCTGCATGGCTCGAAGCTCTCTCTTGAGCTCTTTAATCTCATCT
>DDYK01000015.1:0-2644 GCA_002347935.1 Actinobacteria bacterium UBA2236
GATTTATGACCAGATGGCAGCTCCTAAGTGGGTTCTATCCATGGGAGCATGCGCTTCATCTGGTGGCATGTTTAATAATTATGCAATCGTCCAAGGTGTTGATCACATAATTCCTGTTGATATTTATCTTCCAGGTTGCCCGCCAAGGCCAGAGATGTTGATGGATGCAATTTTGAAGCTTCATGAACAAATTGGTAATGAGAAGCTTGGCGTAAACCGCGCGAAAATTGTTAAGGAAGTCGAAGCATCAGCTATTGCTGCTACTCCAATTCATCAGATCCCAGTATTTGGAAAGCAAGGCTGATTAATGAGCGAGCAAAAGGGTTCATTTGGCATCCAGGGCACCGGAGATACTTCTGGTTATGGCGGCCTGGTTCGCTCCAGCTTCTCGCCAACTTCAGCACAAAAACCATACGGTTCATATTTTGATGAAGTAACAGATGAATTAGAGCGCGCATTTCCAGAATTTAACGATGCGATTGAAAAAGTAGTTGTAGATCGCGGCGAATTAACGCTTCATATTAAGAGACAGCGCCTATTTGATGTTGCTAAAACCCTACGAGATACCGAGACTCTTCGCTTTGAGGTATGTCTTGGTGTATCAGGAGTTCACTATCCCGAAGATAGCCAGCGCGAACTTCATGCAGTCTATGAACTTTTATCAATGACCCATAACCGCAGAATGAGGCTAGAGGTAAGTACGCCTGAATCAGATCCGCATATTCCATCTCTAGTTGAAGTTTGGGCTGGAACTAATTGGCATGAGCGTGAGGCTTATGACATGTTTGGAATCATTTTTGATGGACATCCAGCTCTGACAAGAATTCTTATGCCAGATGATTGGCCAGGACATCCTCAGCGTAAAGATTATCCACTCGGTGGTATCGCTGTTGAATATGTAGGAGCCACAATTCCATCTCCTGATAACAGGAGGTCATATCGATGAGCACTTTTGCATCATCACGCGAGACAACTGAAGGAACCATCTATTCAGTTACTGGTGGAGATTGGGATCAAGTAGCAAGTGAGATTGGTAGCGCAAAAGAAGAGCGCGTAGTTGTAAACATGGGGCCGCAGCATCCATCAACTCATGGAGTGCTACGTCTAATGCTGGAACTTGAAGGCGAGACGATTACTGAACTTAGATGCGGCATTGGATATCTCCATACTGGAATTGAAAAGAACACTGAGTTTCGCACCTGGACCCAAGGGGTTACTTTCGTGACCCGGATGGATTATTTAAGCCCGTTGTTTAATGAAACTACTTACTGTCTAGGGGTAGAAAAACTTTTGGGCATCACAAATGATGTCCCTGAGCGAGCATCTGTTATTCGAGTAATGATGATGGAATTTAATCGCATCTCATCCCACATGGTCGCACTTGGAACTGGAGCGCTAGAGCTTGGCGCAATTACTCCAATGTTTTTTGCCTTCCGCGAAAGAGAGAAAGTTCTAGATGTATTTGAAAAAGTCTCAGGGCTAAGAATGAATATGGCATACATCCGCCCTGGTGGAGTTGCTCAAGATCTGCCGGATGGAACTGTTGCTGGAATCAGAGAGTTAATAAAAGATTTAAGAAAGAATTTTAAAGATAATGCTAAGTTATTAATTGGTAATTCAATCTGGATAAAGAGAACAAAAGGTGTTGGATATCTAGACCTTGCAGGGTGTATCACCCTTGGAGTTACTGGCCCAGTTCTTCGTTCAACTGGTATGCCTTGGGATTTAAGAAAGACACAACCATATTGTGGATATGAAAATTATGACTTTGATGTCATCACCGCTGATACCTGCGATGTATATGGACGCTTCTTGATCCGCATGCAGGAGCTTGAGCAATCTTTAAGAATTATTGAGCAGTGCTGCGACAAGCTAGATAAACTTGATGGAGCGCCAGTGATGGTGGCCGATAAGAAGATTGCTTGGCCAGCCCAGCTCTCACTTGGCGGAGATGGCCTCGGAAATTCTCTCGATCACATCAGGCAGATTATGGGAACTTCTATGGAAGCTTTGATTCATCACTTCAAGATTGTCACGGAAGGATTTAGAGTTCCAGCCGGTCAGGTCTATACCCCAGTTGAATCACCTAGAGGTGAACTTGGGGCCCATTTAGTCTCTGATGGCGGCACTCGCCCATATCGCGTTCATTTCCGCGCTCCTTCATTTAGTAACCTTCAATCCACAGCTGCAATGTGTGAAGGCTCGCTAATTGCCGATGTTGTTGCAGCTGTTGCTTCCATCGATCCTGTGATGGGAGATGTGGACCGCTAATGCCATTAACTGATTCTGATAATTTAGTAATGGATTCGATTATCAATCGATATCCACGTTCGCGCTCAGCCATCATGCCACTTCTGCATTTTGCGCAATCAAAAGATGGATATGTGACCCCTGAAAGTATTGAAGTAATTGCTAAGAAGTTAAATCTAGAGAGCGCTGAAGTCAGCGCGGTAGCAACTTTCTACACCCAATATAAACGTGGCCCTGTCGGTGAGTATCATGTCGGAGTTTGCACTAACACCTTATGTGCGATTATGGGCGGGGATGAAATATTTGAATCTCTCAAAGAGCATCTTGGTGTTGAAAATAATGGAGTAACGCAAGATGGCAAAGTTTCAATAGAGCACATTGAATGTAACGCTGC
>DDYK01000015.1:2733-2870 GCA_002347935.1 Actinobacteria bacterium UBA2236
ATTGCCAACTTGGAAAGAGAACTCAGCGCTGCTTGCAGGTATTAATGATGGACTTGCAAACCAAGGGGTTTCGGCAGGAGAGCCAACTCTTCTAGGGTTAAAGATTGCGCAGAGTGGCAATAAGAAATTAACTCCAG
>DDYK01000015.1:3012-3133 GCA_002347935.1 Actinobacteria bacterium UBA2236
CTGGAATGAAGTGGGGCTTTATCCCGCAGGGTGATAACAAAGATCACTACTTAGTTGTTAACGCTGATGAGTCAGAGCCAGGAACTTGTAAAGACACACCACTCTTGATGGCAAACCCACA
>DDYK01000076.1:0-27456 GCA_002347935.1 Actinobacteria bacterium UBA2236
GCCTTGAGGCTCTCATCTTAAAGACGGGAGCCAATGTTGCTTGGATTATTGGCAAAATTTGCCTTAAATGCGAGAGACTCCGGAGCAATTGCTCTTCTCACCGATCGCCAGGGGTTAGATCTTGCCTCAAAATCACTTGGGAACTTCCCAATCCTCAGTGTTGAAAACCCTAGAGGGATCAGTGGTTATTTGGCAGATTGGTTTCATAACTCTCCAAGCAGAGCCTTATTTCTGGCAGGAATTACGGGTACTAATGGAAAGACTACAACTTCACATCTATTGAAGCAGATTTGGGAATTTGCTGGCATGAATGCTGGCCTGATTGGGACAATTGGAATCGAGATAGCTCAAGAAAAATTCGGCGCCAGCCACACCACTCCGGAAGCAGATCAACTCCATAACATTCTATCGATTATGAAAAATGCGAAGATTCGTGCTGCAGCTATCGAGGTCAGTAGCCATGCGCTTTCACTTAATCGAGTAGATGGCGCTTACTTCTCTGCAGCTGCTTTTACTAACTTGACACAAGATCATTTAGATTTTCACGGCAGTATGGAAAATTATTATCAAGCTAAGAAGAAACTCTTTGATTCCACGCGCAGCCAAGCCTCTTTTGTAAATGTTGATGATTCATATGGAATGCGCCTGGCAGCTGAGGTTTCATTGCCACCCATAACTATTTCTCAAAGAAACAGCAAAGCTAATTGGTACTACCAAGGCATTGATAGCACATCCAAGGGATATCGAGTTGAGGTTAGAGGTATCGAGGGCACCTTAATTTCAGGTGAATTGAACCTAATTGGTGATCACAATTTAGATAATGCACTCATGGCTATGGCACTTGCCTTTGAAAGCGGAGTAGATCCGCTTGTGATTGGAAACTCACTTACAACTCTGAAGGCAGCTCCAGGTCGCTTAGAGCGGATTGATTGCGGTCAAGACTTTCTGGCTTTGGTTGATTACGCTCACACTCCAGATGCCGTTGAGAAAGTTCTTGCAACGCTTAGAAAGAATACCAATTCAAAGCTAATTGCAATTCTTGGCTGCGGTGGCAATCGCGATAAATCAAAGCGCCCTCTAATGGGAAAGGCTTTAGCCTCCGGCAGTGATATCGCTATATTTACTAGCGATAATCCAAGAGATGAGGATCCTGAAGAAATCTTGAAAGAAATGCTTGGATCACTGAAGCTAACTTATCCAAGCGCTGTAATAAGTGATCGCCAAACAGCAATTAAGTATGGAGTCGAGAAAGCTCAAGCCGGAGATACTTTGGTAATTCTGGGCAAGGGCCATGAAGTCGGTCAAGAAATAAGGGGAGTAACGCTTGCCTTTAGTGACCAAGAAGTTTTGAGAAAGTCTATTGAGGGCGAACTATGATTGAAATGAGCATAAGGCAAATGGCTGAGATTATGCAGGGTAGCTCCCATGGCGAAGTCTTTGTTACAAGTGAGGCAATATTTCAATTTGATTCAAGACAAATTAATCCTGGTGATATCTTCCTTGCTTTAAAGGGCGAGAGGGCTGATGGTCATGACTTTATATCTGATGCTATGACCAGAGGAGCAGCGCTAAGCCTAGTAGATCGCCCAGTTTCAACTCCGCACATTTTGGTTGATAATGTTTTGCATGCCTTAGCTAAGTTGGCAACTTATGTTAGAAAAGAATTAAAGGATTTGAAAGTTGTTGGAATAACTGGAAGTCAAGGAAAGACAACGACTAAAGATTTGTTGCTCTCAATACTTATGGCTGAAGGAGAAACTATTGCCTCTCTTTCCTCATTCAATAATGAACTTGGTGTGCCCTTAACTCTTCTTCGTTGCACAACTAAGAGCAAGTACGCCATATTAGAAATGGGAGCTCGAAATAGCGGAGATATTGCTGCCCTTGCTGCTATCGCAAGCCCTGATGTTGGCGCAGTATTAAAGGTCGGCAACGCTCATATTGGCCAATTCGGCTCACAGGAGATGATTGCCAAGACTAAAGGCGAGTTAATAGCAGGTCTTAAAAGTGGCGCTGTTGCAGTCTTGGGAACTTATGACTCCTTCACCCCCAAGATGGAGAGCGCCCAAGGGGTAAAGAGAGTTACCTTTGGAGATAGCCCAAAGTGCGATGTTCGTGCTGCAGATATCGAAGCCAGAGGTGGATTTGCATTCTTTGATTTAGTAATTGGTAATGAGCGCCAGGCTGTGGGCCTACAAATTCTAGGTTTACATCAAGTCTCCAACGCTCTCGCTGCAGCGGCTATTGCGAACGCCTTGAATGTCAGCGTATCTCGCATTGCCACCGCTCTTTCTAATCACCAATCGCTAAGCAAGTGGCGCATGGAGCTAACCGAGGCAAATGGCTTAACTCTGATCAATGATTCATACAATGCCAATCCGGAGAGCATGGAGGCAGCGCTTAATGTACTTGCACTGCTTACACAAGAAAAAGGTGGACGCTCTTGGGCATTCCTTGGGCTAATGCATGAGCTGGGGGATGACTCGGATCAGATGCATGAAGATATTGGAAAGAAAGTTCAGAACCTAGGAATAGATTACTTAGTGGCAATTAATAGTAAGGCTTACTTAAGCAAATTTGATTCTTCGACAACCAGCGCAAGGTATCTCTCATCCTGGCAAGAGTCATTAGATATCTTTAAGGAATTTAATCCAGGAGATGTAATTCTTGTCAAAGCATCAAGAGCAGAGGGCCTTGATGAATTAGCAAGTGAAATTAAAGCCAGAGTTATGAGCGAGGGAAAGGAAGAGGTTAAATGAGAGGTATTTTGATATCCGGAGCTACTGCCTTTCTAATTAGTTTCCTACTAACGCCGGTATTTATAAAGTTCTTATCGCGCAAAGGCTATGGTCAACAGATCAGAGATGATGGGCCAAAGACTCATCACACAAAGCGTGGAACGCCAACAATGGGTGGAGTGATTCTGATTCTGGCAGCCATTGCTGGTTACTTGATCTCACATTTATTTACTGGCGCAGCCCTAACCACCTCTGCCGTATTGGTTGTTGGACTAATCGTTAGCCTTGGCTTTATCGGCTATCTTGATGATTGGCTAAAGGTTGTCAAACAGCGCTCCCTAGGACTTAAAGCGCGAGAGAAGCTGCTGACCCAAGGCATTGTTGCTGGAGCTTTTGGGTATTTAGCGACCAGATTCCCAGATGATCGTGGGCTTACTCCCATGTCACAATATTTATCAACGGTAAGAGATACTTCGATAAAGCTTGGAATCGTGCTTCTGATTGTTCTGGCAATTTTGATGGTGCTTGGCGCAAGTAATGGCGTGAATTTAACTGATGGCTTAGATGGTTTAGCCACAGGTGCGGCAGTTATGTCATTTCTTGCCTTCGTTTTAATTGGGGTTTGGGAGTTTGGGCAGCGCTGCGAGACGGTAAGTGCTGGAAATTGTTATAACGTTCGTGATCCATTAGACCTTGCAGTCCTTGCCGCAGCTCTTGCTGGCTCTTGTGCAGGATTTCTATGGTGGAACGCATCTCCTGCAAGAATATTTATGGGAGATACTGGCTCTCTAGCTCTCGGCGGAGCATTAGCTGGACTTGCAATGACGCTTCGGACAGAACTGCTACTGATTGCTATTGGCGGCCTATTTGTGATTATTACTCTCTCAGTGATTATTCAAACTAGTTATTTTAAAATTAGCGGTGGCAAGAGAGTATTTAAGATGGCTCCGCTACAACATCACTTTGAATTGCTGGGCTGGGGCGAGGTAACAATAGTTATCCGTTTCTGGATTATTTCTGGTCTCTGCGTAGCTGCTGGCCTTGGACTCTTCTATGCGCAATGGGTGGTTGCGTGAGTCAGAACTTCATTGATTCTCTAAAAGGAGCAAAGTGCTTACTCTTTGGCGCGGGAGTTACCGGGGCACCCACTCTTGACTATTTGAAATCAAAGGGTGCAACAGTGATTTCAGTAGACGAAAAAGTTGAAGGTAATTCAATAAAGAAGACTCTAGAAAAAGAGGATCTGGTAGGAGTTGGCCTTGCGATTGTCTCCCCGGGCTGGAGAGTTGATCATCCTCTTGTCTTGCTAGTGCGGGAAGCCGGAATTGAAATCATTAGTGAGATTGATCTTGCCTGGAGAGTAAAGCAGCAGATCTGCCCTAATCAGCGCTGGATAGGGCTAACCGGCACCAACGGCAAAACAACAACGATTCAGATGCTGGAATCGATGCTGCTGGAATCTGGAATTAACGCAAAAGCCTGTGGAAATTTAGGCTACACCGCAATTGAAGCGGTAGTTAACGCAAGCGCCGACATTTTGGCTCTTGAACTCTCATCATTTCAATTGGAGTGGAGCAATTTGGCTCACTTTGAAACGGTAGCAATTCTTAATGTTGCAGAAGATCATATTGATTGGCATCAAAGTTTTGAAAACTATTTATCGGCCAAGTTAAAAATCGCTCAACTTGCTGATTTAGTTATCCTTAATAAAGATGATCAGCATTTAGCCAAGAGCGGAAAAATTCTCTCAAAGCCAATCACCTGGATTTCACTTCAAGTTCCGAGTAAAGGCGAGATTGGACTTGTTGAAAACTTAATAGTCGATCGTGCCTTTATTACAGGCGATGCTGAAGCACTCTTTGAGCTAAGCGATGTAACCCCGGCTGTGGGTCATAATGTTTCAAATGCAATGGCCGCTGCAGCACTGGCAAGAAGCGTCGGAGCGAAAGCTGATGCAATCGCTAGCGCTCTGCGAAAATTCAAACTTGATAGTCACCGACTAGAGGTGGTCCATAAAAGTGGTGGNNATCACTTTCATAAATGATTCAAAGGCAACTAATCCTCATGCCGCTATTGCTGCTCTCTATTCTCAAATGGAATCAATCTGGATAGCCGGGGGCCTTGCAAAAGGAGCTGCTATGGATGAATTAGCTCAGAAATGCAGGAGCCGAATCAAAGCTGCAATACTTATTGGAAGTGATGCTCCACTTATTAAAGAGGCGCTTTTAAAGCAAGACCCTGATTTTGTTATCCATACCACTGATTTAAATTTAAAAGGGATAGATGTTATGCGCAGCGTTATGAGAATTGTTAAGGAAATTGCTATTGAAGGAGATGTTGTTCTCCTAGCTCCGGCCTGCGCTTCGATGGACCAATTTAAGAACTATGCCGATCGTGGCGAGAGCTTTACTCTCGCAGCTAAGGAGGCATTTGATGAATAGATCAAGGCCATTATTTGCAACGCCTGCCTCGGCCTACTACCTGATTTTGGGCTCAGTTGTTGCCCTATCCTCACTGGGATTAGTGATGGTGCTAAGTGCATCCTCAGTTAAATCCTTAAGAGAGTCTGGAAACTCCTTTAGCTTTGTGCTGCGCCAGGCTCTATTTCTTATATTGGCTGCCGGACTTGCTTGGGTGGCTATGAAACTTCGTTATGAGCTCTGGAAGCCGATAGCGCAAGTCTCACTAATTCTCTCCTGCGCACTTTTAGTCCTACCTCAGATTGGCGGAATTGGAAAAACCGTTGGAGGAAATACCAACTGGATCGGGATAGGAAGTTTTACCTTGCAGCCTAGTGAGTTTGCCAAACTAGGTTTAATTCTATGGTGCGCGCTAAGGCTTCGTATCCATGACGAAAAAGCAAGCCAAGGGATTGCAAGTAATCCAGCAACGCTAGTTGTCCCTGGATTTATGCTCGTTATGGCATTGATTCTTCTGGGTAGGGATTTAGGAACTGCCGTGCTTGTCACTGGAATTGTTGCAGGAATCCTCTTTATCTCAGGATTAGCATTTAGAGTATTTGGCTTATTGGCAGGAGGAGCTGGATTGTTATTCGCAGCTTTCATTCTGCCAAACGCTAATCGTATGAATAGATTTTCTGCCTTTTTCGATCCCTTTGCAGAACAAAATTATCAAGGTGTTGGTTGGCAGCAAGCGCATAGCATTATGGGACTTGCCTCAGGAGGGGCGGTGGGAACTGGACTTGGTAGTAGTAAACAGAAGTGGGGAAGTCTTCCCGAAGTTCACACAGACTTTATATTTGCTGTCATTGGAGAAGAGCTTGGTCTGCTGGGAACGCTTGCAACGCTTGGCTTATTTGCAATTTTAATTCTTGGAATATTTAAAGTAGCTATCAATGCCCAGAACTCATTTGATCGCTACATCTGTGCTGGAATTGGATGTTGGATATCACTTCAGGTACTGCTAAATATCGGGACCGTCATTAGCCTAATTCCGGTCGTTGGAGTAACGCTGCCCTTGATTTCATATGGTGGCTCTTCCCTGCTTGCCACCTTCATTGCTCTTGGCTATGTCCTTGGGGTTCTGCGACGCGACCCTCAGATTGCTTCAGAGATTCGCCAGCGTAAGGCGGCAAGAACTGCGAGAGGATAAAGCCCATGGGGCATCGTGTGATCTTGGCAGGCGGGGGAACAGCCGGACATATTGAGCCGGCTTTAGCTGTTGCAGAGGCCTTGTTAATGAAAGATCCAAAAGTTTCATGCGAGTTTTTGGGTGTCTTAGGTGGCCTGGAATCTCTTTTGATTCCAAAAAGAGGTTATCGAATTCATTACATTCCAAAAGCTTCATTTCCAAGGAAAATCTCACTAGGAATTATCCTTTTTCCCTTTCACTTAGTGAAGGCGATATTAAAGGCGAGGTCCATTATCAGAGGCGCAGATTTAGTGATTGGCTTTGGAGGCTATGTCTCAACTCCGGCATACCTTGCTTCCTACAGTTTAAAGGTTCCAATTTTGATTCACGAGGCAAATGCCAAGCCAGGTCTAGCCAATCGGGTTGGACGGCGGCTAGCTAAAGTTACGGCGGTAAACTTCGAAAAAGTAGCAGAGCAATGGCCAGGGTCAGTTTTAACTGGGATGCCTATTCGTCAATCGCTAAATAGCCTTTCAGAGCTATCTAACAAGACAAGTTTCAGACAACTTAATTGTCAGAGCTGGGGATTTGATGCCAATCGCCCGGTAATTGCCGTCTTTGGTGGCTCACTTGGCTCGACTCATATCAATAAAGTGATTGCAGACTTCCTTGAGAAATATCAAGAGAAATATCATCACGTGCAAATCATTCATGCTCTAGGGATAAATAATGAACTACCTAAGGCCTTAAGTAATTATCTGCCTCAACCCTACTTTCACGATATGGCATCGATATATGGCAGCGCCGATCTACTCATTACTCGCTCGGGTGCGGTTACCTGCTCTGAGTTATCATCTCTTGGCAAGTACTCGATACTGATTCCACTCCCTCATGGCAATGGGGAACAATTTGATAATGCAGCAGCCCTGGTAGATCAAGGATCAGCCATGATGGTTTCAAATGCTGACTTTTCAGCAGAGTGGCTCGAGAAGAATCTTGCAACTGCCTTAAACAATGCTGGAAAGTATCAACCAAAATCAATTGGCAGTAACGCTAAGGCCGCGACCAAAATCGCAGAGCTGGCTCAAGATTTATTGCTAGGCAAGATCGCCAAATGAGTGACCAAGTGATTCGCGATTGGAGCAAGGCGAAGGTCCACTTTGTTGGAATTGGTGGCTCGGGGATGAGTGGCATAGCAAGAATCATGGCCTCGCGAGGGGCACAAGTCTCAGGCTCTGATTTGAATGATTCCTCAACTCTAAATGGTCTTAGAAGCCTAGGGTGCAAAATTCATATCGGGCATAACCATGAGAATGTAAGTGATGCAGATTTAGTCATTATCTCTAGCGCCATCCCAGCAAATAATCCCGAGGTTGAAGCCGCAAGAAATAAAGGCATTCCGATTCTTGAGCGAGCTGCTGCCCTTGCAGAGTTGATGATTGGCACTCGCTCTGTCGCTGTGGCTGGAACTCATGGAAAAACGACAACTACATCGATGTTGACCGTTGCGCTGCAGCATTCCGGCTTTGATCCATCCTTTGCAATTGGAGCAACAGTTAGTAACTCTGGAACAAATGCACATCATGGCTCTGGCAATACTTTTATCGTTGAGGCTGATGAATCAGATGGCTCCTTTACCGCCTACAAACCATTAGGCGCAATAGTTACCAACATTGAGTTAGATCATGTCGATAATTTTGCAACCCTTGCTCAAATTGATCAGATCTTTGAAGACTTTGTTGCCACGATTAGACCAGATGGCTTTTTAGTTCTATGCGTTGATGATCCTGGCGCCGATCGTTTGATGGAGAGGGTGAAGAAGAAGGGCTCTGCCATTTCTATCTCAACCTACGGAATTGATCGAGATGCAGATCTTCACCTGGATAGAATTTATCTTCAGCCAAAGAGCGCCGAGGCAAGAGTTAGTTATAAAGGTCGGGTCTTAGGGCAACTAGAACTTGCCATTACTGGTAGACATAATCTGCTAAACGCCGCAGCAGCCCTGCTTGCAGGACTTGAGCTCGGGGCAAATGCAAATGATCTAATCAAGGGGCTATCACTCTTTAGCGGAGCTAGAAGGCGCTTTGAAGTCAAAGGAGTTTCTAGAGGAATCACAGTCATTGATGACTATGGCCATCATCCAACAGAAATCAAAGCAACTCTTGAGAGCGCTCGAATTTATGCTCAAAGTGGGCGAGTGCTTACGGTTTTTCAGCCCCACCGTTATTCGAGAACGCAAGTTTTTGCAAGTGAATTTGCCAAAGCGCTCTCTGCATCTGATTACACATACCTGCTTGAAATCTACCCAGCCAGCGAAAAAGAGATTCCAGGGGTTAGTTCACTGCTAATCTCAAAAGAAATGGAAACTGCGAACCATAGCTATCAGCCTTCAATGCCCGAAGTAGTTGAAGCTGTTGCAAAGATGGCAAAGAGTGGAGACCTTATTCTTACCCTGGGAGCTGGAGATGTCAGCTCTTTAGGTAAGTTGATTCTCGAGGCGATCGAATCCTAATTGCATGAGATTGCACCCTAGATTAATTCTGCTTTTATCAATATCACTTATTGGAGTCCTAGCCTATCTTTTGGGCTTTAGCAAAGTCTTTGTAGTAAAAGAAATTGAGGTCGATATAAAAGATAAGGCAATTGCCACTCAAATTAAAAATAGACTCTCACAACCACCTGCAGTCGTTCAACTAGGCGATCAGATTGCTAGAGTTGATCGAAGAGAAATTGCCAATCGACTCCGTGAATTTGCTTGGGTTGAAAATGTTGAATTAGACCGAAACCTAATTAATGGCAAAATACTAATAAGGATAATTTCCAGAACGCCGATTGCTCGTCTAAGCTCGACTTCGAGTTCGCAAGTCGCAAGTATTGGTTTTATGGGCGAGGACCTTGAATACTTTTATCTTTCTAGACAGGCTATTGATGAGGCCATCGCTTCAGGGGATAGTAGTTGGCAGCAGATGCCAGAGTTAACTCTTCCTGCTGGGCCAACTGATGCGGCTAATAATGAATTAAAGGAGAGCGCGAGAGAGTTAATAGAGCTATTTGACCAAGAGCTTGAGGGCAGAGGATTTGAATTAAGGAGAGTTAGCGCCAGAGATGGCGCGAGCTTTATCACCTCAGCCAATTATTTGGGGCGCAGTATCGAAATCTCATGGGGCAGTATTAGTGATATTGGGCTAAAAGTTGAAGTACTGGAACGTTTATTGGCGCAAGATGAGAATAAAAAAGTTCGTAGAATCAATCTAATTGATCCATTAAAACCAACGGTTCGATAAAAAAGTATTTCACTAACTAATCGTGTCGGTCTTTGCCAGAGGAGCGCTACGCAACTACTTTTGCGCGCAGAGTAAACGGAAACTCTAAGTCTAAAGTTGAGAATTAGGGTTTGGAGAGAGGCGAAAAAAAGTGGCAACACCACAGAATTATTTAGCAGTCATCAAAGTTGTTGGAATTGGCGGCGGCGGAGTTAATGCAGTCAATCGCATGATTGATGCCGGGCTAAAAGGCGTCGAATTCATTGCGATTAATACTGATGCACAAGCCCTTCTGATGAGTGATGCTGATGTGAAATTAGATATTGGTAGAAAGTTAACTCGCGGACTTGGAGCAGGAGCTGCGCCAGAAATTGGTAAGCAAGCAGCAATTGATCACACCGAAGAAATCGAAGAAGTTCTTCGTGGCTCAGATATGGTTTTTGTTACTGCTGGTGAAGGCGGCGGAACCGGAACTGGTGGCGCGCCAATAGTTGCCAAGATTGCAAAAGAAGCAGGAGCTCTAACAGTTGGCGTAGTTACTCGGCCATTTAGTTTTGAAGGCAAGCGCCGCGCTATGCAGGCAGATGAAGGTATTGAAAACTTAAGAAAAGAAGTTGACACTCTAATTGTTATTCCAAATGATCGACTGCTCTCAATCTCTGATCGCTCGATCTCGGCTCCGGAAGCTTTTAAGACAGCAGATCAAGTATTGCTCTCGGGAGTTCAAGGAATTACAGATTTAATTACCACACCAGGTTTGATCAATCTTGACTTTGNNGCGGGTTCTGCTCTTATGGGAATTGGTTCTGCAAGAGGCGAGGCCAGAGCAACTAGAGCTGCTGAACTTGCAATCTCATCTCCACTGCTTGAGGCTTCAATTGATGGCGCTCATGGAGTTCTTCTCTCCATCGCTGGCGGATCAGACTTAGGACTATTTGAAATTAGTGAAGCAGCAGAGCTCGTTGCTAAATGCGCTCACCCTGATGCCAATATCATCTTCGGAACTGTCATCGATGATGCGTTAGGTGATGAGGTTAGAGTAACCGTCATTGCTGCCGGATTTGATGGTGGAGCGCCAAAGAGGCTTTCGGTTCCAGTGATCTCAACTGCTGCCTTAAATGGTCAGGCAGATCCGATCGCAGCCAATGACCCAATCGCTGTGGCAATGGATACGCCAGTGACTCCAAGAAGGAAGATAACCTTTGAGGAATTAGTGGCTGAAGATGAGATTGATATCCCTGATTTCATGAAGTAGTTAAGTAGCAAAATGTCGAGGTCGCTTTTTACCTCGCGCCATGGCGGCTTAAGTAGCAATGAATTTGAAAGTTTTAATCTAGCTCTCCATGTTGGCGATAATGCAAAAACTGTTGAATCAAATCGAGATCTGCTGGCTAAAGAACTTGGCATAAAGCGAAGCGAATTATTCTTTATGAAGCAGGTTCATGGTTCAAGAGTTGTTGAAATTGATGAAAGCTCTTCTTATCTAGATGAACCTGAGGCCGATGCCTTATTTACTAGAAGAAGTGGCATCGCCCTTGCTGTTTTAACTGCGGATTGCATACCACTTCTTCTCTCATCGCCCTCTGCAATCGCTGCGGTGCACATCGGAAGAAAGGGACTTATTGCAGGAGTTCTAGAGGCAACGCTAGATAAGTTTGAAAGTTATGGGATCACTTCAAGTCAGATCAGCGCGCTCCTTGGGGCATCAATTTGCGGCACCTGTTATCAGGTAAGTCTTGAAATATATCGCCAGGTTGTAGACCAGATAGAGCAGTGCGCCACAGATGAGAATAAGAGATGTCTTGACTTAGAGGCAGGAGTAATCTCGATACTTAAAAGCAGGGCAATCACCTGGAGCTCAAGTGGTGAGTGCAGTAAACATAGCCCTGGATATTTCTCCTTTCGTAGAGATAACAAAACTGGAAGGCAGGCAGGAGTGATTATCAGATGAGCGCTAGGCAGATAGAGATAAAGCGCGCTTTAGATGATGTCCGTGCTGAGTTAAAACCTGGGGTTGAATTAATAGTTGTTACTAAGAACTTTCCAATTAGTGATCTTGAGATACTTTATTCTCTTGGCGAGCGGCAATTTGGAGAGAATCGAGAAAATGAGTTGAGCCCTAAGGCAGAGGCGCTACCAAAGGGTATTGATTGGCACTTTCAGGGAACTATTCAGAGCAATAAATTAAGAGCAATAGTTTCAGTAGCTAGCTATATCCACTCACTTGATGAGCTACGCCATGCATCTAAAATTTCAGAGTTGGCCCTTGAGTTGGGCAAGAAGCAGAGCTGCTTTATTCAAGTTAATTTAGATTCAGAAGAGCTAGTCAAACAAGAAAGTAATCGAAGTGGGATAAGAGCAGAGCAATTTAAAGCCTTTTCTGAAAGCCTGCTAAAGCTTGCTGGAGTAGAAATTGTTGGAGTGATGGGAGTTGCCCCTTTAAATCAAGATCCTCGGCCAGGCTTTGAAACCCTAAGGAATTTGAGTCAAGAACTTTTGAAAGTCGCTCCAAATGCTGGCTTTATCTCATCGGGAATGAGTGGGGATTATCAGATTGCAATGGAATATGGCGCGACACATATCAGGCTAGGCAGCTCAATCCTCGGGGAGAGAAGGGTGGGCGAGTAAAATTCTGGTATGTCTAATGCCTTAAGAAAAATGACCAACTATCTTGGTCTCACCGAAGATGATGGAACAAGCGAAGTTGCAACACCTAAAAACAGAGTTACCCCAGTTAAGCGTGAGAACAAATCGCTAACTGTCGCTCCATCTATGACTAGCGCTGCAAAAGTTGTAGATGCTGCTCCAATCGATCGCATCGTGACTATTACTCCTAGGTTTTATAGTGAGGCTCGAGCAATTGGTGAGTATTACCGCGAAGGAAATCCGGTCATCATGAACCTTAGCGATATGGAAGAGTCAGAGCGCAAGAGATTAATTGACTTTGCATCAGGTTTAGTTTTCGGTCATGCTGGAACTATTGAGCGCGTAACTTCAAAAGTATTTCTTCTATCGCCACCAAATGTCATGGTCAGTTCAGAGGATAAGACGGCTGCAGCAAACGCTAGCCTTTTTAACCAGAGCTGATTTAATACTGCTGTGATAAATATCAGCAGTTGGATTGTTCTTGCTCTCAATCTTTTTCTATTTGCATTGTTTGCCCGACTGATTTTGGATTATGTACGGATGTTTCGTCCCGGTTGGCGCCCAAGGGGAATAATTCTTCCGCTCGCTGAAATTATCTACATGATTACCGATAAGCCGCTAGGTTTTATCCGTAGGTTTATCCCGCCGCTTCGCATGGGTCCCGTAGCACTTGATCTTTCATTCATAGTTCTCTTCTTTGGTACACAAATTCTAATTGCCTTTATTAGATAAGACTTTGCCTAAAGTGCAACTTCTCAAGTAGCTTGTATCTGACCTAGACTCAAGGTTATGGAACGCAGCCAAGCACAGGCGCTAGATGCCCAAGATGAGTTAGGTAAGTTTCGAAATCAATTTGTCATTACCGACCCAAATACTTGTTATCTAGATGGGAATTCTCTGGGGCGCTTGCCTCATGCGACAGTGAAAGCTATCAACGACTTTTTAACCCAAGAGTGGGGACCCAAAGTTGTTACTGGTTGGGAGCATTGGATAGATGAAGCTCAGAGGGTTGGGGATTTAATTGGCCGGAGCGCTCTTGGCGCAGGGCCAGGTCAAGTACTGGCCTGCGATACAACTTCCGTCAATCTCTATCAATTGGCGCTAGCTGCAATCAAGGCAAGGCCGGATAGAAAAACCATAATAATAGATGCGGCCAATTTCCCGACAGATCGCTACATCATGCAGGGAATTGCAAGGAGTTTAGGTTTAAATCTAATCACAATTGATAATGAAGATAAGGCACTTAGTGAAAATGAATTAATAACTCCAGAGTTACTAAAATCCTATCTATCAGATGATGTGGCACTGGTTTCACTTCAGGTTGTGCAATACAGATCTGGTGCGAGGCAAGATATAAAGTCTCTTACCGAGTTAGTAAGAAGTTGCGGCGCATTAATGCTCTGGGATGCAGCGCACGCAGTTGGCTCTGTCATTCTTGACTTTGATAAGAACGGCGTAGAGCTTGCCGTTGGGTGTAGTTATAAATATGGCAACTCAGGACCTGGCGCACCTGCTTGGCTATATGTTTCAAAAGGCATACAAAAAGAGTTACAAGTGCCGATTCAAGGCTGGTTTGCCCAACGTGATCAGTTTGCTATGGGTCCAAGTTTTGAAAAGGTTGACAGTATTAGAGGATTTCAAATAGCAAGTCCTTCACTAATGGGATTGCGCTGTATCAAGAGCGCATTTGAAATGATTGAAGAGGCTGGAATTGCAAACATTGAAGCAAAAGCCGGGCGAGGAACTCAAATGATGATTGAGCTCTATGAAAAATGGTTAGCTCCGCTCGGGTTTACGCTAAACACCCCAAGAAGTGCTAGTAGTCGCGGCGGACACATATCCCTTTGTCATCCAGAGGCAAGCAAGATTGCTATTGCGCTGCGCAAATATGCCAATGTGATTCCAGATTATCGAGCCCCAAATTCGATCAGAGTTGCCATTTCGCCTTTAGTTAACTCATATCTAGAAGTTTATGATGGATTTCAAAGAATAAGAGATCTAGTAAGCACTCGCCAATATGAGAAAGTTGAAGATGGACAGGTTCGAGTTACATGAGCGAGAATCACGAAGCCGCCCTTACCTATAGTTCATATTTAAAAATTGATGACCTTTTAAAGCTCCAAAAACCTCTCTCAGAAGGTCCCGAGCATGATGAGTTGCTATTTATCGTCATACATCAAACCTATGAACTCTGGTTTAAGGAACTGATTCATGAATTTCTTGCCGCTCAGAGAAGTCTTGAATCAGGCGATACTCACTACTCACTATCTATTCTTGGTCGAATCAGAACAATTATGAAAATCTGCGTTGCTCAGATTGACATTCTTGAGACTATGACACCGCTTCAGTTCAATTCATTCCGAGATCGCCTAGGAGCTTCGAGCGGATTTCAATCGGCGCAATTTAGACAAGTTGAAGCAATTTTGGGAAGGCGTGATCTAAAAGCATCAGCACACCTATTGCCTGCAGATAAGAAATGCGTTGAAGATTTGATGAGTTCGCCATCCCTCTGGGATAGCGCACTTAAATATGTAGATAGCAGAGGTTTTAGAATTGCAAAGGAAATCCTTAATCGCGATTTTACTCAGGCTTATCAGGCAGAGGAAAGCGTGCAGGCAGCTCTACTTGATCTTCACAGAAAGGATCCCGAGGGATCACTTATCTGTGAGCGTTTAGTGGATATCGATGAGGGCTTGCAGGAGTGGCGCTATCGCCATGTGAAAATGGTTGAGAGAACTATTGGTAGTAAAAGTGGAACTGGTGGTTCAAGTGGCGCTGCATATCTTGCTTCGACACTCTTTAATCCAGTATTTCCTGATCTTTGGCAGATTAGAAGTAAGTTTTAGGCCTTGCTTAGTCTTAGGCTAAGACCGAGCTCTTGCTCACTTGGTTCTAATTTTGAATCCCGTTCAAATGAGAGAGCGAGTACTTCCTGACTTATCCAGGACTTTGATTCCTCAATAGCCTTTGAAGATTGCTCATCAGAGTTCCACTTAACGTGGATTCGATCACTCACATCAAAACCCGATGCTTTTCTCTCATCTTGAATAGCGCGGATAGCTTCTCTAACGATACCTTTAGCAATTAATTCATCAGTGAGCTCTAAATCCAGCGCAACGCTCTCGCCATTATGAGAAGCAACAGCCCAACCAGTTCTCGGCGTCTCAGTAATTACTAAATCCTCTTCAGTAATCTCTGCGCTCTTTGAGCCGAATGCGATATCAGCTCTGCCATGGGTTCTAACCTTACTAACTAATTCTTGAGCGTTGGATAAGGTAATTGCTTTTGAAAGCTCTTGAACCTCGCTGCCAAATTTTGCTCCCAGGGATCTAAAATTAGCTTTTATTGAGACATCTACCAGATCTGCTCCTGCGCTTGCCAGATCATCTAGGGATTCAACATTTAATTCATCTGAGATCTGTTCGCGTAATTCAGGCGATAGAGACTTCCAACCAGATGCCGCAATTAAAGCGCGCGAGAGTGGCTGGCGAATCTTTACTCCAGATTGCGCTCTGCTAGCTCGACCAAGTTCTACCAGTCTTCTAGTCAAAGCAACTGACTTTGAAAGCTCACTATCAATTGCTGAAGTATCGCTATTGGGAAAGTCAGCTAGGTGAACTGAGATAGGGGCATCTTTTTCAACAACGCGTATCAATTTCTGCCAGACATGTTCGGTAATAAATGGAACGAGTGGAGCCATAAGTAACGTGACATTCTTTAAACAGTGATGAAGTGTTGATAGTGCTGCGCTATCGCCATCCCAGAATCTCCGTCTTGACCTTCTGACATACCAATTTGATAAATCATCGATGAATGTGGCAATGGCAGATCCGGCTAGCTGTGAATCAAAATCACTTAAAGCTTGATCAACTTCTGTAATTAATTGATTTAATTCACTAAGAATCCAACGATCCATGGTTGAGAGTTCGCTGGCCTTAGTAATGGGAGAGGGCGAGTAATTGGCAGCCGCGGCATATAAAGTGAGAAATGAAACAGTGTTCCAATAGGTAAGTAGAGTTTTTCTGACTACCTCTGAGATTGCTTCATGGCCAACTCGCCTTGCGCTCCAGGGAGAACCCGCAGCGAGCATGTACCAACGAACTGCATCTGCGCCATGTTTATCCATCAAAGCCATCGGCTCCAATACATTTCCCAGATGCTTACTCATCTTTCGTCCATCTTTATCTAAGATGTGGCCGAGGCAGAGCACGGTTTTATATGAAGATTCATCAAATACTAAAGTTCCAATCGCCATCAGGGTGTAAAACCAGCCACGGGTTTGATCAATTGCCTCACAGATGAAGTCAGCAGGATAAGCCTCTTTAAACTTTTCCTCTGAACCCTGCTTATGGGGATATCCCCACTGCGCAAAGGGCATAGCCCCTGAGTCATACCAACAATCTATAACCTCTGGGGTTCTTATCATCTGTGATGAACAGCTAAGACAAGGGAAAACAATCTCGTCAACAAATGGCCGATGCAGTTCGAGGTCAGTTAAGTCTTTGCCGTAACGGCTTTGCAGTTGCGCTTTTGAAGCAAAGGCTTCTTCATGTTTATTTTCGCATTTCCAGATTGGCAGGGGAGTGCCCCAGTAGCGATTGCGCGAGAGAGCCCAATCGATATTGTTATTTAGCCAATCGCCATACCGACCACTTTTTATGGTCTCTGGATGCCAATCGGTGGCGGCATTTTCCCTAAGTAAATCATCTTTGATTTTTGTGGTTCTGATGTACCAAGAAGGTTGAGCGTAATAGATCAGTGGCGTGTGGCATCTCCAGCAATGTGGATAGGAGTGTTCGTATTGCTGGTGCTTATAAAGTGCTCCAGATTTCTTTAGCTCTTTAATCAAAACCTTATCTGCTTGCTTAAAGAACATTCCGCCAACTGTTGCAATACCTGCTTCAAATTCACCATTCGGGGCGATGGGATTTACAACCGGTAGGCCATATTTCCGGCAGGTTTGAAGGTCATCTGCGCCAAAGGCTGGGGCTTGATGAACTAAACCAGTTCCATCTTCGGTAGTTACATAATCTGCCAGAACCACATAGTGAGCAGCAGGAATATCTACATAGTTAAAGGGGGGTTGATATTTCAGCTTCTCAAGTTGGCTTCCCTTTAGCTCCCTAAGAATTTCATAGCCACTGCCTATCAGAGCAACCAAATTCTTTGCCAACACCACTACTTCAGAGATAACTTCCTTCTCAGGATCAGCCTTAGTTCTAACTACTAGGTAATCAACATTTGGATTGACTGCAATTGCAGTATTGGATACCAAGGTCCACGGGGTTGTCGTCCAAACCAATAAAGATGCCCCGAGATCTTTTAGTTCTCCATCGATGATTGGAAAACGGAGATAGACACTTGGATCAGTTACGCTTTCATAGCCTTGAGCTAACTCATGATCTGAAAGGCCAGTGCCACATCTTGGGCAATATGGAGCTACGCGATAGTCCTGAACTAGAAGACCTTTATTATGAATCTGAGCCAGTGACCACCATACGCTCTCAATGTATTCATTAGACATCGTCCAATAGGCCTGATCAAAATCAACCCAGAAACCCATTCGTTCAGTCATTTGCGTGAATGCACCAACATGTCGCTGCACTGATTGACGACACTTGTCATTAAATGCAGCTATTCCGAATTTTTCAATATCGCCTTTGCCAGAAAAACCCAGCTCTTTCTCAACCGCTATCTCTACCGGAAGGCCATGGCAATCCCAGCCCGCTTTACGGATTACATACTTGCCCTTCATTGTCTGAAAACGAGGAAATACATCCTTAAAAACTCTTGCCTCGATATGGTGAGTTCCTGGCAATCCATTTGCGGTTGGTGGCCCTTCATAGAAAGTCCAACTCTGCCCGCCCTGACGCATCCTCACACTGCTATGAAAAATGTCTTGTGTTCGCCAAAAATCTAAGATTTCATGTTCAACTTTTGGAAGATCGATTGAGGCAGATAGCGCTAGATAAGGAGAATTATTTGCCACTAAAGACCCCCTCGAAATTCGAATAAAAACAATTTTCGATCTCTTGGAGGGGCGATCTAAAGACCGCGGTACCACCCGCCTTGCAGCTCTTGGCTGCCGCTTATAAGCAAACTTACTGTTGGTTCTAGATGAGCTCTTAACTCACTTCTTCCAACTCGCTCGCAGGTGATTGCCTGGTCATAGCGATAACTGATGTAAGTGAGCCCATTCTAGCCCATAGCGGGGCGAGTGGCATTTAAATCAATAAACCTTTAGCCTTCGCGGTTGTGGCGTTAAAAAAGAAAGTCCGCTCAGCGGTTAGCAAGTTCACGAAGAAATCTAGCCCAGTTAAGGCGAAATCTAAGGCAAAGAGCGTTAAGCCAAAGAGTAAGAAAGCTCCTGCAAAAAAAGGTGCACCTAAGAAAGCTCCAGCAAAGAAGGCGCCAGTTCGCCCAACTCTTGCTAAGAAACCCCCAATCAAGAAGGCCCCTGCTCAGATAATTAAGGGTGCTCATAAGACTGCGCTNNAGTGATCTGGTAGTTGTTCCAGAGAAACGATTAGTAATGCCGCCGCCAATTAGAACTCCAAAGCCAGGCAAGAAAGCCCCAGCGCTAAAACCAGTTAAAGCTGCGCCTTCTCCCTTCGTTCTAGATGGCGAAGAGTCCTGGAGCGCAACTGAAATGAAGGCGATTAAATCTGAACTTTCAAAAGATCTAGTTCGATTACGGAAAGAACTTGAAAAAATCGAGAGTGAAATGGATGAGCTAATCGAAGCTTCAGGTGTTGGAGCGGGCGATGATCAAGCTGATGCAGGTGCAAAAACTTTTGAACGCGAACATGAGATATCACTGGTTTATAACGCAAGGGATATGGTTTTACAGACGGAGCGAGCCTTAGAGCGAATTGAAACTAAGACTTATGGGCGATGTGAGGATTGTGGTAGCGCCATCGGAAAGGCTCGTCTCCAAGTTTTCCCACGTGCCACCCTTTGCATGTTATGCAAACAGAAGGAAGAGCGCCGATAGGGTCGTCGGGTGCTAATCGCGCGCGACGACTGTTTATCATATTTTCGGTATCAATATTTGCCCTAGATTTAATTACCAAGAATTGGGCTCTTTCTTACCTGCAATATCGGCAACCGGTAAAAGTCATTGGAGACTTTCTCCAGTTAACTTTTGCCACAAACCCAGGTGCTGCTTTTAATCTAATAGGAGATTCGACTTTAATTTTGAGTTCATTAAAACTCTGTGTGGTTGCCTTTATTCTCTATTTCATTGGCAAGGTTACCAATGGACCTTGGGCAATTGCATTGGGCTTACTGCTTGGCGGAGTTCTTGGGAATTTGGTAGATCGAGCCTTTAGACCACCGGGGCCATGGCGAGGCGAAGTTATTGATTGGATCGAGCTGCCAAATTGGCCAGTATTTAACGTGGCTGATTCAGCAATTGTAGTTTCAGCGCTTTTAATGAGTCTGCTTGCGATTCGAAATATTGAGCCATTCAAAAAGGTAATTTGATGCAACGCGAGATCAGAGCGATACAGATTGACCAAGATCAAGATGGTCAGAGAGTTGATACCGCGCTATCAAAAGTCTTGGAGCTATCAAGAAGCATGGTGGCTGATTTACTAAATGCTGGAGATGTTTTGCAGGGAAAGAAACCACTATCAAAGTCAGATCGGGTGAGGGCAGGAGATCGTCTAACTGTTTTAATGCCAGCGATCTATGACCCGCTAGAACTAAAAGAAACTCCCATTGATACCCTTGAAATCATCTATGACGATGATGATGTAGTTGTGGTCAATAAACCTGTTGGTTGTGCGGCGCATGCAAGCCCAGGCTGGATGGGGCCAACTGTTGTTGGTGCACTTCTTGCTCGGGGATATCGAATCTCAACGACTGGCCCACAGGAGCGACAAGGAATTGTGCAGAGGCTAGATGCCGGAACTTCTGGATTAATGCTGTTAGCAAAGCATGAACGCTCTTATATCTCGATGAAGAATCAATTTAGAAACCGTAGCATTGAAAAGGTTTATCGCACGTTAATTCAAGGACATATTGATCCAGCAGAGGGAAGTATTGATGCTCCAATAGGGCGCCATCCAAGGGAGGATTATCGTTTTGCTGTAGTTGCCGATGGCAAGGCCAGCATTACCCACTATGAATTGATTGAGTATTACCAGGGAGCATCTCTACTAAAGGTAGTTCTAGAAACTGGAAGAACTCACCAAATTAGAGTTCACTTTAATGCCCTCCGCCACCCTTTAGTTGGAGACCTAGCCTATGGAGGAGATCCAATCCTTGCTGCGCGCCTGGAGTTGAAGAGACCTTGGTTACATGCCTTAGAGCTAGCTTTTAATCAGCCAACAAGTGATAAGCGAATCACCCTAAATGCCCCACTGCCTGAGGATCTAACGCGCGCCCTTGCGTTGCTCGCTGTCAAGTGAGAGCAAGAGAGTAATCTCGCCGACCGTGAGCCAGGGTTTTGTTCATCTTCATGTCCATACTGAGTATTCGATGCTCGATGGAGCAGCTAGGGTTGAAAAATTAGCTCAAGAAGTCGCCCGCTCTGGCGATGGCGCAATAGCTATGACCGATCATGGAAATGTTTTCGGCGCATTTGATTTCTATAAAACAATGAAGGACTCAGGGGTTAAACCCATTATTGGAATAGAGGCCTATGTAGCACCTGAATCTAGGTTTGAGAAAAAACGAGTTAAGTGGGCTGAGGGTGGAGAAGATGATGTCTCAGGAGGCGGGGCGTATACCCATATGACGCTCTGGGCTGAAAACAACGTTGGTCTTGCTAACTTGTTTCGCCTCTCTTCCCTTGCTTCTCTGGAAGGTTTTTACTACAAACCAAGAATGGATCGCGAGTTGCTCTCGCAATATAGCCAAGGGGTAATCGGAACAACAGGATGCGCGGCAGGTGAGATTCAAACCCGTATCAGAATGGGAGCGTATAACGAAGCACGTTCAGCGGCAGCAAATTATCGCGATATTTTTGGAGCAGATAATTATTTTGTCGAAATTATGGATCATGGCATTGAAATTGAAAGAAGAGTTAAAGATGACTTACTAAAACTTTCAAAAGAGCTGGGACTTCCACTGGTTGCAACAAATGATCTCCACTACACCTATGCTGATGATGCAAAACATCATGAAGCGCTTCTATGTATTCAATCAGGGACAACACTGGCAGACCCAAAGAGATTCAAATTTGAAGGTAAAGAGTATTACCTAAAAGATGCCGCAGCGATGCGTCGTATATTTAAAGATCTGGAAATCGCATGTGACAACACACTAGTAATTGCTGAGCGATGCAATATCACGATGCGCGAGAATGAGAATTTACTCCCGAGATTTGTAGTTCCAGAAGGCGAGAGTGAGAGCTCTTGGTTGGTCAAAGAGAGTGAACGAGGATTATTGGAGAAATTTGGCGTGAAAAGTATGGATCAGATTGCGCCGCAATATCAGGCCCGACTTCATTTTGAGTTAGATGTAATGACCAATATGGGATTTGCTGGTTATTTTCTGGTCGTTGCTGACCTAGTGGCTCATGCAAAGAAGGAGGGGATTCGCGTGGGGCCGGGAAGAGGCTCTGCTGCCGGCTCTTTAGTTTCATATTCTTTAGGAATTACTGGGCTAGATCCAATAAAACACGGATTGCTTTTTGAGCGCTTCTTAAATCCAGACCGAATCTCGATGCCCGATATAGATTTGGACTTTGATGAGCGCAGACGCTCCGAGATGATTAGGTATGCCACAAATAAGTATGGCGATGATCGAGTTGCTCAAATCATTACCTACGGAACAATTAAATCTAAAGCTGCGATTAAGGATGCGGCTCGAGTTTTGGGTTATCCATACGCGCTAGGCGAGCGACTAACTAAAGCGCTACCGCCTTCCATTATGGGTAAAGATATATCACTTCAAGGTGTCTTTGATCGAGATAATGAGCGTTTCGGTGAAGCGCAAGAATTTAGAAATATCTATGAGAGTGATCCTGATTCCAAAAACATTGTCGATATGGCAAGAGGGCTCGAAGGCCTTAAGCGACAATGGTCAGTTCATGCTGCGGGTGTGATTCTTAGTAGAGAACCACTAATCGATGTGATTCCAATTCATCGTCGCGATGCTGATGGCTCGATCATTACTCAGTTTGATATGGGCGCATGCGAAGCAACCGGGCTATTAAAAATGGATTTTCTTGGTCTTAGAAATCTCTCAGTGCTCGATGACTGTCTAGAAAATATCAAGAGCAATCAGGGAAAAACTTTAGTATTGGAGGATCTAGAACTTTCAGATAAGAAAACATTCGAATTACTCTCAAGAGGCGAGACTCTGGGTGTATTCCAATTAGATAGCGCCCCTATACGAGCGCTACTTCGATCGATGGCGCCAGATTCATTTGAAGATATTTCAGCTGTTATCGCACTCTATCGCCCCGGCCCGATGGGAGTTAATGCCCATAATGATTATGCTGATCGCAAGAATAAACGCAAGCGAATTGAACCTATTCATCCTGAGTTAAGCGCAGCACTTGATGAGATTCTGGCAGACACCTATGGACTAATTGTTTATCAAGAACAAGTAATGGCAATTGCACAAAAACTTGCTGGGTTTTCGCTAGGGCGAGCAGATTTGCTGCGCAAAGCTATGGGCAAAAAGAATAAAGAGATTCTAGATAAAGAATATGTTCACTTCGAAGAGGGCATGCGCAATAATGGATTTTCAAGCATCGCGATTGAAGAGCTTTGGAAGACCCTCATTCCATTCTCTGACTATGCTTTTAATCGAGCCCATAGCGCAGGCTATGGCGTGCTCTCATTTTGGACTGCGTATTTAAAGGCGAATTATCCAACGGAGTATATGGCAGCACTTCTTACGAGCGTCAGGGATGATAAAGATAAGTCAGCGCTTTACCTAAATGAGTCTCGTCGAATGGGAATCAAAGTCCTACCCCCTGATGTGAATTTTTCAAATGCTGAATACACACCTGGTGGCAGAGATATTCGATTTGGACTTACTGCAATTAGAAATATTGGAGAAAATGTTGTCGCATCAATCGTCAAAAATCGCAATGAGAAAGGCAAATACACATCCTTTAGTGATTTTCTGACAAAGGTCGATGGAACTGTCTGTAATAAAAAGACCATAGAGTCCTTAATTAAAGCTGGGGCCTTTGACTCCCTGGGCCATTCTCGCAAGGGGCTGATGAGTATTTATCTCGAAGCACTTGATTCCGTATTGGAAGAAAAGCGCGCCCAGGCTATTGGTCAGTTTGATTTATTTGGCGGAGCGAGTGAAGTTAGCGTTAATGGCATGTCAACTCTAGCGCTAGAAGTTAGTGATCAAGAGTGGGAGAAGGCGCTTCTGCTTGCCTATGAGCGAGAAATGCTGGGTCTATATGTTTCAGATCATCCACTTCTTGGAGTTGAACATGTCTTACGGAGCGCAACAGATACAACTATTAGCCAGATTCTAGATGAAGGGGTAGTTCACGAGCAGATAATCACCATTGCAGGGCTAATCACAGCAGTGCAACGAAAAGTGAGCAGGCAAGGTCAATCTTGGGCAATTGTTACAGTTGAAGATCTTGAAGGAGCTATTGATGTGCGTTTTTTCGCATCAACTTATCAAGCTCACGCACTTAATCTGATTGAAGATAGAATTGTAATTATTCGCGGAAGAATTGATAAGAGGGAAGAGACGCCCCAGATTACTGCGCTTGATTTAACTCTTGCTGATATTAATCAAGCACCTATTGGGCCCTATGTAATAAAGCTTGAAGCCGAACGCTGCACACCTCCCGTTGTTGATCGAATGAAGGAAATATTGCGTTCTCATCCTGGAACTAGAGAAGTTCACCTAAAAATTGAAGGCGGATCAAAGAACACCATCCTTAAGCTAGATGATGGATTGAAAATTACGGCCTCGCCAAGCTTGAGCGCAGATCTCAAGTCAATCCTTGGCCCAGATTGTTTGGTTTAGCCAAGGAACCCTCTGCGAGGACGTTGCTTACTCAATTAGAATAGTCAAGTGAGCCAAGCAAACCTTGTTAGAACCTTAGATTTACGGGGTAAAAAGTTATCTAAAGCTGGCTACCAAGAACTGCTCCCCAGAGCTGAGATGGATATCGCCTCTGCACTAAGTGAAATTGAGCCAATTATTGAATCTGTAAGAAAGGGAAATGAGCAGACCCTACTTGATCTAAGTCTCAAATTTGATGGCGTTGCTCCAAGTGGTCTTAGAGTTCCCCAGAAAGAGATCGATAAAGCTCTTGCGCAATTGGATCCTAAACTTGAAAGTGTAATTAAAGAGGCTATTAAAAGAGTGCGAAATGTTCATAAGGATCAAGTTCGATCAAGTGCGATGATCAAAGTTGTTGATGGTGGAGAAGTTGAAGAGCGTTGGATTCCTGTTGATCGAGTTGGCCTATATGTTCCAGGTGGAAAAGCGGTCTATCCCAGTTCAGTGATTATGAATGTAGTTCCAGCTCAAATTGCTGGAGTGAAAAGTATCGCCCTGGCATCACCTGCCCAGGTTGATAACTCTGGTTGGCCAAATCCAACAATCTTGGCAACCTGTGCAATCCTTGGAGTAGATGAGATTTATGCAATGGGAGGCGCGCAAGCAATAGCGGCCTTTGCCTATGGAGTTCGCAGCATTGTCGATGGGCTGACTCAAGAGATATTAGAGCCAGTTGATTTAGTTACCGGGCCCGGAAATATTTATGTAGCGGCAGCAAAGCGAGCACTTCGTGGAAAAATTGGCATTGACTCCGAAGCTGGACCAACTGAAATTGCAATCGTGGCCGATAAGAGCGCTAGAGCAGGTGAAGTAGCTGCAGATTTAATTAGTCAAGCCGAACATGACATTATTGCAGCAGCTGTCCTAATAACAGACTCCTTAGAGTTGGCAGATCAAGTACAGAGTGAGTTAAAGCTGAGGACACAGGTTACTAAACATAGCCAACGGATAGTTCAAGCGTTAAGTGGAATTCAATCAGCAATCGTTATTACAGATAATCTTGAGCAATCTCTAGATGTTGCAAATGCATATGCTGCTGAGCATCTGGAGCTGCTAACTTCAGATCCTAAACGCGATAGCAGGAAAATTAGGAACGCAGGAGCTGTATTTCTTGGCCGTACCTCGCCGGTTTCACTTGGTGATTATTTAGCAGGCTCCAATCACGTTCTTCCAACAGGAGGATGCGCCTGTCATTCAAGCGGGTTATCGGTGCAAACTTTTTTACGCGGCCTTCACTTTATCTCCTATAACGAAAAGGCCTTTAGCGAAATTGCCCCTAGCGTTATTACCTTTGCAAATGCTGAAGATCTCCCGGCTCATGGAGAGGCAATATCTGCACGTTTTGAAGTGGGTAAGGATTTGTAATGAATGATCGCTGGCCAAAATGGCTCAAATTAAATGAGAGTTTAAAGGCTTTAACGCCATATGGTGCGCCGCAAATCTCGCTCGCTAATCGATTAAATACCAATGAAAATCCATATGAGCTAAGCGCAAGTTTGCAGGCAAGTATTAACGCCGCTATCGCTAAAGAAGTAAAGAGTCTTAACCGCTATCCAGATCGTGATGCGATAAATCTCAGGAGTGCACTTGCAGATGAGATCAAACGGCAAAGCTCTTTGAGTTTCGGAGTTGAAAATATCTGGGTAGCAAATGGAAGTAATGAAATTCTTCAGAGTATTGCACTTGCTTTCTCTGGTGATGCTATGGGCTTTGAGCCCTCTTACTCTATGCACCCCCTTATTAATCGCTCGGCCGGTAAGAAGTGGATTTCAATTCCAAGGCGGGCCGATTTCTCAGTAGATATTCCCGCCTCCTTAAACGCCATTAGTGAACAAAAGCCTGGGCTGGTATATCTAACGACTCCAAATAATCCAAGCGGTAACACCACAGATATTGATCAGATAGAAAGTTTAGCCAAAACTTGCCAAGAAGTAGGAGCAATTTTCGTTGTTGATGAGGCCTATGCAGAATTTTCAAATTCTCCATCAGCTCTCTTGTTGTTGCATAAATTTCCAAATTTGATTATCTCCAGAACCATGAGCAAGGCATTTGCATTCGCTGGAGTAAGAGTTGGATACATGATTGCAGATCCGATACTCATAGAAGCAATGTTGTTGATACGCCTGCCATATCACTTAAGTTCTTTAACGCAGGCAGCGGCTCTAGCTGCTCTCTCTCATAGCCAAGAGCTATCGGCCCAGATTGCGCAGATTATCGACTCACGTAAATCTTTAGCCAGAGAGCTAGAGAGTCTTGGCCTTGTCGTTATTGAATCGGAGGCAAACTTTCTCCTCTTTACTGGATTTAAAGAGAGCTCAGGTGAGCTATTTTCTAAGTTGGTAGATAAGGGAGTATTGATTCGTGATGTCTCAATACCTGGATATCTACGGGTAACAATCGGCACCGAAGATGAGAATAAGGCTTTCCTTGCAGCTTTAACCTCAACTCTTTAAGCAATTTGCGCTGCTAAGCCCAGGATATTTGAGTCGCAAGTGATGGCCTTGATAGGGGATAATTTCGCCTATGGTCAATCCCAGAAAATCTCGTGTGGAGCGCGTTACTAAGGAATCTAGTGTTTTAGTTGAGTTAACACTTGATGGCACGGGGGTCTGCGATGTAACAACTGGTGTCCCATTTTTTGATCATATGATTTCGCAACTTGGAAAACACTCTGGTTTTGATTTGATTGTAAAAACGAGCGGAGATATCGCGGTAGATTCCCATCACAGCGTTGAAGACACCTCGCTTGCTATTGGCCAGGCTTTGAGAGAGGCACTTGGTGATAAATCAGGAATTAGAAGATTTGGAAACTCACTTGTTCCACTTGATGAAGTTTTGGTGCAAGCAGCTGTTGATTTATCAGGTCGTCCATATTTAGTTCATCGCGCACCTGAGATAGTTGAATTGATAGGAACTTTTGATACCACTCTGGGAAGGCACATTTGGGAGTCAATTGTCTCTGAGGCAAGAATTGGGCTACACATCAGAGTTCTTGAAGGAAGAAATGCCCACCATGTTCTTGAGGCACAATTCAAAGCTGTAGCACAAGCATTTAAAGATGCGGTTGCTTTAGATCCTCGCTCTGGAGGAATCCCTTCGACTAAGGGCGTTCTTTGATAGCCATCCTCGATTATGGCTCAGGAAATATTCGTTCTGCACAGAGAGCATTTGAAAAAACAAAACATGAAGTCATAGTCACATCCGATTATCAAGAGGCG
>DDYK01000076.1:27468-32892 GCA_002347935.1 Actinobacteria bacterium UBA2236
CAAGAGCAGAAGAAGACCCTTGGAATCTGCGTTGGAATGCAAATTCTCTTTGAGTCCAGCGATGAACTATTAAATGGCGAAAGCATTAAAGGATTGGGAATCTTTCCAGGCAGGGTAGTTCGACTAGACGCGCAAGTTATTCCACATATGGGCTTTAATGAAGTTGAGGTTGATAAAACGAGTAAGTTATTTCAAGGCATTGAAAAAGAACGTTTTTACTTCGTTCACTCATATGCCGCTAAAAATCCAGTATTTGGCGCTAACTCCTACTGCGACTATGGCGGAGGGTTTCTAGCTGCGATTGAAAGTCAAACCATGAGCGCTGTGCAATTTCATCCAGAAAAAAGTGGAGCAGCAGGACTTGCTCTAATTGAAAATTGGGCATCAACGTTATGAAAAAATTGGAGCTTCTTCCAGCTGTTGACGTTCGCTCAGGTCAAGCGGTTCGCCTGGTCAAAGGCGAGCTATCTGCTCAAAGTAATTATGGTTCGGCGCTGGATGCTGCCCTTGATTTTCAAAAGGCAGGCGCAGCATGGATTCATCTAGTTGACCTTGATGCTGCTTTTGGAACGGGATCAAATCATGAACTTCTTGCTGAGGTAGTGGGAAAGTTGGATATAAAAGTTGAGCTATCGGGGGGCATTCGAGACGAGGAGAGCCTGGAGCGAGCACTTGGCACGGGATGTCAGCGAATCAATTTAGGTACAGCTGCCCTTGAAAGCCCTGATTGGAGCGCTTCAGTAATTAAGCGTTTTGGGGAGAGGATTGCAGTTGGTCTTGATGTGCGAGGACGAACGCTAGCAGCAAGAGGTTGGACTCGAGATGGCGGTGATCTCTTTGAAACGCTAGAGCGCTTGGATAATGATGGGTGCGCTCGATATGTTGTAACAGATGTTAATAAAGATGGAACGCTTCAAGGACCAAACTTGGAGTTGCTTAAAATGGTTTGCGCAGCAACTAGTAGTCCGGTAATTGCATCAGGCGGAATCTCTCAGCTAAGTGATATTCAAGCCCTTCGTGAGTTAACTCAAATTGGCATCGAAGGAGCGATTATTGGAAAAGCGCTTTACGCTCAAAATTTCACGCTCGAGCAAGCTCTAGAGATGGCTTCTAAATGAGCCTTGCCACGCGAATAATTCCTTGCCTTGATGTTAAAGATGGTCGAGTAGTTAAAGGTATTAACTTTCTTAATTTAGTTGATGCTGGAGATCCAGTAGAAATGGCTCAGATCTATAACAACGAGGGTGCTGATGAGATTACTTTTTTGGATATCACCGCTAGTAGCCAGGGACGTGGCACAACCCTTGAGGTAGTGCGAAGGAGCGCAGATCAATTATTCATTCCACTAACCGTTGGCGGAGGGATAAGTAGCGCAGCTGATGTTAATCAACTCCTAAGAGCAGGAGCCGATAAAGTTTCAATTAATACTGCTGCCCTGAAGCGTCCAGAATTGATAAATGAAATTAGTGAGAGCTTTGGAAGTCAAGTTTTAGTTATTTCAATAGATGCAAAGAGATCTCGAACTAGTAGTGGATTTGAGGTGACCACACATGGTGGTTCCATTTCAACTGGTATCGACGCTCTTGATTGGATTAAAGAGGCAATCGAAAGAGGCGTAGGAGAGATTCTTCTTAACTCCATGGACACTGATGGAACTAGAGCCGGATATGACTTGGAGTTGATACGTTTAGTTCGTTCAATTTCTCCGGTTCCAATAGTTGCAAGTGGTGGAGCCGGGGATATCTCAGATTTTGCTACAGCGCTGGAATCAGGGGCTGATGCTCTCCTTGCCGCAAGCGTCTTTCACTTTGGCATCTATCGCATCTCAGATATTAAGCGTGCACTTGCTACAGAAGGCTTTACCGTGCGCCAAAGCAATCAAATAGGTCAGAATTAGACCATGACGCAGGAAATTATCAATCGCTTGATTAAGCCTGGAGAGTTAATCCCGGCAATCGTTCAAGATTGCGTAAGTAAAGAGGTATTGATGCTTGCATGGGTAAATCTGCAGGCCTATGAAGCAACTATTGCTACCTCTATAGCCACTTTCTGGAGTCGAAGTAGGAATCAGCTCTGGGTAAAAGGGGAAAGTTCTGGAAATTTCCAAGATGTTGTAGAAATAAAATATGACTGTGACTCTGACGCACTACTTTTTCTAGTCCACTCACATGGCCCGGCCTGCCACACAGGTCAAAGCTCTTGCTTCTACCGAAGTGTTGAGAAAAAATAGATGGAACGACTAAGTCTCGAACAATTTCGTGCTTATGCAAAAGAATATAACGTCATTCCCGTTGCCCAACTACTACTTGCAGATAACGAAACCCCGCTAACTCTCTATTCAAAATTAGCTCAAGACCGTGAAAATACATTTCTCCTCGAATCAGCAGAACATGGCGGAGCATGGTCTAGATACTCATTTATTGGCGTTAGAAGCGAAGCAACCCTTACAGAAAAAGATGGAGCAGCTCATTGGCTTGGCACTATGCCAGCAGGTGCGCCAAGCGGAATTGATCCCTTAGAGGCTTTGATGATTGCCTCTAAGCATCTACGTTCACCTAAAATTGCGAATCTTCCACCATTAACTGGCGGCCTCGTTGGCTATATGGGATATGACGCGGTGCGAAGGCTTGAAAAACTTCCAAATCTAGGAATAGATGAATTAAAGCTTCCAGAAATTGCTTTCATGTTGACTTCAGATTTGGCTGTTTATGATCATCTCCAAGGAACTGTAATTCTGATAGCGAATGCCATCAATTGGGATGGTTCGGATGAACGCGTAGATCTGGCCTATAAATCGGCGATAGATAGATTAGATCAAATGCAGAAATCGCTTCTAAGTACGATAGATAGCAATATTTCGAAAATTGCAAAGAAGAGTGCGCCTATCTTTACCGCCAATTTTACTAAAGATCAATTCTGTCTGAGCGTTGAAGAGATTAAGGAGCAGATTAGAGCCGGCGAAGCATTTCAAGTTGTCTTATCTCAGAGATTTACGATGGATTGCCAAGCATCCTCACTTGATGCATATCGAATGTTACGACTTCACAATCCCAGTCCATATATGTATCACTTCAGATTTGCAGATGGTTTAAGCGTCGTTGGTTCAAGTCCTGAAGCGTTAGTTAAAGTAACTGGTAGTCAAGTAATGGTGCACCCTATTGCTGGAACTCGAAAGCGCTCGACAAATCAAGAAGAAGATTTAAGGCTGGCAGAGGAGCTCTTGGCAGATCCTAAAGAGCGCGCCGAGCATTTAATGCTTGTAGATCTTGGTCGAAATGATTTAGGAAGAGTTTGCGCACCTGGCACTGTAAACGTAATTGAATTTATGCAGATTGAGAGATATTCCCATGTGATGCATATCGTTTCAACGGTTATTGGCCATCTCGATAGCTCTAAATCATCTGTGGAAGCTTTATATGCAGTCTTTCCTGCAGGCACACTCTCAGGAGCACCTAAGCCCAGAGCGATGGAGATAATTGAAGAGTTGGAACCATCGAGGCGAGGAATCTATGGCGGGGCAATTGGATATATCGACTTCACTGGAAATCTCGATACCTGTATTGCGATTAGAACAGCAGTGATAAAAGATAATAAAGCACATGTTCAAGCCGGTGCTGGAATAGTGGCAGATTCAAATCCAATTAGTGAATATGAAGAGTGTCTAAACAAGGCCGCAGCTGTGCTTGGTGCAATTGGAGCGGCAAACTCACTAGAACCAATAAGATATAAGGATTAATTTTGATGAGCGTTCTTGATTCAATTATCGCTGGGGTTCTAGAAGATCAATCTAAGCGAGAGCTATCTACCTTTGCACTAACGGAGAAGATGGCATCAGCAAATAAGCCTCTCGATGCCTTGGCCGCTCTTAGTAGCGATAAATTTTCAGTTATTGCTGAAGTTAAACGATCTAGTCCTAGCAAGGGAGCACTTGCCCAAATCCCTGCTCCGGAGAAACTAGCGAGGCAGTATCAAAATGGGGGAGCAGCAGTAATTAGCGTACTGACTGAGCAGAGACGCTTTGGTGGATCTCTTCAGGACTTTTCAAGTGTTAGAGGCGAAGTCTCAATACCGTTGTTGCGAAAGGACTTTATAGTCAATGAATATTTAGTTAAAGAATCAAGAGCCTACGGGGCAGATCTTGTTCTTTTAATTGTTGCAGCGCTAAGTGATGAAGCACTAGGGCAGCTCTATGACCTGGTTATAGCTCTTGGAATGCAGGCACTTATAGAAGTTCACAATCAAGAAGAACTTGAGCGAGCCCTTGCCATCAATCCTAAAATTATTGGAGTAAATGCGAGAAACCTCAAAACGCTAGAGATTGATAAGAATAATTTTTCAACGCTTCTGCCGCTAATTCCCCCTGGAATTATTCGCATAGCTGAGTCTGGAATGCTCGAACCAGAAGATGCTCAGCAGGCCTTTTTGGCAGGAGCGGATGCGATCTTGGTTGGCGAGGCTCTTGTGAAATCAGATAATCCTGCAACGAGAGTTCGTGAATTCCTAAATGTTGCAAACTCTTGAGGGAAAGTAGACTAAAGGGCATGGAGCGCATTGAGCTTGTTGGCCACTTTGGCCCCTATGGTGGACGTTTTGTTCCAGAGGCTTTGATTGGTGCGCTAGATGAATTAGAAGCAGCACACAACTCGGCCTTGAAAGATCCTGAATTTCAACGGGAACTTAACCATCTACACAAGAGCTACACCGGTCGCCCATCAATCATCACTGAGGCGAAAAGGTTTGCAGAGCATGCTGGCAATGCAAGGATTTTATTGAAGCGAGAAGATTTAAATCACACTGGAAGTCATAAAATAAATAATGTGCTGGGTCAAGCACTCTTAACCAAGCGCATGGGCAAGAAGCGAATAATTGCTGAAACTGGGGCTGGACAACATGGCGTTGCTTCAGCCACTGCAGCAGCCCTACTTGGTCTTGAATGTGTCGTTTATATGGGTGAGCAAGATACTAAGCGCCAATCTTTAAATGTTGCAAGAATGAAGTTGCTTGGCGCAACGGTTATTTCAGTTACAACGGGATCTAAAACGCTTAAAGATGCGATTAATGAAGCGATGCGTGATTGGGTAACTAATATCTCAACCACATTTTATATTATTGGTACCGTAGCAGGGCCTCACCCTTACCCTATGATGGTGCGAGATTTTAATTCAGTTGTTGGTGTGGAATGTAAATCACAAATGCAAGAAATGTTAGGTAGACAGCCTGATGTAGTTATTGCCTGTGTAGGTGGTGGCTCAAATGCAATGGGTATTTTTTATCCTTATATTGATTTGCCTGATGTTAGATTAATCGGTGTTGAAGCTGCAGGACATGGCATCGAAACAGGCAAGCACGCAGCACCTTTAACAGCTAATAGTCCTATTGGCGTTCTTCATGGTAATCGAACATACTTAATGCAAAATGAAGAAG
>DDYK01000013.1 GCA_002347935.1 Actinobacteria bacterium UBA2236
GATGCAGCTATTGATACTGCAAAATCTGCTGGGGCATCTCATGTTGATGTCAGAATTGAAAGGACTAGAACTGGATATCTATCGCTTAGAGATGCAAAGCCTGAAACACAGAGCGATGAATCAAACCTTGGAATTGGAGTTAGGGTAATTGTTAATGGCGCTTGGGGTTTTGCCTCCTCCCCTGATCTCTCAACTGATACCGCCAAGAAATTAGCTTTAAGCGCAGTTGCGATGGCTAAGACTTCAAAGCCGCTCTCAACAGATGAAATTAAATTAGTTAGTGAACCCGTCTATCCCAATAAAACCTGGGTCTCTTCATACAAGATTGACCCATTTCTTATCTCTGATAGCGAGAAGAAAGATCGCCTAGCATCTCTTAGCTCAAAGCTTCTTGCCTCATCAAGTGTTAATCACACCAGCGCTCACACTATGTTTGTTAAAGAGCAGAAGCATTACCAAGACTCTGCAGGCACCAGCACAACGCAGCAGAGAGTTAGAGTGCAGACCCAGATTGAAGCAATCTCAATTGGTAGCCACGGCTTTGAATCGCTGCGCACTCTTGCCCAACCTGCAGGATATGGCTGGGAGTGGATGGATAACTCAATCTGGGATTGGGATATTGAGATAGCAGAGCTGCCATCACTTCTTGCAGAGAAAGTTGCCTCACCATCTGTTGAACCAGGCCGATATGACTTACTGATTCATCCCTCAAATCTCTGGCTAACTATTCATGAATCAATCGGCCATGCCACAGAACTTGATAGAGCAATTGGATATGAAGCAAATTACGCAGGAACTTCCTTTGCCACTCCAGACAAGCTTGGCAACTTAAAGTATGGCTCCCCTCTTATGAATGTCACCGGAGATCGCGTAACTGAGCATGGTTTAAGCACTGTCGGTTTTGATGATGAAGGAGTTGCTGCTCAGAGCTGGGATATCGTTAAAGATGGCATCTTGGTGGGCTATCAACTAGATCGAAGAATTGCTGCTGCTGTCAATAAAGAGCGAAGCAATGGCTGCGCCTATGCCGATTCACCATCGCATGTGCCAATTCAGAGAATGCCAAATGTCTCGCTAAAAGCCGATCCTAATGGCCCTGATCTAGCGGGCTTAATTGAATCAATTGATGATGGCATTTTTATTCTTGGCGATAAATCCTGGTCGATTGATATGCAGCGTTATAACTTCCAATTTACTGGCCAGCGCTTTCATCGAGTTAAAGGTGGAAAAATTGTGGGTCAATTAAAAGATGTGGCCTATCAGGCAACCACCACCGATTTCTGGGGGGCGATGAAGAAAGTTGGCGGCCCATCAACTTATGTTCTAGGCGGGGCGTTTAATTGCGGAAAGGCGCAACCAGCACAAGTTGCCGCCGTTAGCCATGGCTGCCCAGCAGCTATCTTTGAGAAGATAAATATTCTAAATACCGTAGCTGAGGTGGGCAAATGATCTCTGCGCAAGATTTAGTAGAAAAGATTTTGGCTAAAGCAACAAGTGATGATTGCATAGTTTTAGTAAGAGATAAAACGCAGGCCAATCTCCGTTGGGCGAGTAGCACTCTAACTACCAATGGCGTGATAGCTACCAGATCGGTAACGGTAATTGCTTTTATTGCAACAGGATCTGCAATGGCATCAGGCGGAGTGACTAGAACTAGCGTTGAAGAGGGAGATATCGATTCAATACTTGCTGAGGCTTTAGCTGCCGCTAAGGCATCAGGTCAGGCAGATGATTACGCCCCACTTGCTAAAGATGTTAGCTATGGAAACTGGAGTGATAAACACGCTCCAACTGGGCCTGAGGTATTTTCTAAATTTGCCCCAGATCTAGGCTCAATGATGCAGGCATCTAAATCAGATGGCATTGAATTATTTGGCTACGCCGAACATACCCATGAGAGCCTCTGGGTTGGCTCAAAAGGCGGGATGAGACTTCGTTATGACTCACCAGTTGGAAGAGTTGAGATGACTGGAAAGTCTCATGGGCGCTCAAGATCTACCTGGTCTGGCGTTGAAACTCATGATTTCAAAGATGTCTCTGTCGAGAGAATTGATAAAGAGATTCGCCAGAGACTTAACTGGCAAGAGCGCAAAGTTGATCTTCCTGCTGGGCGATATACCAGCATTGTTCCATCCGGTGCGGTAGCTGATCTCTTCACCTACATGATGTGGGTTTCAAGTGGCCGTGATGCATTTGAAGGACAGAGCGTATTTTCTAAAAAAGGTGGTGGAACTAGAGTTGGTGAGAAGTTATCCAATAAGAGTCTCCAGCTCTATAGCGATCCAAAGGATCAGCAGCTTCCTGGATCACCATTTATCTCTGCAGCAGTTAGCTCGCCATTTACCTCTGTCTTTGATAATGGGCAGGAGGCAAAGAGAGTTGATTGGCTTAAGGATGGAGTTCTTACTTCTCTATTACAAACGAGAGCAAGTGCGAAGTTAACCTCACTTCCCTACACCCCACTTGGCGATAACTTGATTATGAAAGTTGATGGAGCAAGTGGAAATCTAGAGGATCTAATCAAGAAAGTTGATAACGGACTTCTTCTCACCACGCTCTGGTATATCAGAATGGTTGATCCCAATACCCTTTTACTAACTGGACTTACCAGAGATGGGGTTTATCACGTTAAGGGCGGCGAAGTTGTGGGAGCAACAAATAATTTCAGATGGAATGACTCTCCAGTGAGCGCACTTTCTCGAATCGCTGAGGCCTCAGAGAGCGCCTGGACTCAACCAAGAGAGTGGGCTGGAGATATCACAAGTATGAAAGCTCCGGCGCTTGTGATTAATGACTTTAATATGTCAACGATTAGCCCAGGAAGCTAGAGCTTAGTAACCATCTAGAGCAAGGTTTACTAAGCGATCTGCGGCATGATTTTCTTCCCTTGGAATCCAGGTGAAGGTAATTAAATCTGGTGAGTGAATTTTCTTCGCCTCCATTGCCAATTTGGCTAGTGGAATATTTTTAATCTTCCATCGCCCGCTCATCTGCTCAACTACCAACTTACTATCGAGGCGAGCCTCAATCCGGGCTGCAGGATCGATTCTATTAGCTGCTCTTATCCCAGCTATTAGCCCTTGATATTCCGCAACATTATTGGTGGCAATACCAATTTTCTCAGCAATCTCTATTAAGACTTTATCGCCCTCACAGACTAGCGCTCCGTAGGCTGCTTGCCCTGGATTTCCCCTTGAGCCCCCATCTGCATAAATTATTAAATTCCTTATCATTTAAGTAATCCTTATAAGAATTCTGCGACACTCTTCACAGCGCACTAATTCATCCATTGCTAAAGAATTGATCCTAGTTAGCTCAGCTGCGCTCATTGTTAAGTGGCAGCCCTGACACTTACCATCAGCGAGGCGAACTGCTGCTAGCCCATCACTTGTTGATCTAATTTTCTCATAGAGTGATAAGAGCTCTGCTTCAATATCTTTTACTAAAGCATCCCGATCTGATTTTGTAGCGCTTACTGCTTGGCTAATTTGTTCAAGTGCTTCATCACGTTCTTTTGTTATTGCTTCAACTTCAATTGCCAACTCATCACGTCTCTTTGATAGCTCAGCTATTCTGCTATCAAGACCTTCTAGGCGAACCATAACTTCAAGTTCAATATCTTCAAGCTCTGCTCGTCTTTTATTTAGTGATTCCAATTCATGTTGAGTCTGCTCTAGCTCTTTTGGAGTTCCCACCCCTGATGAGAGGCGCTTCTCATCCTTTTCAATACGAGATAACACCTGCTCCACATCAAGCTCTGATTTTGATAGTTCATGCTTGATATCACTTCGCTCAGTACTAGCCGCAACTGCGAGATCTCTAGCGCTTGCAAATTCCAAGCGCTTTTCTTCGAGAAGCTTTGATAACGGCAGATTATTGGCTTTATGTGTGAGTTGCATGAGAGAGGAATCAAGGTCTTGCAGAGCAAGGAGGCGCTCTTGGGACAATTTCTCAGCCTTCATCACTTCCCTACTTTAGGCTAAGAGGGGAAGGGATCTATAACTCGCGCTCTACTCGCTGCTGTTTTAGGCTTAATCTCCTGATGAGAAGAAAACTAGCCGCCCTTATCTCACTTTCTTTGACCATTTGGATTCTTCCTGCCACAACTGCCGTAGCTGCAAATCCAAAGGCTGGAGCACAGTGCAGCAAGGCTAATCAAGTAAAGATCTATAAGGGCATGAGTTATACCTGTATCAAATCAGGAAAGAAGTTGGTTTGGAGCAAAGGCAAAAAAGTAACTTCTGCAAAGACTTCATCAACAACTAGTGCGACTCCGACTCCAACGCCGAC
>DDYK01000057.1:0-167 GCA_002347935.1 Actinobacteria bacterium UBA2236
ACTGCTAATTTTTCAAATCTATCTGGTGATGGATCCCAGGAGAATAATCGCTCTTTAGTAATTCTTGCCCAGGTAGGGCAGGTGAAAATATTGATTACTGGCGATATTGAGCCAGAGGCGCAAGAGGAGATTGCTAGGAAGTACAACCTCTCTGGAATTTCAATCTT
>DDYK01000057.1:409-3094 GCA_002347935.1 Actinobacteria bacterium UBA2236
AGCGTTTTAGCAGATCGCGCCCTAACCGATGCGCTAGTTGCGCGAATTGGTTATGAGAAAACTGTCCTAGAAGGTGCTGAATTAGAAATTGGCGGCTTTGCCTCAGCAATTGCTCCTTCACTCTTTGCTGATAAACGCGTTGTTGTTTTAAAAGACTTACAAGATTTAATCAGTGAGGTGCAAGAGGAAGTAGAAAACTACTTATCTGCGCTTGATTCCTCGCTTCATATAATTTTTATTCATAAGGGCGGCGTTAAAGGAAAAGCACTTCTAGAAAAGATTAAGAAGTTAAAACCAGAGATTATTCTCTGTGAGGCGATGAAAAAAGAGAGTGATAAAGCGAGCTTTGTTACCCAGGAATTTGAAAGACAGGGACGCAAGATTTCATCTGCTGCAATTAGCGCCCTAGTTGATGCCACAGGAAGTGACACCAGAGAGCTCGCAGCAGCTTGTAGTCAGATTGCTTTTGATACTAGCGCTGCCAAAGCAGTTATTGATGAAGAAGATATTGCTCTCTATTATCAAGGCAAAGTACAAGCAACAGGTTTTGATGTAGCAGATGCAACTTTGGCAGGAGATAGCAGGGCTGCGCTGATTTCACTAAGAAATGCCCTTGATACCGGAGTTGATCCAATAATGATTCTCTCTGCAATTACCTCCTCAATTAGAGCACTTGCAAAAGTTTCAGGAGCTCCGCGCGGTGCTAATGCCTTTCAACTTGCTGGCTCTCTTGGGCTTGCCCCCTGGCAGATTGATAAGGCTAGGCGCCAGTTAGGAAAGTGGACTCCAGCGCTAATTGCATTCTCGGTTGGTGAATTAGCAAAAGCAGATGTGGCCATTAAAGGAGCTGAGGCCGACCCGCTCTATGCCCTGGAGCGAAGCGTTCTGGCAATTGCCGGCAAAGTAGGGCGTAAATAGGCGGTATTTGGCAAGGCCGAGAATCTCGGTTTGAGCCCAGATAACTCTGACTGATACCCTGCCGCGTTGTAATTCACTCAAATGGAAGGCTTTAAGTTCGTGGCAAATATCAAGTCCCAGATCAAGAGAATCAAGACCAATGAGAAGGCTCGCTTGCGTAACAAGTCAGTGCGTTCCTCTTTTAAGACCGCTATCCGTCGCTTCCGTGATTCCCTTACTGCAGGAGATTCAAAGCTTGTTGCCACTGAGCTATCAAATGCCTCTCGTGAACTCGATATCGCGGTATCAAAAGGCGTAATACATGCCAACCAAGCTGCTAATAAGAAGTCAGCTATGGCTAAGTCAGCCCACAAAGCTGGCGTTCGTTAATCCAGCCAACCCTTTCACACAAAGTAGGCGATAGGCATGCCTGCAATTGACTTAAGTAAAGCGCCGCAACCTGCCGCAACNNTTCTGCATCATTGCCCATATTGATCACGGCAAGTCCACTCTGGCAGATCGAATGCTTGGAATAACCGGAGTTGTTGAGGCGCGAAATATGCGAGCCCAATATTTAGATCGCATGGATATTGAGCGCGAGCGTGGAATTACTATCAAGAGCCAAGCTGTTCGTCTTCCTTGGAAATCAGCCCTTGATGGTAAGGAATACATTCTAAATATGATTGATACCCCAGGGCATGTTGATTTTACCTATGAAGTTTCAAGGTCTCTTGCAGCATGCGAAGGCGCTATTTTATTAGTGGATTGTGCGCAAGGTATTGAGGCTCAAACACTGGCAAATCTTTATCTAGCCATGGAAAACAATTTAACCGTTATTCCAGTATTAAATAAGATTGATTTGCCTTCTGCCCAGCCGGATAAGTTTGCAATTGAATTATCTAAGCTAGTTGGATGCAAACCTGAGGATTGCTTGCGCGTCTCTGGAAAATCAGGAATTGGTGTTGAAGAACTCTTAGATCAAATTATTGCTCAAATTCCAGCTCCAAAAGGAAATCCAGTAGGACCTGCCAGAGCTTTAATTTTTGACTCGGTCTATGACACCTATCGAGGTGTTGTGACATATGTTCGAGTATTTGATGGACATCTCTCACCAAGAGAGCAGATTCAGATGTTTTCAACTGGAGTTAAGCATGAGCTATTAGATATTGGAGTTATCTCACCAGAGCCAGTATCAAGCAAGGGCCTTGGAGTAGGCGAGGTGGGTTATCTAATCACTGGCGTTAAAGATGTTCGCCAATCAAGAGTTGGAGATACGGTAACAACTTTCCATAAACCAGCACTTGAAGCGCTCTCTGGCTATAAAGATCCAAAACCTATGGTTTTCTCAGGTTTATTTCCAATCGATGGTGATCAATATCCACTCCTGCGCGATGCGTTAGATAAGTTGCAGCTTAATGATGCAGCTTTAGTCTATGAACCAGAAAATTCTGCAGCCCTTGGCTTTGGATTTAGATGTGGATTCTTAGGACTTCTCCATATGGAAATTGTTAGAGAGCGCCTAGAGCGAGAGTTTGATCTGACTCTTATCTCAACTGCCCCAAATGTGGTCTACACAGTTACAACTGAATCAGGGCAAGAGTTAATTGTTACCAATCCCAGCGAGTATCCCAACGGAAAGGTAGCTCAAGTCAGAGAGCCAATAGTTAAGGCAACAATTCTCTCTCCAACTGATTACATCGGAACGATTATGGAGCTTTGCCAGCAGCGAAGAGGCGCTCTAAATGGCATGGATTATCTATCGGAAGATCGTGTTGAAATTCGCTACAC
>DDYK01000057.1:3178-13762 GCA_002347935.1 Actinobacteria bacterium UBA2236
TTGCTTCAAGGAGAGACTGTTGATGCCTTTAGCTCCATTGTCCACCGCGAGAAGGCTTATACCTATGGAGTCATGATGACTTCAAAACTTAGGGAGCTAATTCCAAGGCAGCAATTTGAAGTTCCTATTCAAGCAGCCATTGGCGCCAAAATTATTGCGCGTGAAACAATTCGGGCAATCAGGAAAGATGTTTTGGCAAAGTGTTATGGCGGCGATATCTCTCGTAAGCGCAAACTTTTAGAGAAGCAGAAAGAGGGAAAGAAGCGAATGAAGATGGTGGGAAGAGTTGAAGTACCACAGGAGGCATTCATCGCCGCACTTTCAACAAATGCCGATGAAGAAAGCGGAAAGGTAAAGAAATAGCGTGAGCCAGCGGCTCTCCTTCTATATTCACATCCCTTACTGCGCTAAAAGATGCGGTTACTGCGACTTTAATACTTATACGCCCAGTGAATTAAAGAGCGGAGATTTAGATTCACTTTCAGATCCTTATATTGATTCAGCGCTAAAAGAGATTGAGATGGCGGCAAAAGAAGTTGGATCTGCCATAGTCCCTACGATTTTCTTTGGGGGAGGAACGCCGTCGCTTCTGCCTGCAGCCCAGTTGGCGCGAATCATCGATGAGATTAGAAGGAGATTCACTCTAGAAAAAGATATTGAGATAACAATTGAGGTAAACCCTGACTCGGTGAGTAAAGAATTTCTAGATGAGATCAAGAGCGCAGGGGCAACACGAGTTTCTATGGGTATGCAATCAGCTGTTATATCGGTACTAAAAGTTCTCGATCGCACCCATAACCCTGAAAGTGTTGGAGATGCTGTTGCAATGGCTAGAACCGCTGGATTTAAACATGTAAGCGTTGATTTAATCTATGGCTCACCCGGTGAAACCATCGATGATTGGCGCAGGAGTTTGGAATATGCCCTCGCACTAGATATCGATCACATTAGCGCTTATGCCTTAATCGTTGAGAAGGGGACAAAGCTTGCGGCGCAGATAAGTCGAGGCGAGCTAACAATGCCGCCAGATGATCAGAGCGCTGATAAGTATTTGCTTGCTGATCAACTCTTTGAAGCGGCAGGATTTAGTTGGTATGAGTTAAGTAATTGGAGTAAACCTGGCGGGCAATGTCGCCATAACATCGCTTATTGGGATGGCTCTTATTGGTGGGGAGTAGGAGCAGGAGCTCACTCCTACTTAAGTGGCAAGCGTTGGTGGAATGTTAAACATCCAAGTTCATACCAAGAGAAAATTTCGCACGGCCAGAGTCCAGAGTTGAGCCATGAGATTTTGACCCCAGAAAATCTCTCAGATGAATTCATCATGCTTCAAATTAGAAGGCGCGAGGGAATATTACATAACCGCCTAAATCCTTCACAGATCCACAGAGCTGAAGAATTTCTAAGCTCAGGATTTCTAGATATCGAGAGTTGGCAAGATATGCGATTGGTGTTGAGCAGAAGTGGACGCTTGATTGCCGATAAAATCGTGCGCGAGTTAGTCTTGTAGTAACTTTGCCTTATGGCCACTATGCATACCGTCATTACCCTTCTACTAGCCCTTATTTTTCTAATTGCTGGGCTCTCAAAAGCAAGTGGCAGCAGCGCCGGACTTTCTGGAACCAGAGATGTCGGATTTCCAGATGGACTTGCAAGGCTGGTTGGATTATTCGAGACTCTAGCTTCCAGCTCTCTAATTATTGGTTTTGCTCTCGATAACACAGATCTAGAACTCTATGGATATGTGGTCATCTGGTTTGTGATGGCAGGAGCTATATTCTTTCACTTTAGAGCCAACAAGATTCGTACTGGGTTTCCAGCTATGTTACTAATTATTTTAGCCACCCTAGGAATTGCTACTCTCTAATGAAAACGAAAGGGCATTGCTAGAAAATGGAAAGCAGGCAGCTTGAAATCCTAAGAGCCATTGTCGAAGAGTATGTGGCGACAGAGGAGCCAGTGGGCTCTAAGCTCATTTCAGAGAAAAGCTCGCTAGGAATTTCTTCGGCAACTATTCGCAATGAGATGTCAATCCTTGAAGGGGCAGGGTTAATTACTCAACCACATACCAGTGCTGGAAGAATTCCAACCGATAAGGGATATCGGCTATTTGTAGATAAGCTTGCCACAGTTAAACCGTTATCCAGCGCAGAGCGTAGAGCGATTGAAACCTTTCTTGAGGGCGCTAATGATCTAGATGACATTGTGATGAGAACTGTTCGACTACTTGCTCAGGTTACAAAGCAGGTAGCTGTTGTTCAATACCCATTACTAACCAAGTCTCGGGTAAGACATATTGAGTTGGTTCTCTTAACTCCATCTCGCTTGATGCTGGTGCTAATTACAACAACCGGCCGGGTTGAACAACGTGTGCTTGAGCTTCCTTATGATTTAAGTGATTCGCTCTTGGCTGATCTGCGACAGAGATTAAATGCCGCCGTCGTTGGTAAAGCCATGTCAGATGTTGGCCAGGACCTTGAGGCAATTTTGGCTCACTTTGGTAAGAATGAGAGAACTTCAACTGCTTTAATAATTTCAAACTTAATTGAGATGGCAATTGAAAAACCTGAGGAGAAAGTTGTCTTAGCCGGCACAGCTAATTTTGCGAGATCAAATAGCGAGTCATCTGCAGAGATTCGTGGAGTATTAGAGGCGCTAGAGGAGCAAGTGGTGTTATTGAGGCTCTTAAGTGATGCTGGAGATACGATGCGAGTTCGAATTGGAGCTGAGCAGGCCGAGAGCGGTTTGCAGCGCACCAGCTTGGTGTCTATGGGATATGGAGCAGATGGCAATTCACTTGGCGCTCTTGGCATTCTTGGCCCAACTAGAATGGATTACTCATCTTCAATGTCTGCAGTCAATGCTGTTGCCAGATATGTTGGTAGATTTTTGATGGATAGCCAGTAATGAGTGATCTCTACAAAGCACTTGGCGTTGAACGAAACGCCTCACAAGATGAAATCAAAAAGAGCTACCGGAAGTTAGCTCGCGAGCTTCATCCTGATGTTAATCCAGATCCTAAAGTGCAAGATCGCTTTAAAGAGATTACTGCGGCTTATGAAATTTTAAGCGATCCTGAAAAGCGCAGTAATTATGATCGCGGAGGTGACAATTTTGCGGGCTTTGGCGGTGGCTTTGGCGGATTTAGCGACATCATGGATGCGTTCTTTGGCGGTGGCGGAAATCCAAGAGGGCCCAGAGCGAGAACTCGCCAGGGGCAAGATGCCTTAATTCGAACCACAATAACTTTGACTGAAGCATGTTTTGGAACCGAGCGGGAAATTGGCGTAGAAACGGCGATTATCTGCACTAAATGCGGTGGAGATGGCTGTGCACCTGGAACCACTCCGCGCACATGCGACATTTGTAAAGGACGCGGCGAAATTCAACAAGTTACTCGATCATTTATTGGCCAGGTGATGACATCAAGGCCATGTGGAACGTGCCAAGGTTTTGGAACTGTGATCCCGCAGGTTTGCACCGAATGTTCTGGAGATGGTCGAGTTCGAGCGCGTAGAAATGTTTCAGTAAAAATTCCTGCAGGGGTTGAAACCGGAAATCGCATGCAGCTATCAGGTCAAGGCGAGGTGGGCGCAGGAGGCGGGCCTACAGGAGACTTATATGTGGAGATAATCGTTGAAGAACATGAATTTCTTCTTCGAGATGGCGATAACTTACATATCGCAGTTTCAGTTCCAATGACATCAGCAGCCCTTGGCAGTGAGATGAAAATTGAAACTCTAGATGGCGAGATAACTATTGAGATTAAACCTGGAACTCAAAGCGGCGATGTTATTTTGGTAAGGGGAAAGGGTATGACTAGGTTGCGCGGCGGTGGCAGAGGAGATCTCTATGCCCATGTCAGCGTTGAAGTTCCTAGTAAGTTATCAAAGAAAGAGAGTGAGTTATTGAAAGAATTTGCCAAATTACGTAGCGAAGATAAGAGTTCAAATAGGATGAAATCAAATAAAGAAGATGGTCAGGGCGGCGCTGGTTTCTTTGGTAAGTTCAAAGAGGCATTTAGAAACTAATGCTTCCAGTTTTTATAGTTGATGAGCTGCCAGATAAAGGTGAGCTTTTTGTTGCAGGCGAGGAAGCACACCATGCAATTAATGTAACAAGAATAAAAATCAATGAAATTATTGCGCTCACCGATGGAAAGGGTCGAAGGGTCAGCGTTGAAGTTACCTCAATTACTAAGAAATCCTTCTCTGCCAAGGTATTAACGGTCCAAGACTTTCCCGCCTCAAGAATTTGGCTTACTGTCATGCAGGCTCTAACTAAGGGCGATAGAGCGCGCGAGACTATTGAACTATTAACCGAGGCAGGAGTCGATGAGATTATTCCCTGGAGCGCTAATCGATCTATTGGTCAATTCAAAGACGAGCAAGATTCACTGGATAAATGGCGAACTTGGGCAAGGGAATCTACCAAGCAATCAAGGCGAGCTTGGTTTCCTAAGATTTCAAATCTTCAGAGTGGAGTAAGCGCAAGTGAGCTATTAGCAGATTTTGATTTAACACTTCTCTTTCATGAATCTGATGGAGGAAAACTCTCGGATCTACTATCAAAAGCTCAAGCGGAGAAGAGTTTGAATAGAGTTTTGCTAATTATTGGACCTGAAGGTGGAATTAGCGATGAAGAGGCAGCAGCATTTTTGTCACATGGAGCTCTCTCGGTGGCAATGGGACTGCCAATCTTTCGCTCTGCTCACGCAGGAGCCGCAGCTCTTGCCGCAGTTCAAACTGGCCTTGGAATCTGGTAGAGATAACCCATGAAGTGTCTCTTCTGCGCCATAGTTAGTGGTGAAATTCCTGCCGACATAGTCAAACAGAGCGATAATGTCTTAGCATTTAACGACATTAACCCGATAGCGCCCACTCATGTCTTGGTAATTCCAAAAATTCACTATGAGAATGCAGCTGAATTAACCCTTGCAAATTCAGAAGTACTAGTTGAGTGCTTTGAGATGGCTGCAAGTATTGCCAATGAACGTGAGTTAAATGGCTATCGAACTCTCTTTAACACCGGAGCCGATGGGGGCCAAAGCGTTTTTCACGCTCACTTGCATCTTCTTGGTGGTCGTGCGCTGAGCTGGCCCCCTGGATAGAATTGGCGTAATGGATCGAATCACCTTAACGCTACCTAGCGATATCTCCAGCGTTTCAATAACTGGGCCAAACGATTCCTATCTAAAAGCAATTGAGAACGCATTTCATGATGTGGCAATAACGGTTAGAGGCAATGAAGTTATTCTCCGAGGAAGTACTCAAGGATGCGAGAGAGTAAAACAACTAATTCAGAGTTGCCTAACCGTTATTCGAAGTGGACAGCAGTTAAGTGATGATGCTGTTAGACGCTCAATAGCAATGATCAACGATGGAAGCTCTCCCTCTGAAGTTTTAACTCTAAATATATTGAGCAATCGTGGCAAAACGATTCGACCTAAGACTGCTAATCAGAAGCGTTATGTAGATGCGATCGATAAAAACACTGTCACCTTTGGGATTGGTCCTGCGGGAACTGGCAAAACTTATCTTGCGATGGCAAAGGCCGTTCAAGCGCTCCAATCGAAGCAAGTAAATAGAATTATTCTTACCCGCCCTGCAGTTGAAGCTGGAGAGAGACTGGGTTTCTTGCCAGGAACGCTTCATGAAAAAATTGACCCATACCTTCGCCCGCTCTTTGATGCCCTCCATGACATGCTAGATCCTGAAGCAATTCCTCGGTTAATGTCATCAGGGACTATTGAAGTTGCTCCTCTTGCCTATATGAGAGGTCGAACTCTTAATGACTCATTTATCATCTTGGATGAAGCTCAGAACACTTCTCCTGAACAGATGAAAATGTTTTTAACCAGACTTGGATTTTCATCAAAAATGGTTATCACTGGCGATATTACCCAGATAGATCTTCCAACTCATCAAGATTCAGGTTTAAAGATTGTGCGAAGTATATTGGAAGGAATTGATGATATTTCATTTATGGATTTAACTTCAGAGGATGTAGTCAGACATAGATTGGTCAGCGAGATCGTTGATGCCTACGGACGTTTTGATTCTTCAATTGCCGGAACTAGAGCCGATAGACGAGAGAATAAACCACGTTCGCTAAGGAGTGATCGCTAACTTACTTAAACCTTTAGGTAAAGTGCGAAATGAATATAGAACTCACTAACTTAACTGATTCCAAATGTGATTTAGAGCGCCTGAAATCTCTGGCTCATTTCACTATGTTGGCTCAAGGGGTTCATCCTGATTCAGAACTAAACATCTCTTTGCTTGATGAAGATGAAATGAGCGCGCTTCACTTGCGCTGGATGGATGAAGAGGGACCAACTGATGTTTTGGCATTTCCCATGGATGAAGTAAAGCCAAATTCAGCAGCACTTGGCCCTTCAATGTTGGGAGATATCGCTCTCTGCCCAACTTATGCCAATAAGAATGCGCTTAAGGTTAAGTCAAGCCTCCAAGATGAATTAGAATTACTGATAGTCCATGGAGTTCTCCATCTTTTAGGATATGACCACCTTGAAGCAGATCAGAAAGAAGTGATGTTTGCCTTGCAGGATGAATACCTAATTGAATGGAGAGCTAACCGGTGAGCCTTACTGAAGTTTTATCTGTAGTTGCCCTCTTGTTTTTTGCCGGATTTTTAGCGGGCTCTGAATCTGCGATTAACTCAATTTCTCGAGTATTTGTCGAAGAGCTAGAGGTAAAGTCTTCTAAATCAGCGGCCTGGGTTGCAAGAGTCATCAAGGAGCCAGCCCGCTACCTAAATGTAATTTTGTTTGTAAGAAAAGCATCTGAATTAACTGCAACGGTTATTGTTGCTCAAGCTTTCACGGTTTTGGTGGAGCCTATTGCGTTAGCGATGTTAATCGCAGTAGCTGCCATGGTGGTTCTCTCCTACGTTGTGGTGGGTGTTGGTCCAAGGACCTTGGCCAAGCAAAATGCTGGTCGCTGGATAATCCCGGCTTGCGTTGTTGCGGTGATAATGTCCAAAATTTTAGGTCCTCTAACTGCCCTATTGATTGCGATAGGAAACGCCATAACTCCTGGAAAAGGATTTAAATCTGGCCCATTTGCAAATGAGGCAGAGTTACGTGATTTGGTGGATCAGGCGCATGAACGTGGATTAGTTGAAGAGTCAGAGCACGAGATGATCCACTCAGTCTTTGAATTGGGAGACACATTAGTTAGAGAGCTAATGGTCCCAAGAATAGAGATGGTCTGGATTGAAGGAAGTAAGAATTTAAGGCAGGGCCTCTCCTTAGCTCTGCGCTCTGGTTTTACCAGAATTCCAGTCGTTGGCGAGAATCTTGATGAGATAGTTGGTATTGCCTATGTCAAAGATTTAGCAAGAAGAATTCATGAATATCGAGAGTCTGAGTTAACCGAGCTAGTAAGTAATCACATTAGGGGGGCAACATTTGTCCCAGAGACTAAAAATGCTTTAGAGCTATTAAAGCAGATGCAGCGAGATCAGATTCACCTAGCTATAGTGGTTGATGAATATGGTGGAACTGCAGGTCTTATTACTATCGAAGATATTTTGGAAGAAATCGTCGGTGAGATTGCTGATGAATACGATGATGATTTAGAAGAATTTGAATGGGTTACTGCTTCGCAAGTTAGAGTCCCGGCGAGACTTCATCTAGAGGACTTAGCAGATAAACTCGAATTTGAGTTAAGTGAAGATGAAAAAGAAGATGTGGACACAATTGGTGGATTTGTAGCTAAGAGCTTGGGACGTGTACCAATTCCTGGAAGTACGGTCACGCTTAAAGGTTGGGTGATCACTGCCGAGCGTCCAATTGGAAGAAGACATCGAATCGCAACATTTCTAGTAGAGCGTCCAGCTGATCAAGTTCCTGAGAAAGAGGTTTAGGGTTAGCTATGCGCATCGTTAGATTCTCTCCTCCTGCTGGCTCAAATTTGGGCAGTGATCCGCATTTTGGTCTACTGGAAGACGATATGAAAATTACAGCGATTGCTAGCGACCCTCTATATGCCGGAATCTTTAAGCAAGAGGAAGTTTTTGCACTTAGCGAAGTCAAGCTTCTTGCCCCAGTAATTCCTAGGAGCAAAGTGGTCTGTGTTGGGAAAAACTATGCAGATCATGCAGCTGAGATGGGCGGGGAAGTGCCCGAGGAGCCAATCATTTTTATCAAACCCAACACTTCAGTAATTGGCCCTGAAGATTTGATTCAATGGCCAGATACAAGTGAGCGAATAGATCATGAAGCAGAGTTAGCAGTTGTTATCTCCAAGATCTGTAAAGAAGTGCCAAGGCAGAAGGTAAAGGATGTAATCTTTGGTTACACCCTTGCCAACGATGTCACAGCTAGAGATTTGCAGAAGAAAGATGGACAGTGGAGTAGAGCAAAGGGCTTTGACACCTTCTGCCCACTTGGCCCATGGATTGATACTGAATTTATCCCTGGGGATCAGTTAATTACAGCTCATGTTGATGGCGAGCTTAAACAGAGTGCAAAGCTTTCAGATATGGTCTTTGATGTGCCATTTATTATTGAGTTTGTTACCAAAGTTATGACGCTACTTCCAGGGGATGTAATTCTCACCGGAACTCCATCAGGAATTGGTCCAATGAATCCATCTGGTGAAGTAAGCATCTCTATTGAGGGCCTTGGAACGCTTAGGAATAGAGTGAGTAGCCGTGGCTAATTCATCAACTAAGGAAGTAAGAACACGCTTTGCCCCATCTCCCACAGGCGATCTTCATGTAGGAAATATCAGAACCGCGCTATTTGCTTGGGCTTATGCCAGACATTGCTCTGGAAAATTGATATTCCGCGTTGAAGATACAGATCGCGAGAGAGTTACGGATGAATATATTGCTCGCGCTATCGAAACCCTTAAGTGGCTAGGAATAAATTGGGATGAGGGCCCGGAAGTTGGAGGAGAATTCGGGCCATATCTTCAGTCGCAAAGATTAGAGATTTACAAGCATTGGGCTGACATTTTCCTAAAAAATGGCGATGCCTATCACTGCTACTGCTCAAGTGAAGAGCTAGAGATAAGGCGCGATAAACAACGAGAATTGAATCAGGCACCCGGCTATGACGGAAAATGTCGCGACCTGACAAGTGGTGAAATCGATTCATTTGTCAAAGAAGGTAGAGCGCCAGTAGTGCGGATGCGCATGCCAGGTGGATCAACCACTTTTAAAGATTTAATCAGAGGTGAAGTTAGTTTCGATCATAAGTATGTCCCAGACTTTGTTTTAATGCGCGCTGATGGTTCTCCGCTTTATACCCTAGCTGTTGCTGTCGATGATGTCTTGATGAAGATCACCCATGTACTGAGAGGAGAGGATCTACTCTCATCCACTCCGCGGCAAATTCGGGTCTATCAAGCTATGGGAGTTGCTGAAGATGAATATCCTGCCTTTGCTCATCTTCCATTTGTTATGGGTCAAGATAATGCCAAGCTATCAAAGCGCAATGGCGAGGTTTCTATTTCTTGGTATCGGGAGTCAGGATTTTTGCCTGAGGCAATATGTAATTACTTAGCACTTCTTGGCTGGTCTCCTGGCGATGATCGTGAAAATGTCTCTATGGTTGAATTAATAGAATTATTTGAATTGGAGCGAGTTAATAGTTCGCCAGCTAGATTTGATATGAAAAAGCTGGAAGCAATCAATGGCGATAAGATTAGAAACTTAACTCTCGAAGATTTTCTCGTAAGGGCGCTACCATTTCTACTCAAGGATGGGGTGGTAAGCGGCAACGAAGAGGAGCTAAAAGTTCTTCGTCAGGCACTTCCTATTATTCAAGAGCGTATTGCAAGAATGAATGAAGTCAGCGCAATGCTTAAATTCTTATTTACAGATGAAATCTCCTTCGATCAAGAGGCTAGCGCCGCCCTATCAAATGAACAGGCAAAAGCTGTAATTACTAAGTCTTTAGAGGTTTTACAAGGAGTTGATGACTGGAGCCACCAGGTTATTGAGGCAAAATTACGTGAGGCGCTTATTGATCAGATGGCGCTTAAACCACGTCTTGCCTTCTCGCCCGTGCGAATTGCAGTCACTGGAAGCCACATCTCTCCACCTCTTTTTGAATCCATGGAGCTGCTCGGAAAGCAGCGCAGTATTTCGCGACTCAAGGCGGCAGTTTCTTAGGTCGAAAAAATCAAGGTATTCTTAATCCCCTCTTACAAGAGAAGTTGAGTAGATGATTTTGCTGAACTTTTCTAATGAGAGTAAGTGCTTTGGGGTATGGGGTAATTGGCAGCCCAGCTGATTCTGGTTCAGCTTGTCTAGGTTCGAGTCCTGGTACCCCAGCGGAAAAAAACTAAATAGTACTTTTAAGGCAAGAAATGAATCTGGCTCCGTCGTCTAGTGGCCCAGGACTCTGGCTTCTCAAGCCAGCTACGGGGGTTCGAATCCCCTCGGAGCTACCAGGTGTTAATTCTTCTTTGAAATATATTCACTAAGACGATCTGCTGTTGCAACTAAAGCTGCAGCATGGATTCGCCCGGGCTGTCTACCAAGTCTCTCAATTGGACCGCTAATGCTTACTGCCGCAATCACTCGATTATTTGGTCCACGCACTGGAGC
>DDYK01000057.1:13778-16294 GCA_002347935.1 Actinobacteria bacterium UBA2236
ACTGCAGCAAGTGCTGCAGCATTAAATCTTGCTCCTGTTAATCCGCGATGAAGTTTTTCTGCATCTTCCCAAGCAAGAAGTATTTGGGCAGCAGAACCTGCGCTCATCGTAAGAGCGGCGCCAATTGGAACTGAATCTCGAAGTCCTGATAGGCGCTCAGCTGCTGCAACACAGATTCGCATCTCACCTTGTCGGCGATAGAGCTGAGCACTCTCGCCCGTGGCATCTCGTAGGGCAATTAACGCGGGAGTCGCTGCGGCAAGTAAGCGATCCTCGCCAGCTGAAGCGGCAAGTTCTCCAGCTCTTACCCCAAGGACAAAGCGCCCAGTTAAATCTCGCGATAGTAGGCGGTGAAACTCAAGAGCTACAGCGAGGCGATGCGCCGTTGGGCGAGAGATTTTGGTGGCAGCAACTAGCTCGCTTAAGGAGTGAGGGCCAGATTCAAGAACAGAGAGAATCTTCACCGCTTTATCTAGGACGCCAACTCCGCTATTCTTTTTGTCCATAATCCAATATTGCCATCTCATCATTTGAGAAGCAAGTAGTAGGGGAGCAAAAAGAAGCAAGCATGGCTAAGACACTGGCAGAAAAAGTCTGGGATGACCATCTAGTAAGAAGCGCTAGCGGGGAGCCAGATTTACTCTATATCGATCTTCATTTGATTCATGAAGTAACAAGTCCGCAAGCCTTTGATGGCCTGCGCCTTGCAAAGCGAGTTGTTAGAAGGCCTGATTTAACAATAGCCACTGAAGATCATAATGTGCCAACTCTTAATATCGATAAGCCAATTGCAGATCCAGTTTCAAGGCTACAAGTTGATACCTTGCGAAAAAATTGTCAGGAATTTGGAATAAGGCTTCACTCACTTGGAGATGTTGAACAGGGAATTGTCCATGTCGTTGGCCCACAATTAGGTCTAACTCAACCTGGAATGACAATTGTTTGCGGTGATTCTCACACCTCAACCCACGGAGCTTTTGGAGCTCTGGCTTTTGGAATTGGCACCAGCGAAGTTGAGCATGTTCTTGCTACTCAGACTCTGCCTTTGAGTAGACCAAAGACTATGGCAATTAATGTTGAAGGATCCTTAAAGCCTGGAGTAACTAGTAAAGACATAATTCTTGCCATTATTGCGAAGATCGGAACTGGCGGTGGTCAGGGATACATCCTGGAATATCGTGGAAGCGCGATAAGAGCTCTCTCTATGGAGGCTCGAATGACAATCTGCAATATGTCGATTGAAGCTGGCGCGAGAGCAGGACTTATTGCCCCAGATGAAACCACCTTTGCTTATCTAAAAGATCGCCCACATGCACCAAAAGGCGAGGAATGGGATAAAGCACTTGCCTATTGGAGCGAGTTAAAAAGTGATAGCGATGCTAAATTTGATAAAGAGATAACCCTTGATGCAAATCAATTATCGCCATTTGTTACTTGGGGAACTAATCCTGGACAAGGAGTTGCTCTAGATGGCGTAATTCCAAGTCCGCAAGATTTCACAGATCCAGAAGAGGTAAGTGCAGCAGAGCGTGCACTGGTCTATATGGATCTTAAAGCTGGAACCCCGATGAAAAAGATAAAGATTGATACTGTTTTTCTTGGCTCCTGCACCAATGGCCGAATTGAAGATCTAAGAGCAGCAGCAGAAATCATCAAGGGAAAGAAAGTCGCCTCCGATACTCGAATGATGGTTGTTCCTGGCTCTGCTCGAGTCAGACTGCAGGCTGAAGCTGAAGGTTTGGATAAACTCTTCTTAGCAGCTGGGGCTGAATGGCGAAGCGCGGGATGTTCGATGTGTCTTGGAATGAACCCAGATCAGCTTGCAGTAGGCGAGCGTTCTGCTTCTACCTCTAACCGCAATTTCGAAGGCCGCCAAGGAAAGGGTGGTCGTACGCACTTAGTAAGTCCACTCGTAGCAGCAGCCACAGCTATTCGCGGCACACTTTCATCACCGGCAGATTTGTAAGAGAGGGATTTCTGACCATGGAAAAATTTATTAAGCACACTGGCACCGGAGTTCCACTTCGCCGCAGCAATGTTGATACCGATCAGATAATTCCGGCTGAGTGGTTGAAGCGTGTCGAGCGCACCGGTTTTGAAAAGGGCTTGTTTTCAACTTGGCGCGACGATCGCAACTTCGTGCTCAACGACGAGCGATACTCAGGTGCATCGATCTTGGTTGCGGGCAAAAGTTTTGGTGTTGGTTCGTCGCGTGAACACGCCGTTTGGGCGATTCAACAAGGCGGGTTTGACGCCGTCATCGCCCCAAGTTTCAGCGACATCTTTCGCAACAACTGCGGCAAAAACGGTTTGATCGTCGTCGAGTTGAGCGAAGAAACAGTCGCCAAACTTTGGCAAATAATCGAAGCCGACCCGCTAACCGAAATAACCGTCGATGTCGAAAGACTGACGGTTGAGGTGCCAAGCCGTGGCATCAGCGAAAAATTTGCGATGAACCCAGACACGCAAAATCGTATTTTAAACGGGCTCGACGACATCGCGATTTCGTTGCAACA
>DDYK01000057.1:16349-18261 GCA_002347935.1 Actinobacteria bacterium UBA2236
ATAATTCGACAAGTCGTGTGCTGGTTGTATTCAGCCAAGGTGACGGCCCAACCGTCTTTGCCTGCGCGCGCCGTGCGCCCAGACCGATGCAAATAAGTTTTGACTTCTAGCGGCGGCACATAATGCACGACGATTGAAACGTCGTCGATGTCGATGCCGCGCGCGGCGACATCGGTGCAAACCAAAATGCTCAGTTCGCCTTGAGCAAATTTTCGAAGCGATCGTTCGCGGGCGCCTTGGGCCATGTCGCCGTGCAGAGCCGAGACTCGTTCGCCAAGTCCGGCAAGATCATCGGCGACCTTGTCGCATGTTCGTTTGGTGTCGCAAAAGACGACGGTTTGACCACCCGCGCGAGCCATGGCGGCGATCACGCGGTTTTTATCCATGTGATGGACACCCAAAAATAAGTGTCGCATCGTGCCAACCGTGTCGGTCGGTGCATCGATGCTCACTTCGGTCGGCGACTTCATGTAGCGCTTGACGAGCGTTGCAACTTGGCCGTCGAGAGTTGCCGAAAAAAGCATCGTCTGATGCTCTTTGGTGACGTGACGCAACACCCATTCGACCTGCGGCATAAAACCCTCGTCGGCCATGCGATCTGCTTCGTCGAGCACGATCATTTCGACGTCGCTCAAATCTGCCTCGCCGTTTTTCATCAAGTCGATTAGTCGCAACGGTGTGGCGATGATTATTTCGACGCCACGAATGAGTTGATCGACTTGTTTGTCGCGAGCCGCACCACCATAAATTGCGACCACTCGCACGCCGCAATGCTGGGCAATCGGCGCCAAGACATCTGTTACTTGCACCGCAAGTTCGCGGGTCGGCACGAGCACGACGCCTCGTGGTTTGTTCGGTTTGGCTTTTTGTGCATCGCGAGTTGCGCGATCGATCATCGGCACGCCAAAAGCCAGGGTCTTGCCCGAGCCCGTGCGAGCGCGACCGCAAACGTCAACGCCCGTGAGCGCAACTGGTATCGCCTCAGTTTGAATAGCAAATGGGGCACCAAACCCGGCGCTGGCCAACCCGGCGTCGACTCGACTGTTGACACCGAGTGCGGCGAACTGCGTCGGCGTCGCCACTGGTTCGCGAGTGTTTGTGTTCGAGCCGATGTTGCCGCTCGCGTTCTCGCTCGAATCGCCTGACACTGCACGTGGCCCGGCGCCAGACCCGTTAGCTGACCGAAAGTTTGACCCGCCAGATGATCCACTCGATCGACTTGAATTCGTTGGGCGTCTCGGCGAATTTGCGTTTCGGCGGGGCCGATTCGGCTCGCGGCGCCCCGATCGTGGTTCTGACATTTGAACTCTCACCCTACCAACCTCGGTTCACTGACTCGTGAGTCAGTTTTGGCTGACCACTCAGACAGTAGACAAATTGAATTGAGATGTGTAGGGTCAAAAATTGTGTTTAATCAAAGTGATCACTCGACAATTCTCGACGAACCATTGTTCACAGGTCGCAAAGGCATTGTCTACGACTGGCAAAAATTGTTGGTGCCGTCAGAAGCGGTCTTTGAAGCATCACTCGAAACACTTCTAAACGCTGGCAAGGACGATTCCGCCCCTCGATACGCGTGAGCGAGCAATCGCGCCCGGCTCGGGTGCTTGTTCTTGGTTGTGGGTCTGTTGCGCAATGCGTGATTCCGCTTTTAATTCGTGACCTGAAACTAGCGACGAGTTCGATCACGATCGTTGACTTTGTCGACAATCGCCATCGCGTCGCAGACGCAATCAAGCAAGGCGTCAAATACGAAATCGGTCAAGTGACTCGCGAAAATCTCGACAGTTTTTTGGCAGAACGTTTGGCTGCGGGCGATATCTTGCTCGACCTCGCATGGAACATCGATTGCCCGACAATTCTTGAGTGGTGCCGCATGCGTGGCGTGCGCTACCTCAACACATCTGTCGAA
>DDYK01000057.1:18338-18664 GCA_002347935.1 Actinobacteria bacterium UBA2236
CATCAATCAATCCGCAAGATGGTTGCCAAGTGGGGTTCGAACAAAGGACCAAGTGCCGTCGTCGAACACGGGGCGAACCCAGGCTTGGTTTCGCACTTCGCAAAGCAAGCGCTGTTTGAAATCTCGAACAAAATTTTGAACGACGGTCGCGCTGGCTCGCGTCAAAGCGCGATCGAAGCCGCGTTGGCCAGCGAATCATTCGATCGTCTGGCGATGTTGACCGGCACACGCGTGATTCACATCAGCGAACGCGACACACAAATCACGAACCAGCCAAAAGAAGTTAACGAATTTGTCAATACGTGGTCAGTTGAGGGTTTTTATGA
>DDYK01000023.1:0-1591 GCA_002347935.1 Actinobacteria bacterium UBA2236
AATGTAACTCCCTCGTCATCAACATGTGCCAAGCGCTCTTTACTCTCTGCCATCGCCTCATCTGAATCAAGTGAACCTAGGCTCATATCAATAACTTTTTTAAAACCCGCCCCAAGTGACATAACTTGAAAGCCGCCACTATCTGTAAAGGTTGGCTTATCCCAATTCATAAATTTTCCAAGACCGCCTGCTTGATCTAGGGTTTCAGATCCAGGCTGGAGATATAAGTGATAAGCGTTTGCAAGAAGTGCTTGCGCGCCAAGATTTGTTATTGCATCTGGCGCAAGAGATTTAACGCTTGCTTTAGTTCCTACTGGAATAAATGCAGGGGTAGATATCTCACCGTGCGGTGTAGAAATGACTCCAGCCCTACCAAACCCACCTGGTATCTCTTTAATTACTTGAAATGAGAAAGACATAGCGCTCAATTCAACCATTGATTAACCATCGCAATTAGCTGGGGTAGGGTTTTCAAGTGAAATTCAGGGCTAAAGAAAAGGTAGCGCTAGGCAAGAATTACTGGCGCCTCTTTAGTGCGCACGCAATTAGCAACCTAGGAGATGGAGTAGCTGCTATTGCCTATCCCTGGCTAGCTTCAGCTGTTACCCGCTCGCCCTTTCTTATTGCTCTGGTAGCAGTTGCTTCCAGGCTTCCTTGGTTGATCTTTACCCTTCCAGCAGGCGTAATTACCGATCGATTCAATCGCGGTAAAATCATTGTCGCAATGGATATTGCGCGGGGGAGCTTGGCACTTTTGGTCGCAATAGTGGTCACCCTNNAAGTTAAATGAGGTTGCATCCCTTACTGATCTTGAAACTAATTGGACTCTTTACTTAGTCCTAGTTATCACTGCCCTTTTGTTTGGCTTGGCCGAAGTGCTCCGAGATAACAGCGCTCAAACTCTTCTGCCTTCAGTCGTTGAAAAAGAAAAGCTTGAGAGCGCTAATGGAAAACTCTGGTCAGTTGAATATGTAACTAATAGTTTTGTAGGACCTCCACTTGGAAGCTTCCTACTTGGCATTGCTATCTTTCTTCCCTTCTATATTGACTCTGCCTCTTTCTTTATTTCAGCTGCCCTCATTGCAACTTTAATTCCCTCCCTAAAAAAAATTGACACTGAGAAAAAAAGTGAAAAGCTAAATTTTCGAGCGGAAATTAAAGAGGGATTTACTTGGCTTTGGAGCCATGAACTACTTAGGCCGATGGCGCTAATTCTTGGCGCACTAAATGCCATTGGCGCCTTAACAGCAGCAGTCTTTATTTTATTTGCTCAAGAAATCCTAGAGACATCAGTGTTTATATTTGCAGTGCTTGGAACGGCAGGGGCAGTTGGGGGAAGCCTAGGTGGAATTCTGGGACCTAAAATTTCAAAGAAATTGGGTAGTGGTCCCTCTCTTTATTTAACGCTACTAAGCGGCCCGATCATTGCTTTGATAATCGGACTTTCATCATCTTGGCATCTTTTCTATCTACTTACTGCCCTTGCCACAGTATTTGCAGTGCTTTGGAACGTGATTACGGTTTCACTTCGACAGAGCATCATTCCTAGCCACCTACTTGGCAGAGTTAATAGCGTCTATCGCTTCTTTGC
>DDYK01000023.1:1767-5521 GCA_002347935.1 Actinobacteria bacterium UBA2236
GGTGATTTACCCTGGAAAGGCTCGTTTTACATAACGAAAGAGATACCTTTTTTCATTGCCCGAAAAGTCATAGATAGGGCAGGCTATGCCCACCCTTAAGGATGCGGGTGTGGGGGAAGTCGACTTTCCATACCTAGTCCTTAATTTCTATCACTAGGAGAAGAAATGAAATTAACTCGCATTGCCAAGGTAGCGATCGCTACTGCAGCTGCAGCGGGTCTTGCAGTTTCAACGCTGACACCAGCGGGCGCTGCAACTCGTTCAACTGTAGTTCTTGTTACCAGCAATCAGCTAACCGGTTTGAACCCAAGCGTTACAAATATGAACCTCACTTTCAATACTGAGGTTGCATATATGCAAGGCTTTGGTTTCAACTACTACGATAATTCACCAAAGCTTGTTGAAAACAAACTCTTTGGTTCATACAAAATCGTAAGTCAGAAGCCGTTTAAAGTTCAGTACACCGTAAACAAGGGCAAAGTTTGGTCAGATGGAACACCAATTACTGGTGTAGATCTTCTTCTGAGCCACGTTATTTGCTCTAGCTCATATTCGTTCACAGCAAAACTTGGTGATCCAACAGATAATGAAGTTAGACCTGCATTCGATGCTCTCTGCTATGGTGGAAAGTACGACACCCACCATGTTGGTCTTCCAACACTCTCTGCTGACAAGATGTCGGTAACAATTGAATATGATGCCAAGATTCCAGATTGGGATGTCACAGGCCCTGGTCCATCTCCTGTCCATACGCTAGTTCACCTAGCTGAAGGCAAAGAAGGACTACAGAGCGCTGCTGCAAATCTTGCTGCTAAAGCAAAGTTTGAAAAGGCATTTTATGATTACAACACTAAGTTGATGAAGGCAGCTGGAGACATCTGGTCAAAGGCTTACAACATCAATAAAGTTGATGACTCAACCAACCCATTGCTTCTTGTTGGTAATGGCGGCTACATCCTAAAGAACGCTATCCCTGGTCAATCTGTGACCTTGGTATTAAATCCGAAGCATGTAAGCAACCCTTCAGGACCTAAGACCAGTGGCGTGAAGACCGTTGTCTTCCGTGTCGTCGGTGATGGAACTGCAGCTGCACAAGCACTTCGTAACCAGGAAGTTGATATTTATCAGGGCCAGCCAACTGCTGACTCGGTAAAGATTCTCTCTGAAATCCCAACCGCCAAGATCATTGGTGGAGATCAAGCTGTTTATGAACACATTGATCTACGCCTGGGAACTGCTAACGGAGTCGCTGAGCCTTACACCGGCCCATTTGCTGGAGATAGCCAGAAGGCTAGAGATCTAAGAACTGCATTCTTGATGGCATATCCACGAGATGAAATCGTAGATAAGTTGATTAAGCCAATTAATTCCAAGGCTGTTCGCATGGACTCCATTCTGCTTCTTCCAGGTGAGCCTGGCTACGAAGAGATGATTAAAAACAGTGGAATCTCTAAGTACACAAAGGGAAGCCAATCTGATCGCGAAAAAGAAGCTCTTGCATTAGTCCGCAAGCACTCCGCAACCGATGTGAAAGTTAACCTCCTATGGGGACAACCTTCCAACGCTCGCCGTGCATCTGAGGCTCAAATTGCAAAGGCTGCTCTAGCTCGCGCTGGATTTGATCTCAATGCCCCTGGAAGATCTGGATGGTCAAGCTATCTTGATTCAAGCGAGTATGACGCATCATTCTTTGCATGGGTGAAGTCAGCAATTACCCAAGAGGGTAACTCTGACATCTTCTACTCAGATGGCGGAAATAACCTTGTTGGTTACAAGAATAAGACCGTTGACAAGGCTGTAGAGCTACTTCGCAGTACTCTGCTCTCTGAGAAAGATAAGCTTGCTCAATACCTAATCGTTGAGAAAGAGCTGATGAAGGATGCAGTATCCCTTCCTATCTTCCAGCACCCTGGTGTAACTGCAGTAAATAAGAAGCTGCAGAACGTCAAGCCAAACCCACTATCACCACAGTTGGTCTGGAACTATTGGGAGTGGAAGTACTCAAAGTAAGGGTCAAACCTTAATTAGAGTCAAAGCTCACTTTTGAAAAAAAGTGAGTAAATGGCAGTAATTCAAGTGGCACCTGGTTAAAATTCCAGGTGCCACTTGAAACATGTAAGCAGAGCCTTTGAGAATAGGTAGGCAAGGAGGAGATCTTGTTCGCTTATATCCTTCGCCGCCTTGGCGCCCTGGTTGTAATTCTATTTGGATCAAGTTTCTTGCTTTACAACCTCTCAGCAATTTCTACTGACCCGTTAGGTGACTTAAGGACCAGCACCGCTGAGAATAAAGAGTACTTAATCTTAGCCCTCACGCGAGAACTTCGATTAGATCTTCCACCTCCGTTGCGGTATTTCATCTGGCTTAGAGGAGTGCTAGGAATATTTACGGGTAATCCTGATTTTGGGCTAACCAGAGAGCAAGAGCCTGTGATTGAAGCAATTGCTGGAGCGATTCCAACCACTATACGTCTAGTTGCGGTAGCAACAATCGTGGCAATTGTTCTTGGTATTGCCCTTGGAATCACCTCGGCTCTTCGTCAATACTCACGCTTTGATTATGGAATGACATTCTTTGCCTTCTTATTATTCTCACTACCAATTTTCTGGGTAGCTGTTCTTTTGAAACAATATTTAGCGATTGATTTCAACGACTTTTTAGTAACGGCAAAGATATCGCCGCCTTGGATAATATTTTTGAGCGCCTTGGTTGGTCTCTTCTGGGCCACGATAATTAGTGGAACTCGCAGAAGAGTACTTATGGTCTTTTCTGGCGTATTTATCGCGAATTCAATCTTCTTAAGTTTCATCAGCGCCACCCAGTGGCTCTCATATCCGCGCTTAGGGCCAATCACTATCTTTATTTTTAGTATTGGAATTGCTTTTGCAGTCACTTATCTCTCTGTTGGCCTATCAGATCGAGCTGCTCTCAAAAGCAATCTCTTACTTGCGCTAATTGGTGTGATCATCTACTTCCCAATTCAATCTTTACTTGACTCAAGTCGCCCTAGAGTAGGTATTTTGATTCTTCTTGCTGCACTCTTAATTTCAGCGGTCTCAGTCTCATTTATCTTTGCCCGGATTGATCGTGGCCCAGTTATTCGCACCAGCNNAGCGATGATGTTAATTACCGACCTGTGGCAACTATTGGTCAATCAACGATCTGGTTAACAGAAGTTTCATTCTGGGTAAGAGTTCTGGATTTTGCTATGCATTTAGTCCTTCCGACTCTTGCGCTAACTCTAATTTCTTTTGCAGGGTATGTTCGTTTCTCCAGGGGAACCCTGCTTGATGTATTGAATCAGGATTACATTAGAACAGCGCGAGCCAAAGGATTAAGCGAACGCACTGTGATTATGCGCCATGCCTTTAGAAATACCATGATTCCTCTGACCACCATTATGGTGGGCGATATAGCGGGGATTGTCGGCGGAGCAATTATTACTGAGCGTGTCTTTGCTTGGCAGGGGATGGGAACACTATTTAATAAGGCGATAAACTCATTTGATTTAAATCTCTTGATGGGGGTTATTCTAATTCTTTCAACCCTAGCTATTTTGGCAAATCTAATTGCTGATCTTCTTTATTCAGCTTTAGATCCTCGAATCCGGGTAGGGGCTGGTAAGTAATGGCGCGAAAGAAGCAGGAAGTAGAAATCATCAATGACGCCAACGAGAATGCCATCCTAAATAAAGAGACCGAAGGCCTGAGCCAAGGTCAGATTGTTCTGCGTCGTTTCATTCGCCATAGAGCGG
>DDYK01000023.1:5531-5737 GCA_002347935.1 Actinobacteria bacterium UBA2236
GGCGATGATCTCTGTTGTTGTTCTATTTACTCTAATTGCTGTGGTTTACACCTCACTAGATTGGCGCTTAGGAGATGAGAAAGATCCATTCGTTATTCCTGGTTGGTGGAAGTATGGTTTTGAAGATATGCCAGAACTTCGTTATGGCGCAGATTGCGTAGGAGATTCAATTGGCTGCCCAACTATTGATGCGGTGCCATTTTTTG
>DDYK01000023.1:5862-6377 GCA_002347935.1 Actinobacteria bacterium UBA2236
GTTGATTTCATTATTACTGTTCCAGTAATCATTATTGGCTCGGTGATTGGTTTTCACTTCGGCAATAAAGGAGCAGCTTTTCTAGCCCTCTTATTGGGACTCTTCTCGTGGACCGGCCTTTCGCGATTGGTACGCGGCGAATTTTTAACCCTTAGAGAGCGAGAGTTTGTTGATGCTTCCAGAGTGGCTGGAGCTAGTAATCGCCGCATTATTTTTAAGCATATTCTGCCGAATGCTGTTGGAGTAATAATCGTTTCGGTCACCCTTTTGATGTCTGGTGCAATTCTTTTGGAAACAGCGCTTAGCTATCTAGGCTTTGGAGTGACCTCACCAGATGTCTCCCTAGGGCTATTAATCTCTAATTACCAAGATGCCTTTACTACTAGGCCTTGGCTCTTCTGGTATCCCGGCATATTTATTATTGTCATTGCGCTCTGTATAAATTTCATCGGAGATGGCCTACGTGACGCATTTGATCCAAGACAGCGCCGTAGATTAAGTCGTAAAGAAAAAGC
>DDYK01000030.1:0-3572 GCA_002347935.1 Actinobacteria bacterium UBA2236
GCTCTTGGCAGGCTTCAAGGCGAGTATGTAACTGACTTTAATCTCCTTGCAGCTGGTGCGATTATGGCTGCTCTTCCAACGCTAATAATCTTCCTAATCCTTAAGCGCCAATTCGTCTCTGGGTTAACTCTCGGTTCAACAAAGGGTTAGTTAGTTCCACTAGCAGTTCTCACCTTTTCCACAGCGGATATTTCTTTATAGTTAATTTGTCGCATCTTGCTACTAAGTTCTACTCCTGCACTTCAATTAATGGGAATTTGTATGCAATTTGCAGAAAGGAGAAACATGGCTACCAACACCACTTTCAATCTTCATCTGCCAAAGCCGAATGCCAAAACGCGCCGCGCTATTAGCGCTGCTAGGCGCGGAAAAGTGAAGAGCGCTAAGAACTCTAAGAGCCTTTTAAAACAGATGCGCAAGAAAGGCTAGGTAAATACCTTGATCCTTAAAGAGGAGATAGTGTTGCTTTCATGAAAGCTATCTATATAACAGAGTTTGGTGGCCCTGAAGTAATGAAGTATCTAGAACTTGCCGAACCAGTTCCTTCAGGTAGCCAAGTTGTTTTAGATGTCACTGCGATTGGGATTAATTACGCAGATACTCACCAGACTGAGAATTCATATCTATCAACTCAGAAGCTCCCACTAATTCCTGGAATGGAAGTTGTAGGAAAGATGCCTGATGGTTCAAGAGTCTTAGCACTTGCTGCCTCCGGGGGCTATTGCCAGAAGACTTTAGTAAATCCAAAGACGGTAATCCCTCTGCCAGATCAGATCAGTGATGGGCAGGCACTTGCCATGATGGTGCAGGGCAGTACTGCGCATTTAATCTTAAAGAAGATGGGCCAGATAAGAGCTGGAGAGAGCGTTGTTATCCATGCTGGCGCAGGCGGGGTAGGAAGCGTTGCAATTCAACTTGCCAAACTATGGGGCGCATTTGTTATCGCTGTGACTTCAAGTGATGAGAAGAAGAAATTATGTATGGAACTTGGCGCAGATGTTGTCGTTGATGCAAATGAGCCTGATCTCACTGCAGCGCTAATCAAGGCTAATAACGGAAAAGGTGTTGATCTAATCCTTGAGATGGTTGGCGGAACTACATTTGATCAATCACTTGATGCACTTGCTGCCTTTGGAAGATTAGTTGTCTATGGCATGGCATCAAGAAGTGCTCCTAAAGCGATCCATCCTGGCGCGCTAATGCCTAAATCACAGAGCGTTATTGGATTCTGGCTAGTTAATGCTTTGGCAGATAAAGAGTTAATGGCAGAGGTTTTTATGGATCTCTTTGGAATGATTATCTCCGGCAAATTAAAGCCAGTAATCGGAAGTACTTATCCGCTATCAAAGGCTTCTGATGCTCATCGCGATATGTTGGCACGTAAAACTGTCGGCAAAATCGTGCTAGATCCAGCGAATTAAGTGAGCTTTAAAATCAGGTATTCTTAAGCCTCACTTTTCTAATTGGCCCCCCTAGCTCAGTCGGTAGAGCGTTTCCATGGTAAGGAAAAGGTCATCGGTTCGATTCCGATGGGGGGCTCGCAACACCTTGGCGGGGTAGCTCAGCTTGGTAGAGCAAGCGGCTCATAATCGCTGTGTCGTGGGTTCAAATCCCGCCTCCGCTACCAACTAATCGCGCGTTCAGGAGTAAATCCAGAACGCGCGATCTTTTTTGTACCTCTTGTGCCAACTGTGGATCGAGAATCATGGTTAGTTCATGGAGATATTGGTGGTCGCGTAATAAATTGCGATGAAGAATCGGTGCGTGATGAGCGATGAGATTGCGAAGATTGCGGATTTCTCTCGCTCTTTTGTAGAAATCCTCACGGCGACCTGGGTAGGTGGGGAAGTATTTTAATAACTTCATCCAGATTTTCTGGTGGTATCTCTTGCTTAGTAATTCAATGCACAGCGAAAAACTTGAGTTGTGAACTACCAAGATAGGGGTCACTTTTCGCTTTTGCAGAGCAAGACGTTTTTCGGAGTATTCAAATCCGGCTCTATCTTTAGCCGTCAGGAGATTAGAAGTTAACCACCATCGATTTGTTTTGTAGCTCTTGGAAAGAGAAGAGTGAAGAAATTTACGCAGGGTAATTTCAAAGACAGCGATGTGTACCCAGAGTGCAGCGGAAAGTTCAGCAATTAGAATAGATTTTTCGTAAATGCTTAATTTATGATGATTTGATTTATAACTCATAGTAGAGTTTGGCGCAGGGCTTCAGGTGAACTTGAGAAATCATTTACCGCCTGGGGATTTGTTTGACTGTGCACAAGCAATTGAAAATTGCTTCGATTGACCCAAGTACCCCGGTCGGGTTTGTGAAAACAAATTTGGCCGGGGACGTTAATTACTGAGACTTTTTGTATATGATTGCCCTAGACCCCAGGTGAACTTGAGAATTCATTTACCGCCTGGGGATGTTTATTTCCTGGAGTTTCATGCGGGAAAAATCCCTTTTTTGCCAGACCCGAACAGGCTGGGTATTCTCACGCCCCTGTTCGAATTATTAGGTTTCAAGAAATAAGGAGTCACCATGGCCAGCAAGAGTGCGGATGTCCGCCCCAAGATCACTATGGCCTGCGTTGATTGCAAAGAGCGTAATTACATCACCAAGAAGAATCGCCGCAACGATCCAGATCGTATGGAACTTAAGAAGTTCTGTCCTCGTTGCAAGGCTTCTACTCTTCACCGCGAAACCCGTTAATTAAGGGCCAGCTATGGCTGGATCAATTCGAATCTGTTTAATTGCAGATAATTTCATTGAAGACTTCGCTAAATGCATTTCATCAATTAGAAGCTATAGCGGTGTTCCAATAACAATATTTGCCTCAGGCAAAGAGCTAGCAAGCTATCAAGAGCGCTTTAAAGATGAGAACGTTATTTTTCAAAAGAATAAACTTGGCTGGGGCCATTGCATCAATTACTTTCTAAATAATTCAAATGAGAAGTATTTAGTGATTATGGATCCCTCAACGATATTTACCTCAGATGCCATTACCCCAACTCTTGAATATCTTGATAAGGGTTATCAAGGAGTTGGCTGGCGGGGCGGGCTAGTTAATATTGATGATCAGTGGCGAAGCGTTGATGATAAGGGCGCAGGTGAGGTTGATGTGTTATTTAGTTATTTTCTAGCACTTGATAGGCAGTTTGCACTTAGCGCAGGAGGAGCAAACCCATCTGCTACTTACTACCGAAATGCCGATATCGAGCTTAGTCTTGCCTTAAGAGCAGCTGGGGCAAAGCTTTATCAGATTGATTTAGGCCTAATACAGGAGCGCCATCATGGCTATCACGATAGCGATCCTGATTTCAGGGAGAAGAAATCTAAAGAGAATTACAACCGGATCCTTGAGAAATATCGGGGGCGTAGCGACATCTTGAGTGCGCGGAGATAGCCTTCTACTTATGAGCGAACTACTTGCCAATCACACCAGCCTTAGAGTTGGTGGGCCGGCGAAGAAATTTATTTGCGCCTCAAGTGAGCATGAGTTAATTGAAGCTATAAAAGCTGCAGATAGCGCAGGCGATGAGGTATTGATCATCGGCGGGGGATCTAATGTTTTGATCTC
>DDYK01000030.1:3622-4842 GCA_002347935.1 Actinobacteria bacterium UBA2236
GGGGCAATGATTAGCGTTGCATCTGGTGAGAACTGGGATGAATTTGTGGCATTTATGATTGAAAAAGGTTTTGCTGGTCTTGAGAGTATGTCTGGAATTCCAGGAAGTGTGGGAGCTGCTCCAATTCAAAATATTGGCGCATATGGCCATGAGATATCAGAGGTAATTGCGCGAGTGCGCACCTGGGATCGCAAAGCTGGTGCCTACAAAACCTTTAGCAACTTGGAGTGCGAGTTCACTTATCGCTCCTCTATTTTTAAGAAGAATCCAGGGCGCTATGTGATTATCGATGTGACATTTCAACTACGAAATGGTGAAATGAGTATGCCAATTAAATATAAAGAGTTAGCAAATTATTTAGGCGTTGAATTGGAGAGCCGTGTTTTAATAAGTGAGGTTCGTAACGCGGTATTGGCGCTACGTGCCGCTAAGGGAATGTTGCTGGATTCAAAAGATCATGACACTTGGTCTGCGGGATCCTTCTTTGTGAATCCAATTTTGTCAGCAGAGGCTGCTGCAAAGTTGCCTCAAGATGCGCCGCGCTGGGGGCAAAGTGATGGTCGGGTGAAGACTTCTGCGGCTTGGCTAATGGAGAATGCTGGGGTAAGAAGAGGCCAGATTCATAATGGCGCGGGAGTTTCAAGTAAACATGTATTGGCATTGGTAAATAACGGGCAGGCAACTGCATCTGATATTGCAGAACTTGCCCGTAGCGCAAGAAAGATGGTGAAAGAAAAGTTTGGAATTGAGTTAGAGCCAGAAGTTCAGTTTATTGGAATAACTTTGTGAGTTAGGCTACAGATCAACGAATTTCTTCTTAGAGTAAGATTTAAATGTGAAGCTGGTCCGGACGATTTATCTTGGATTAGCTCTTTCAATGGGAACAATCTTTGCCCATCATCTTGCAGGTGGTAGTTTTGTAAATCTCCCACAATTCCTTCTTGTAGCCGCTACAACATACGCAGCCGGAGCGTTGCTATCTAAGTCAGAGATGCAAGGACCAGGGCTAGCAGCAGCAATTGTGCTTACCCAATTGTTGGGACACTTTGCCTTATCTGCTAAATATGAGAGCTCACTAGTTATGTATGGCTCGCACTTGCTATTTGGATTACTGGGTTACTTCCTCTTGGGCTATGTAGAGAAGTTAGCCAACTGGGCATTTGATCATTTAGTTCTTGGTTTTGAAAAACTTCCCCAGATTTCGATAGAAAAGGCAGTCG
>DDYK01000030.1:4934-8411 GCA_002347935.1 Actinobacteria bacterium UBA2236
GTATTGTAATTTTGGCTGCTATTTTAACTATGGTGGGGCTAACTCCATCATCTGCTCATGTGGGTGCAAACCTACGTGGCTTCTCTGATGTTGCAGGACAATCATCAACTGTTTATCTACGTCTTGGACATGGATGCACTGATGGAAAGAACTACTTTGGAACCACTAGCTTTGAGGTAGTTGTGCCGATCGAAGCGGGAACTCCACGTCCGGAGTTCAAGGCTGGCTGGCGCGCCAAGGTAGTTCCTAGCGCTGAAAAGAATGATAAAGGGGTTGCTTTATCTAACAAGATAACGTGGACCGCAAAATCACCTTTGCAAGCAATCGATCACGGCACCTTTGCAGAGTTTGCATTCCAGGTCAGATGGAGCGCTGCTATCACAGCAGTAACCAAAGTAGCGTTTCCAACCACACAGGTATGCAAGCGTGGATTGCAGGATTTTGATACAAAAAAGAAGGCTCCAAATGACTTCTTTTTGAAATGGATCATTACCGATGGATCTACTTTGGCTGCCACAGCTGATACTGAGTTTGGACCAGCTCCTACAGTGACAGTTAAGCCTGCTGCATAGTTAAATAAGGCAATAGGGAAGAGGTTGGAAATGAAAAAGTTCTTTAGTGCTCTCTTTGTATTGGGCATTGTTGTGCTTGCAGCATCTCCGGCCTCTTCCCACTCTGTATTTGTAGGATCAAATCCAGAGCCAGACTCAGTTATAAAGCAGATGCCTGCGGAGTTTCGTCTCCAGTTTAATGAAGATTTATTGGTCATTGGCGAAGATGATCCCAATCAACTAAAGGTTAGAGATAAAAATGGCGCAATTGTCTCGGCAGCTAGCGAGGTGGCTGGACCATTTATTTTTGCAAAAGCTTTGTCGCAGGAATTTGTTTCAGGCAAGTATGACGTTGATTATCGAATCGTTTCTGGCGATGGACATGTGGTTGAGGGTAGTTACAGCTTTGACTACCAGATAGAGGGTGAGAGCGCGGCTACCACCGCAGCGGTTAAGCAATCTCCAGCGCCAAAGGAGATGGATGGCTCAAAGAGCGAGCACTCCGAGCATGGCAGCTTTATTCATGTGCACTCTGACCATATTGCAATGGCGGTAATTGCTTTAATTGCAATTGGTAGCTGGTTTCTCTACCGAAAGATCAATGATTATTAATCTACTTCGCCTTGGAAAGCAGATTCTTGATGCGAGTTACCCCTTCAATGATGTCTTCATCTGATGTGGCATAAGAGAGTCTTAGATATCCAGATGGCCCAAAGGCCTCACCTGGAACAACTGCTACTTCGGCCTCTTCCAATATGATCGTAGCAAGCTCAGCAGAAGTAGTTGGAGTGCGGCCATTAATTTCTTTGTTAAGAACACCTTTAACAGACGGATAAGCATAGAAAGCTCCTTTAGGCATTGGACAGGAAACTCCTGGGATTTCATTTAGTAGTTTTACAATTAATTTTCTTCTTCTATCAAATGCCTCACCCATCTTCTTAACTGCGCTTAAATCGCCATCAAGTGCGGCAATTGCAGCTCTCTGGGCCACATTTGAAACATTAGATGAAAGATGTGATTGCAGATTTGTCGCAGCTTTAATCACATCCTTAGGCCCGATCATCCAACCAACTCGCCAGCCAGTCATGGCATATGTTTTAGCAACGCCATTAATAATAATTGTCTTATCAGCCATCTCTGGAACTAGAACTGGAATTGAAGGAGCAGATGCCCCGTCATAGAGCAGATGTTCATAGATCTCGTCGCTAATAATCCAGATGCCATGTTTTGCGGCCCAATTACCAATAGCTTTGACTTGCTCGCTTGAATAGACAGCCCCAGTTGGATTAGAGGGAGAGCAAAAGAGCAGCGCTTTAGTATTTTCATTTCTTGCTGCCTCAAGCTGCTCAATACTTACTAAATAATCTTGGGATTCATCGGCAAAGATTTCAACTGTCTTTCCGCCAGCTAATTTGATGCACTCAGGATATGTGGTCCAAAAAGGAGAGGGGAGAATTACTTCATCGCCAGGATTAATAATTGATGCAAATGCTTGATAGACCGCTTGCTTGCCGCCATTTGTTACTAGAACTTGATCTACGCTAATTTCATAATTTGAATCACGCTTGGTTTTCTTAACAATTGCCTCTCGCAGCTCAGGAAGTCCTGGAGTTGGTGAGTAGCGATGATTAGCAACTACCTTTGTTGCAGCAGCTGCTGCTTCAACAATGTAATCCGGGGTGGGAAAATCTGGTTCACCTGCGCCAAAGCCGATCACCGGACGGCCGGCAGCTTTAAGGGCCTTTGCTTTGGCATCAACGGCTAAGGTCGCCGACTCTGCGATGGCGGCAATTCTTGAAGAGATTCGAGGCTTATTCATAGGCACTTAGTCTTTCACAGGCGCAGGTGAGCGCGAGCTCTCTCCCCCTTTGATGCGGGTTTTACCTATTGGGTGGACCTGACCTACACTTGCCCATCCTGGCGCTTGCTTGATCGGGTAATTAAAAAAATCTGATTATGAAAAGTCCATGCTTTGTCATGTTCGAAAGCGCCATATAGGGCAGTAGCTCAACTGGCCAGAGTTCCGGTCTCCAAAACCGGCGGTTGGGGGTTCAAGTCCCTCCTGCCCTGCGCAGTTGTAAGGCAATGCAGTAATGAAGTAACGAAGAGATTAGAGAGGATGAAAATGAGTGAGAACTCAGAGAGTAAAGAACTAGGTTTCTTTTCTCGCATCGCCCTGTTCTATCGCCAAGTTATTAATGAACTACGTAAGGTGGTTTGGCCATCTAGAAATATGTTGACCACATATACCGGAGTAGTTCTAGTTTTCGTGGCCTTTGTTATCGCTGTTGTTTCAGTTTTTGATTTAGCTCTGACCAAATTAGTTTTCTTTATATTCGGCGAGTAGACAAGAGGGAGGGATGATGAGCGAAGAGCAATTAACTGCCGCTACTGATGAAGTAGTAGCAAGTGATGTAGCAGTAGATACAGATATTGAACTTGAAGAGGAAGAAGTTGAAGAGATCGTATCTCCTGAAGTCGCAGCATTCCGCGCCGAGCTAGCAGCAAAGAGCGGGGATTGGTATGTGGTCCACTCTTATGCCGGTTTTGAGAAGCGAGTAAAGGGCAATTTGATGCAGCGCATCACCTCACTTCATATGGAGGATTTCATCTTTGAAATCCAAGTTCCTGAAGAAGAGGTCACCGAGATTAAAAATGGTCAGCGCAAGCAGGTTAAGCGCAATGTTTATCCTGGTTATGTATTAGTGCGGATGGACCTATCTGATGAATCTTGGTCTTGTGTGAGAAATACTCCAGGAGTAACCGGCTTTGTTGGAAACTCTCATCATCCAAGTCCGCTGCCGCTATCTGAGGCAGAAAAAATGTTGATGCCAAAAGAGCTAAAGAAGACTATGAAGCCTGATATTAAGGTTGTTGATTTCACCGTTGGTGAATCAGTAACTGTTATGGATGGCCCATTTGCCAC
>DDYK01000030.1:8476-8835 GCA_002347935.1 Actinobacteria bacterium UBA2236
AAGTTAAAGGTTTTAGTATCAATATTTGGCCGTGAGACTCCGGTTGAGCTCTCATTCCATCAAGTTCAGAAGATTTAAAGAGAAAAGGTATAAAAAGGGGAGAAGAAGATGGCACCGAAGAAGAAAGTCCAAGCACTTATCAAGTTGCAGATCCAGGCTGGAGCTGCCACACCCGCCCCACCAGTTGGTCCTGCCCTTGGTCAGCATGGTGTGAACATCATGGACTTTGTTAAGCAATATAACGCTGCCACTGAGAAGCAAAAAGGCGAGATCATTCCAGTTGAGATTACTGTTTATGAAGATCGCTCCTTTACCTTTATTACTAAGACCCCTCCTGCCTCACGCCTACTTCTTAAAGC
>DDYK01000030.1:8928-9653 GCA_002347935.1 Actinobacteria bacterium UBA2236
ATGGGAATTATCGTCAACTAAAAAATAAGTCGTGGGAGGACCGCGCTGGTCTGCTAATACCACTACTTCCAACTAAGGAAAAGAGAAGAAGATATGAAGCGCAGTAAGAAATACACCGCAGCAGCGGCGAAGATAAATGCTGATCAGCTCTACACACCACTTGCTGGTATGAAGCTGGTTAAAGAAACTAATGTCACTAAATATGATGCCTCAGTTGAGGTCTCAATGGTTCTCGGCGTTGATCCTAAAAAGGCCGATCAAGCTGTTCGCTCCGTGGTTAATCTGCCACATGGAACCGGTAAGACTGCCCGCGTTCTAGTTTTTGCAACTGGCCCAAGAGCAGAAGAGGCCAAAGCAGCGGGAGCAGACATTGTCGGCGGCGATGAGTTAATTGAAGAAGTTAATAAGGGCCGTCTTGATTATGACGCAGTTGTTTCAACTCCTGAGTTAATGGGCAAAGTTGGACGACTTGGAAAGGTTCTAGGACCTCGCGGTCTTATGCCAAATCCAAAGACTGGAACTGTTACTACTGATGTGGCAAAGGCTGTCGGTGATATCAAAGGTGGAAAGATTGAATTCCGCGTTGATAAAGATTGCAACCTACATTTCATTATTGGCAAGTCCTCATTTAGCGCAGAGGCGCTAGCTGATAACTATGCAGCTGCATTTGATGAGATCTTGCGCGCTAAGCCTGCATCATCAAAGGGTCGCTATATTAGAAAAGC
>DDYK01000030.1:9698-10695 GCA_002347935.1 Actinobacteria bacterium UBA2236
GCAATAGAGTAGGTAATAATTCATAAAAGCAACCCCTCCACTTAACCGTGGTGGGGTTTTCTTTTATTTTTACTTGAGGTAATTTCTCTCATATGAAACGCCTCCAGATCCTTCTCTTTGCATTCTTAATGGCAGTAGCAACCTTGCCCATCTATCAAGCTCATGGCGCTGAGTGGAGCATGACTGAAGATATGGGTCTTCATCTAAAGATGAATATGAATGGCGTATCCCCACATGTGGAGAGATTAAATGGAGTTGATCGGGTTTGGCGCTCAGATGGACCGACAGGCACAGTAGCAAGTGATTGCACTGATGATGGTCTTTGCACCAATGTGACGATTTCAGGAAGACTTGGAAATGACTTTACGGTTGTGACATTTTCAAATGGAACCAAGAGGGCATATTTCAAAGAAGTTGAAGGTGCTAATCAGCAAGTTTATTCAGCGTTATGCCTTGATGCTGGATGCACCGGGATTGGCGCCAAGACAATAACAACAACCGATATGAGAGTCCCAAGCACAATAAAGGCATGGGGAGTGCCAGATGCTGTGCTACTTCCGGATGGACGTGTTCGAATTTATATTGTTGAAAGTCCAGTAGAAGGTAAGTGCACCGAGAAGATTGCTTCTTATATTTCTGCCGATGGCATTTCATTTACTAAAGAACCCGGCTGGCGCTTTGAAAATGGCTATGTTGATACTGAAATCTTGCGCGCCAAGCAAGGCGATTATGTAATGATCATGGCTGATATTGCCTGCACCTCTTCAAGGCGCCAGATGCTTTTTATGAGCACATCGAAAGATGGATTGACATGGACAACTCCTGAAATGCTTACTGGTCCAGGAGTCGAAGGACTTGATCCAACAGGATATGAAGTGACTCCAGGAGTATTTAGAATTTATTACTCCCAAGGTGGACCTAATCAAACATTTGTAGTCAAGCGCGGAACCTTGAAATACACGCCAGCTCCGGTGGTGACTGCTACTCCAACTCCCAC
>DDYK01000030.1:10751-11152 GCA_002347935.1 Actinobacteria bacterium UBA2236
ACTCCTACTCCAACAATGACAGCAACGCCTGCCCCGACTCCAACAAAAGCTGCGGCTGCTAAGAAGATTACAATCACATGTGTAAAAGGGAAAACTATAAAGAAGGTAACTGCAATTAATCCCAAGTGTCCAGCGGGCTATAAAAAGAAGTAATTCCCGCGTGATTTTGACGGGGCTGGCCCCGTAGGTCTAATATCGGCGCTCTCACCAGAGACTGCTGGTTTCAAATCGCAAGGTTTGAAGTAAATGTCGAAAGACAACCCGCATAGGTTCGAGCGGATTACCCCGCGCGTCTCTATGCGTCGGGGTTTTTTTATATTTATCACCCAATCAGTAGGGACTTCTTCTGGGGAATATAAGTAGAAAGGAAGCTAGATGGCACGCTCTGATAAGGCGACATC
>DDYK01000027.1:0-2624 GCA_002347935.1 Actinobacteria bacterium UBA2236
CTGGAATTTCATCATGTGCGCCGGCAAACATCACGCGCATGTAATCGCGAGCTGCTTTTGCAGTAAGTGGCGCTTGTTTTAGCTGTTCTGTAATTCGCGCAAATTCAGCAGATGGAAAAACAAATAAACAACGCTCTTGTCCTTTAGTAATTACTAATCCTGATGCCAATTCATCGCGGAATTTGGCGGGAAGAATCAACCGCCCTTTTTCATCTAGGCGAGGTTCATGGGTGCCAAGAAACACTTGTCAGACCTCCCCTACCTACTTACTGCGCAGAACCCCCGTTCCGCTTAATTCCCCACTTTACTCCCTTTTCCTCCATTTTCAACCACCTCTCTCCATATCTATACGGGCCAGAAAACCCAGGGCTCCACTGACCTGTTTTTGGGCATAAAAAAACCCGCCAGAGGCGGGTGGGAGTTAAATCAAATTAATTATTCACCGAGATTGCGTCGATCCCATCTCTGCTCAAAGCCTTGGCTCCACTTGCCTGGCCCCCTCTTTGGCCCTCTGCTCTGGGCTTTGGAGATAACCCCGTTCATCAGTCCACCAAGATTTGAGATTGCAAGAACGGCCCCAACGAGGGAGGCGATAAAGCCTGCGACCCCAACGAGGGGCACTTGAGAAATTAAGCCGCCAAATAGAATAAAAATGCCAAGAAGTATTAGAGCAAAACCAATCACTACCCGATTCCTTGATGGGCTCTTGCCGTTAAAGGTCGAAATTAGGCGAGGGTCATCGGCAGCTAGCGCCTCTTCCATCTCGGCGAGTAACCGCTTTTCATGCTCAGATAGTGGCATAGGAGTGAGAATAGTAGAGGCGGGGCCATCTGGAAAGTCGAAAGAGTGAGAAGTTGCTATGAATCCTGGCTCTCATCATCTCCCTCTCCAATTAGTCGTGCAGGTTTGACAGAGCCACTTCCAAAACGTGCGATTGCCCGATCGATGGCAACTTGCGCCTGGCTCCATCCCACCTCCCGCTCTCCCAGCTCTAGCTGCTCCACTGCTCCGCTTTGATCAACTAATTGCTCGAGTGAGACTCCTAAAAGTCGAATTCTTGAGCCATTAATCTTTAACGATAAATAGAGCTCTTTTGCTACCTCATAAATTTCGTGGCTGCCACTTATAGAAAGTGGCAGAGTTTTAGAGCGAGTGAGATTGGTAAAGTCAGAAAAACGCACCTTCAAACCAATGGTTTTACTGCGCAAACTGCGAGCCCTTAGCCTTGCGCCGGCTCTCTCAGTTAATCGCAAGAGTTCTCTAAATATCTCATCTTGATCCTCGAGGTCATAGGCAAAAGTCTCTGCAGCGCTAATGCTCTTCTCTGGAGCATCTGCAACTACTTCCCGATAATCTCTAGCCCAAGCAAGTTCATATAGTGATTCCCCAGCGCTTGCGCCGAGTGCTCGCTTTAAAGTTTCAAGCGGAGTGTTGGCAATGTCAGCAACTGTTCTAAGCCCCAAAGCTTGCAGCTCTTCATTGGTTTTTGGACCTACTCCCCAGATTTCTGAAACTGGAAGGGGATGAAGAAAAGTCAAGACTCGATCGTGCGCTATTTCAAGTATTCCATTTGGCTTACAGCGCCCGGATGCTAATTTGGCTATGAATTTAGTAGTAGCAATTCCAACTGAGCAGGTTATTTTCTCTGATGCAAAAACTCTCTTCCTTATCAACTCAGCAATATTTCGACCACTGCCAAATAATTTTCTTGATCCAGTGACATCGAGAAAAGCCTCATCTAGGGAGAGCGGTTCAACATGAGGAGTGAACTCAAAGAAAATCTCCATAACTTTTCTTGAAACTTGCGAATATCTCTCATGATCTGGCGGAATAAATATTGCATTTGGCGCCATCCGCTGCGCTCTTGATACTGGCATCGCAGCTTTTATTCCAAATTTTCTAGCAGCATAATTTGCCGAAAGAACTACTCCCCTAGCCCCTGCGCCAACTACTAAAGGCTTTCCCTTATATTGCGGATAATCCAGCTCAGAAACTGATGCAAAAAATGCATCCATATCAACATGGAGAATTGTGGAATGCTCGCCCATCTGGCTACTCACAGATAGCTAGGCTACGCCACTTTTGATAAGCAGCTGATAAATCCCATGCCCCAATAGCTCTAAGTGAGATACCGCGTAGCCCAGTTCTACGGGTAGCGCCGCGAATTAATAGTAGCTGCGAGTTATAGAGCACCTCGGCATAGCTATGTTGAGTATCTTCAAAAAATGTTGCATCACTACAGCCATATCCATCATCAAGAGTTAAAAAGATAACTCGTCTGCCAGAGCGAACTGGCGGGGTTTGTAGCGCCACTTTAACTCCAGCTACTAATACTAAGGATCCTGACCTTTGTTCTAGAAGCTGGTTAGATTTTATTGCTCCGATTTGATTGAGAAAGTCAGCATAAAACTCAATCATATGATGGGAGATATCCATCCCTAGATACTTAACTTCATTTCTCACCAGTTCATGATCTTCTAGATCAGGTAGCCCTGTCTTAGATAAAGTGGGGGTAAAACCTAGGCTTAACTGCGAACCAGTAATTACTTTAGTTCTACTACCACCAGACCATTTATATAAATCATTTAGATGTAGTAATAAATCTCTACGATTTATCTCATCGC
>DDYK01000027.1:2675-18339 GCA_002347935.1 Actinobacteria bacterium UBA2236
ATAATTGCTGATATCTCTGCGCTACTAATTCCTGAGATGTCGCTAAGAGATAGCCTGATACTTCTCTGATTATCACCTTCCACTCGATAGCTAATATCAGAGTGATTAATATCAAGAGGGGCGATAGTTAATCCATTTCGTCTAGCCTCATCTAATAGAAGACGCTTGGGATACATTCCAGGTTCATGAGTTAGAACTCCGGCAAGAAAAGCTGCTGGGTAATGGCGCTTTAACCAAGCAGATTGATAAGTGGGAAGTGCAAAGGCAGCGGCATGGGCTTTACAGAATCCAAAGGAGGCAAAGGCTCTTAAGACATCCCAGATTTGAGTAATAACTTTTAGCTCATAGCCTCTTGATATAGCTTGGGCAAAGAACCAATCACAGACCTCCTGCTGACCCTCTCTGCTACCAAGAGCTCTTCGCTTCTCATCAGCTTGGCCAAGAGATGAACCAGTTAAAGTGGCGATAATTTCAATAACTTGCTCGTGAAATACCACTACCCCTTGGGTATCACTCAAGATTTCAGCTAAATCAGGGTGGAATATCTCTCTAGTTTTAAAACCTTGGCGGGCATTTAGAAATGGAGTGATCATGTCGCTCTTTACTGGCCCTGGCCTAAAAAGTGAGATATCAATTATTAAATCAGTAAAAGTCTCAGGGGTTAACTTTCCAACTAATTCACGCTGGCCTGGACTCTCTATTTGAAAGATACCTAAAGTCTGAGCAGATTGGATGAGCGAAAATGTTTCACTATCATCTAAAGCTATTGCATCAATATCTACTACTTTTCCAGTACTTCGCTCTATCTCAGATATGGCATAGGCCAGCGATGATTGCATTCGAACTCCTAAAATATCTAGCTTTAAAAGCCCAATAGCTTCCACATCATCTTTATCCCACTGCACCATCGGATAATTACTAGCATTTATCTCAATTGGGGCTCTCTCATATAGCTCAGCGCTGGAGATCACCACCGCGCAGGGATGCATTGCAACATTTCTAGGTAGGCCATCTAAACGCTCTGCAAGACCAACTGCCATCTTCCAGGTTGGGCTAGTTAGATTTAAATTAGCAAGCTCAGGAAGATTAGTTAGGGCCTGTGAAATATTGCGAGCTCTAATATGAGGAAGTGATTTAGCCACTAGATCTATCTCCATAGGAGCAAGTGATAGAGCCGCTCCCACATCTCTTATGGCATGGCGAGCTCTATAGGTATCAAACATTGCAACTGTTGCAGATCTCATCGGGTAATTAGCAAATACCTGATCATAAATTTCTAACCTTCTAGCAGATTCCACATCGATATCAATATCAGGTAGAGCCCTTCGAAGTGGGGAGCAGAATCGCTCCATTAATAAACCCAGTGAAAGCGGTTCAACTCCAGAAATTCCTAAGAGATGACAGATTAGCGATCCAGCCCCGCTACCTCTAGCCGCTACTCTAATTCCAGAGGCTCGCGCTCGATCTGTAATATCTGCAACAGTTAGAAAATATGATTCAAAACCTAGACTCTTAATAATCTCTAACTCTTTTTCTAACCTTTGGCTGACCTGGCTATTGCTCTGGCCGTAGCGCCAATTAATACCAGCAATTGAGCGCTGCCTCAGTTGAATAGTTAGCTCATCTTGGCTTTTAGCCCCTAAAAGCTCAGGCTCTGGAAGATGGATAGATCCAATACCAATATCTTGGCTAGGTGATAGCTCTGCCTGCTTAGCAAGGTCTTGAGTAGTACTTAGTAATTTACGGCTATTTCTCTGACCCGAAGCGCGAGTAATTATCTCTGCTAAGTGATGCATCTCTTGGGAGCTTTTAAGAAAAGCTTCACTATTTTCGCGCTCTACAACATTTTTATGAAGTGGCAATAACCTTCGACTTGCATCGAGAATATCTGCTATTGGCGCATCCTGCCTTAAGCACATTCTTGCAGCATTACTAAGTATCGCTGGAAGATCATTATCTTCAGCAAAACCAAGCATCCTTGAAGCATGGGTAGTTGATCTTGGTCCATCTCCATAAATTAAATGAGAGACGATTTCAATTACTTGGCTTTTAAATAGTTCNNTCTAGCAATTAAAGAGTCAGGGCCTTGTAGTGATATTAGGTTACTGGTGTAATTAGAGTGTTTCTTTAGAAAGTTTAAATCACACTCGCCATAGCTTTTAAGTTCGCTCACTAGCCTTACTAAAGATCTCCAGCCTTTACCTGGGGTGGCAAGTAGCGTTATGCGACTTTGATTCTTGCAAGTGATATCAACTCCAATAATTGGAGTAATTCCATTTTCAACACAGCTCTGAGTAAATCGAATTGCGCCATATAAGCCATCACGATCAGTTAGAGCAAGCGAACTCATGCCAAAGTCGCGAGCCTTCTCAACTAGAAGATGAGGAAGAGTGGTTCCATATTTAAATGAAAATCCACTTGCAAGATGAAGATGAGTAAAACTCATGCTGGTCTTGAGGTGGGGCGAATCTGCCAAAGGCCAGGAGCGTTACTAGCCCCTTCTGGAATTACTTCAATACGTTCTATTTCAAAAGTTTTCATCACTCCAATAGGAGCTGCCTCTACGCGCCATAAAATCCGTCCACCATCATCTGGGCGAAATAGGCCATCGCTAGCTCTATTCCACCAACCACCAGACTCACGCCAAGAGCTAAGGAGGGAGTAAATTCGATAACGCTGACCCTTATAGGTGAACTCAATTGGCTCACCGCCGGATAGGTAGATCTCCGGTCTCTGATTCTCTGACTTTTCGAACATTTGTTCGAATACTATACCTACCCCCTGACCCTCTCAAATCTCCTTGCAGTCCAGATGTAATCAGAATTTTGCCCTCCCTTAACCAACCCATAAGTCTCACCGGAAAGACCTTGAGATAGCCTCCCCTGTTCAACGGGCTCTCCCCTTCCCGAAATAACACTCAGCAAAGAAATCAAATAGAGCCTATGGAGGAAACCTTGAGACTTAAGAAAATAGTTGTGGCGCTAGCAGCAACCTCGCTGATTGCCCAGATGTCACTTGCCAATGCCAGTTTTTATTCAGATTCTGGCTCAGCTGTAACTCTAACCATTCTGCATAACAACGATGGTGAGTCAGCGCTATTGCCTGATCAGAAATTTACAACAGCGCAAGGAACACTTATTTATGGCAGCGCTGCGGCCTTTTCATCGGTTATGAAGCGTGAAGTTAAAGCAGCTAAATCTGCAAGAAACGCCGTGCTCTCAGTTTATGCTGGTGACTCTTTCCTAGCTAGCAAGAACTTGATTTGTTCTGAGCCGGCAAACAATGCCTCCACTGCAACTGTTTATGATGGCGTTGCGCAATCACTTATGCCCTACGACGTTCATGTTCTAGGCAATCACGAATTTGATTATGGAACTGGATTCTTAAAGCGCTATATCGAATCCTTCGCTAGCAAGACTCGCTATCCTTTTATTTCAGGAAATATGGATTTTTCAGCTAATGCTGATTTATCTTCGATGATAAGTAGCAAAGAACCGATTCTTCGCGGAATTATGATTGGTAAAAAACTTGGCCAATCTTATGTCCATAAGGACTACACCACTGGAGCCATATTTGGTGTGGTAAGCGCGATTACTCCAACTCTTAGAACAATCTCATCGCCTGGAACTTCTAAGCTAACAACTTCAGATATCGCCACAACTGCAGCCTTGGTAAATAAGCAAGCTGCAGAACTTGAGGCAAAAGGCGTTAACAAAATAATTTTAGTCAGCCACTTACAGGGCGTTGCCTATGACAAGCAGCTGATTGCTCTTCTAAAGAATGTTGATATCGCTATTGCTGGAGGTGGGGATGACCTATTAACAAACCCAGATGTAGCTGAATCAATTCAATTAATTCCTGGTGAGGGTAAGCCGGTCGGCAAATATCCTGAGCTGGTTAAGGATGCCAGTGGCGTAGACGTTCCCCTCATCACAACTAAAGGTAACTACAGTTATCTTGGTCGCTTTGATGTCACATTTAACTCCGAAGGCAAAGTGAGTTCCTACAACAAAACTACTTCTTATCCAAGAAGAGTGGTCCCTTCATCTACTGTCTCTAGGGCTTTAGGTGTGAGCGATGCGGTAACTCCAGATCCCAAGATTGTAAGCGCTGTTGAAGTGCCATTAAATGCCTGCTTAGCCGGATTTAGCAAATCGATTGCTTCAAGTCAGGTTGTCTTTGCCACAGACCGTGGTAGCGCAACTGTGCTCGGAGTTAGAACTGCTGAGACAAATGGCGGAAACTTAGTTGCTGATGCCTTCCTACATGCTTACAGCACCAGAGCAGCTGGAGCAAACCTGCCTGCTGCAGGAAGTGCTAATCCAGTTATAGCGCTACAAAATGGTGGCGGTATCAGACAAAATGGCGGCATCACGTTACCAACCAACGGAGCAGTGGGCGCAATCAACCGAGGCAATACCTTTGATCTTCTACCTTTTGATAATCGACTCGTGGCAATCACTAATGTAAGCGCTGCCGATATTAAAGAAATTCTAGAAAGATCTTGTTCGATTAGCACATCTGGTGGCGGACAATTCCTTCAAGTTGGAGGCATGAAAGTCACCTGCTCTAGAAGTGGAACTGCGATAGTCGTTTCAAACCCAACCGGTGATTCATATGCTGGAACTGTAACGACTGCAGGAACTAGAGTAAAAGATGTCACTCTTTTGGATGGTCGCGCGCTAGTTAAAGATGGCGCAGTAGTAGCAAATGCACCAGCTGTTACAGTTGTGACAAATAACTTCACAGCAGAGGGTGGAGATAACTATCCAACGCTAGCTAAACTGGTAAAGGTTGGATTTGGCGTATCCTATGAACAAGCCCTTTATGACTATCTCTTGAGTTTCCCTAAGAATGCTGCGGGGCTTCCTGAGATTCCATTAAGTGATGCTCGCTATAACAAGGCAACTGGGGATGGTCGCTTCACCTGGCTACCCTAAGAAGGTAATTTGATAAAAACCCCGCTAAATCTCGGTGGCAAGACTTCCGATGAATTAGCGGGGTTTATCCTATAAACCGTCTTATGATGGGGAAGCTAGTTTACGAGTGATTAAGGAGATCGAATGGACATTGTTTTGATATTAGGAAGAGTTTTATTCTCGCTCATATTTGTCGCATCGGGAGTAGCTCATTTAACCAAGCTTGAAGCGACGACAGGATATGCGCAATTTAAGAAAGTTCCAGCAGCTAAATTATCTGTAATAGTTACAGGGCTAATGTTGATCATTGGTGGTCTCTATGTAGCTCTGGGCATCTATGCTGACTTAGGCGCTCTACTTCTTGCAGTATTCCTTCTTGTTTCAGCATTCAAAATGCATGACTTCTGGACAATTACCGATGAGCAAGCTAAACAATCTGAAATGACTAACTTTATGAAAAATCTTGCACTTGCTGGAGCTTCTCTTATTATCTTCGTATTAGTTGGAAGTGGTGGCGAATTTGGCCCAACAATTACTGAGGGAATTTTTGATCTCTAATTGAACATCACTTGAACTATTGATGTAAACCCCCGCTAATTTCTATCACCGGCGGGGGTTTATCTATCTCCTGAGATACTCTTGTGTTATGGAAATAGCTCTGGCAATTCTTACTGGTCTAGCAATTGGCGCAATTTTAGGATATGTCGGGGCTGGTGGATCTATGCTGGCAGTTCCGGCCTTCATTTATATCTTTGGATTTAATCCAGTTCAATCAACAACAGCTGCTCTTATTGTTGTATTTATTGGCGCAGCATCTGGAGCGCTACCAAAACTTAGAAAAAACGAGATACTGATAAAAGAGGCCTTAGTTATCTGGGCTATAGGACTTAGCACTAACTTCACCGGCGCATATTTCCTTCCAGAAATTCCAGAGCGGACAATTCTTACCGGCTTTGCTTTAGTTCTTGTTGTAGCTGGAACTTCTATGCTGATCCCCGCTCCTAAGGAATCTAGTGAGCGCAAAGTGTCACCTCTTGCCCTGATTGCTATCTCACTAGTCATTGGAGCAATTACTGGACTATTTGGTATTGGCGGTGGGTTCTTAGCTATTCCGATCTTGATTCTCTTCTATAACGTAGCTCCTGCTAAAGCGGCAGGTACCTCGCTCTTCATAATCGCCATTAATACCTTAACTGGATTCTTTGCTCATTATCGCCATTGGGATGAAGTCAATTGGTCGATTCCTTTAGTTGTTGCACTTATGGCCCTTGTCATCTCGCGTCTTGCCTCAAGGCATAGCTCTAATATCTCTCCAGCTACTCTTAAGAAGGCCTTTGCGCTCTTTGTCTTTGCAATCGCAACATTTACTCTGATTGAAACTTGGCTAATCTCATGATCGATTCAAAAGCTTTAGCAGAGTTTTTTGGGAGTGCAACACTCCTACTTGCCGTCGTTGGATCATCCTTTATGGCTGAGCAATTAACAAAAGATAGCGCTATTGCCCTTTTGATTAACGCCATGGTGACAGCAGCGGTTCTAGCCTTAATTATTCGAAGCGCAGTTAATCTAAGTGGGGCTCAGTTTAATCCTGTGGTAACTCTAACGGCGCTCTTGTTGGGCAAAATTAGGTCCGTTGAGGCGCTAATCTATTTAATCGCTCAATTCTTTGGCTCAATATTTGGGGTTCTCTTGGCAAATTTTATGTTTACTGAGGTGGCATTTAGTAATAGTTCGATTCAAAGAAGCGGGGTAGCTCAATTACTTGGTGAAGTAATTGCCACAACTGGCTTAGTCTTTATCGCTTTTAGCGCAAGGAAGAAGCATGTTTGGAAATTAATTCCACTATGGATATTTGGCGCATATTTCTTCACCGTCTCTACATCCTTTGCTAACCCTGCAGTGACTTTAGCCCGATTCTTTACTGAAGCTCCTGCTGGAATTGCAGGCTCCTCACTGCCCGGATTTATTGCAGCGCAATTACTAGGTGCCCTTTTAGTTCTAGCTGTATTAAGAAAAAGAGATAGGATTTCTCGGTGAGTATTAAAAGAGCATCAGTTCTCTTTGTCTGCGTTCATAATGCGGGGCGCTCTCAGATGGCGGCCGGATATCTCCAGCACTTTGCTGGTGACTGGGTTGAGGTAAGGAGCGCAGGTTCTGCTCCAGCAGATTCGATAAATCCCGCTGTAGTTATTGCAATGAACGAGGAAGGTATTGATTTAAGCGCACAAAAGCCAAAGATTCTGACCGATGAAGCCGTTGAGGCCTCTGATGTTGTTATCACAATGGGATGCGGAGATGTCTGTCGAATGTATCCAGGCACACGCCATCTTGATTGGAAATTAGATGATCCAGCAGGGCAAGGAGTCGATGCAATCCGCCCAATCCGGGATCAAATCAAGTCACTAGTTAAGGAATTGATAAGCACTCTCTAGAATCCAGCTATGGATTCGATATTGGAAAAAGCTGCAGTCAAGCGCGCTCAAGCAGCTCTCGATAGACATGGTATTTCTGGAAAGATAAAAATTCTCGCCGAGAGCGCAAGAACGGCACTTGATGCAGCAGCAGGATTAGGAATTGAAGTTGGACAGATAGCCTCATCGCTAGTGTTTAAGTTACCAGAGCAGGGTTGCCTTCTAATTATTACTTCAGGGCGCCATCGAGTTGATACTCAGATGGTGGCAGATTTATTGCAAATACCTAGCTTAGAGCGAGCAGATGCTGATTATGTAAAGCAAATCTCGGGCTATTCTGTTGGCGGCGTTGCACCAGTTGGTTGGATTAACGAGCCCAGTTTTTCTTTAATCGATGAAGCTTTAAATGATTATCAAGAGATCTGGGCTGCCGCCGGTCATCCTCATGCCGTATTTCCCACCACATATCAAGAATTATTAAAGGCATCTGGTGCTAAGGCTGCAAGAGTTGGCAATTAGAGTGAGAATTACTCCATGAACTCGCCACTTAATATTGAAAAGAGTGGCGCTGGAGATCCTCTAGTTCTCATCCATGGCTTGGGATCTGCCAGCAATGCCTTTAAACCAATACGACCAAGTTTAGATAAAGACTTCATGGTAGTCACGGTTGACCTACCAGGTCATGGAAAGAGCCCATATCAAAAAGGTGAATTAATGGATCCTGAATCCTTGGCTCTTAAGATCTTAGAGCAATTAAGCATTGAATCAATTGAGAACTTTAATCTAGCTGGCAATTCACTTGGTGGATGGATTGCTATGGAAATGGCTGCGATTGCTCCTGAACGGGTCAAATCTCTGGTAGGAATTGCCCCTGCTGGTCTCTGGCTAAATCCCTATCACGCTAGGTATCCAGGCACAGCACTTGCTCGAATTCTTGCAAAGAACACCATAAAACTCGCGCCGACCGCACTTCACTTCGAAACTGCTCGTAGATTCGGTTTTGCAGATGTTAGCCCCCGTTGGCGAGATTTTTCTTATGAATTATGTCTCGATGCTGTAATTGCAATGGCAAGCGCGCAGGGCTATTACCCCGCTTGGGATGGGATGTTACTAAGACGCTTTGATCGCGAGATATCTGAGTCAATCCCGGTGACAATTATCTTTGGTGATTCCGATCGAACACTTCCAGAAAGTAGCTGCCAAGAGAGATCTCTTGCGCCAAGGCATGCCAGATGGATTATTTTTCCTGAAACTGGTCATGCACCAATGTGGGATAGCCCCCTTGATCTAATCGATGAGATTAAGAAGACCGCAGGAGTGGCAAAATGATTCTAGTTTTCTTCTGGAAAATTAAACTAGGCAATTTCCCTTGGGCAATTTTGCATATGGGGCTAGATCGACTCGCTCTTGCTAGAAGAAGTGATGTTAAATTCTGGAAGTTGTTAGGAACTGGAAAAGGCGAGACGTTCACTCCTAGAGATGCAGACATTCATCGCTGGGGCTTACTTGTCGTAGTTGAGCAAGACTCCGACTTTGCCAATTCAGAAATCATCAATCGTTGGAATAGGAAAGCTCAATCTCAATTTAGCGCTCAACTATCCCCAATATCAGTTCATGGCGCTTGGTCTAAGCAGACTCCATTTAATCAGATTCCTCATGCTGCTAAGGATTGGAGTGGAAAAGTTGTGGCAATTACAAGAGCGCGAATTAAATGGCGTAAGAATGTAATTTTCTGGAAGTCAGTTCCACCAGTTACAACAAGCCTTCACAGCTCACCAGGATTAATTTCTGCTATTGGAATCGGTGAAGCACCAATTGGTCTGCAAGGCACTTTCTCTATCTGGGAATCTGGCGAAGCAGTTAAGAATTTTGCTTACTCAGGCGCTGCCCATAAAGAGGCAATTAAGGCTACTCATCGCCACGCGTGGTATGCCGAGGAGATGTTTGCTCGATTTGCCCTTCTTAAATCAAACGGCTCGCTATAAGGCACAATTAAGCCATGTCTATTCGCAACTATCGCCCTAAGCCAGATTCGCGGCGAAGGATATCTCCTTGGCGAAATTTTGTCTTGGTCGCGGTATTAACTGTTGCTCTAGCCCTGCAACTCTCCTATCCCTTAATTGAAGGCGAGCGCCTTCGCCTAGTTACGATTGCAACTGTCTATTGGGCAGCAGGAGCTATGTTGCTTCATGCGCTCTTTGCCTATGGTTTGACCTACGCCATCAGATTTTTATTAATTACCTTCACCTATGCGCTATTAGTTGAACAGGTTGGGTTGAGAACTACCTGGCCCTTTGGAAGTTATGAGTATTCACCAACGCTGGGATATCAAATCTTCGATGTTCCGCTAGTTGTTCCATTTGCTTGGATCATGATGTCCCACTCGGTTTTTATCGCAGCTAGAAGACTTGCTCCAAATTTCGTCTTTTTAGTTGGTGGATACGGCCTTATGGCCTGGGACTTATTCTTAGATCCCCAGATGGTTTCAGCGGGAAGATGGAGTTGGGAGGTAAGCGGCAGGAGCGTTCCATTTCAACCAGAAATTCCACTTTCAAATACCTTTGGCTGGCTATTAACTGGAATGGGCTTGATGGCACTTCTCAATATCTTCCTTCCTAAAGAGAGACGCTCGCTTGGGTCAAGCAGAGCGGTTCCCGAGTTCTTCCTTGGATGGAGTTGGATCGGGGGCATAGTCATTAACATTTTTCACTTTGATCGACCAGGTGTGGCATTCCTTGGAGGTTTAGCACTTGGCGCTCTTGTGATCTGGTACTTCATTTCGGTGAAATACGGCCGCCGAGATTAAGGGAAAATGACCTTTCTATTAGATATCTCCGCACTTCTTATTGCCATTATGCTTCTTTTAGCATCGTTCAACTTCTTTACTTTGAGGGTTGTCTCTAGCAATAAAAGCGCGCCGATTGAACAATCCGTTTCAATTTTAATTCCCATGCGTAATGAGGCGGAAAATGTTATTGAATTGATCGCTATTCTTAAAGCGCAGGCCGATCTAAATAATTTTGAAATCATCGCTCTAGATGATTGCTCAATTGATAACACAAAAGAATTATTACTAGAAATATCCCAAGGAAACTTGAGAGTAATTCAAGGAAGAGAGTTGGAGTCAGGATGGCTGGGAAAGAACTATGCTTGCCATCAATTAGCTACTGCAGCTTCTGGTGAATATTTAGTTTTTCTAGATGCCGATGTGAGGTTGAACCCAAAGGCTATATCGAGCACGATTGAATCGATGCGGGCATGGAATTGGGATTTCATCTCGGCATACCCCAGACAGATTGCCGAAACATTTCTTGAGCGCTTAACCCAACCTCTCCTTCAATGGTCCTGGTTTTCAACTCTGCCACTTCGAATCACTCAAAAGTGGCCACAGCCCTCAACTGTTGTAGCAAATGGCCAATTTATGATTATAAAGCGTCAGGCATACTTTGATTGCGATGGCCATAATGGAGTTAAAGCGCAAGTCTTAGATGATCTTCACCTGGCTAGGAATTTAGTAAGGGCTGGAGCAAGAGGCGGTGTTGCAGATGGCTCAAGAATCTCGCATTGCCGAATGTATTCCAGTGCTAACCAACTCATTGAAGGTTATGCCAAATCACAATGGAGCGCTTTTGGTAATCCACTAGGCGCTTTTCTTGCAATATCTTTATTGATTACAACCTCGATTCTTCCTTTTGCAGCTGGCCTGGCAGGAGAGATCTCTGGTTGGTATCTCTACTTTGCAATTGTTATTACTCGAATTCTAAGCGGTATCAAAACACGAACGATTCCAAGTGCCTCACTACTTCACCCTTTGAGCGCCCTAATCTGGATTTATCTGATCACGTTTTCTTGGATCAAGAAGTACCGAGGCGAACTTACCTGGCGGGGTAGAAAACTATGAACCATCACAGCGCAAGTAAATTATCAAAGTCCATTATTGTAATTGGCTCTGGAATGGGTGGTATGGCCGCTGCTGCCCGCCTTGCAAAACGAGGACACAAAGTTAAAGTCTTTGAAGCAGCTTCTTTTGCTGGTGGAAAATGTCAAACAGAGGCCATCTCAGGATTTTCATTTGATTCTGGTCCCTCGCTACTAACCCTTCCAGCTGTTTATAGAGATCTCTTTGTTAAAACTGGAAAACGTTTAGAAAATCTCGTTCAACTAAGCCCAGTTGATCCATCTTTTACTTACATCTTCGATGATGGCAAGAGAGTCACTTTTCCAAATCTTTCACATGGCGGCACAGTTGCAGCAATTACCGAAAGCTTCGGCGTGCAGGCCGGCGATGCTTGGCACCAGTTATTAAGTAGAGCAGAGAAGATGTGGGGCGCATCAAGGCAGGCATTTGTTGAAAGTGAACTCCGCTCCCCCTTTGAAATGCTTAGGAGTCCATCACTGCTGCGTGATTTAAAAACCATTGCTCCATTTACATCTCTTCGAGATTTGGTTAGAAGCTATACCGATAATTGCTACATTGGAAAAATAATTGATCGCTATGCCACCTATACCGGTTCAGACCCTAGAAAGGTCCCCGCAGTCCTTTTGACTATTGCCTTTGTTGAGGAAGCTTTTGGGGCTTGGCATGTCAGCGGTGGAGTTGGCATGCTTGCTAAAACCCTAGAATCTCGCCTAACTGATCTAGGTGTTGAGCTTCATCTAAACACAAAAGTTGATCAGATCATCACTAAATCTGGCGTTGCAATTGGGGTCAAATTAGCAAATGGTCAAGTTCATAATAGCGATGTAGTAATTGCCAACGCCGATGCAGATTTAGTTTATAACCAGCTNNTCTGGATTCTCTCTACTCATTGGGCTTCGTGGCTCATCAGAGCTTGGCCACCACACTGTATTTTTTCCTAAAGATTATGATGCTGAATTTGATTCTATCTTCGAAAAGAGAAGGCCAGTAGAAGATCCAGCCATTTATATTTGTAATCCAAATGACTCTAAGATGAAGCGAGCTGGAGTGGATGAGAGTTGGTCGGTGCTGATTAATGCCCCTCGCCACCAACCAAGAGATGGCTTTAATTGGGATGAGAAAAGCTCAAAGGAATATAGCCAGCACATTATTAATCTAATGGAGGCAAAGGGATTGGATATTCGCTCCCGAGTTGAAGTTTTGGAATATAGATCTCCAGCAGATTTAGAGAGAAACGTTAACGCCCCTGGTGGCTCTATTTATGGGACATCTAGCAATGGAGCAAGATCGGCCTTTTGGCGAGCGCGTAACCGCTCCAAGATTAAAAACTTATTCTTAGTTGGCGGTTCAACTCATCCTGGCGGAGGTCTACCTTTAGTTGGAATTAGCGCTGAGATTGTTGCAGAAGCGGTCGAAGAAAATTTAGAACAGTAAATAGAGAGATTACCTGAAGCACAGCCCAGATCTGAGAGAGCAGCGTTGCTAGATCCATATCAACAGCTCTTGCAACAAGAGCAATAAATAAAATGCTGGCTCTAATTGGACGCTCACCAATTGTCACAACCCCTAATTGAGTAACGCCAAGTGATGCCGCCCTTGAGCGCATATATTCCTGAAGAAATGCTGCAAGCCAAGCGATTAAGACCAGTTGATAGGGAGCTCCAAGTTGAAAAAGGCTATAGGCCCAGAGCGCTTCAACAATTCGATCGATAAAGCCATCAAGCAGCGCTCCCCACCTACTGACCTTTCCAGTAAGTATTGCTAATGATCCATCAATGCCATCTGCAATCAAGGAGAAGACTAGAAGCGCTATAGCCCAATTACTTTCAATATTTACAACCAAGGTGATACCTAGCAGTAGACCAAAGATGGATAGAGAATTAGGGGTAACTCTTAAAACTGCTAGAGGTTTACAGAGCAGAAATGAAATTTCCAACCATGCTCTAACAATTCCTTTTATCTCTGCTCCGCCATGAAGACTGGACCAGGAATTAAAGAATTCAGACTTTTTCATCTAAGCCCAATTCTGTTAATTATCTCAATCGTTGGAGCTGCGTTATTCATAGTATAAAAGTGTAATCCTGGTACTCCATAATCTAGAAGCTTTTTAGATAGCTCACTTGCAATATCTACACCGACTTTAACCACATCGGCTGAGGTATCCCCTGCTGCCTCAACTCTTCTTTGAATTTCACCTGGGATTGGCGAGCCTGCAAGTTCGCTCATTTTCTTTAATTGAGCAAAATTGGTTATAGGAAGAATTCCAGGATAGATATCAAGCTTTGAACCTCTAGCTCTTATCTCATCTACTAAATTGATATAGCCCTTAACATCAAAGAAGAATTGAGTCGTAGCAAAACTTGCTCCGCATCTTTCCTTCTCAAGAAGGACTTTTATATCTTGTTCAAAATTACCTTTTGAAGCTGGATGGCCATCAGGAAAAGCTGCAACACCAACTTCGAAGCCCATACTTGATGCAAGGGTTACTAACTTGTCTGCATGATCAAAGCCACCAACCGTGCTCTCCCATTTCACGCCAGGTCCGCCCTTAGGATCTCCGCGAAGTGCAAGGATTGACTTAATTCCAGAGTTTTTATATTGGTTGAGAATTTCAATCAACTCATTTTTGCTAGATCCAACGCAGGTCAGGTGCGCAATAGTTGAGATTCCGCTTCTTGCCGTGATCTCTGAAGTAATTCTCACTGTGCGATCTCTAGTTGAACCACCTGCGCCATAAGTAACGGAAACAAAGTCAGGTTTATAGAGTTCAAGAGCCTTTAGAGCGCTCCAGAGACGCTCCTCTCCTGCCTGATCTTTAGGCGGGAAGAACTCAACAGAGAAGGTAGGCGCACTATTCATATAGCGGGAGGGTACCGTTGCGCCGTGAAATCTCCTGACCTATCCCAGCTTCGCGCCGAGATAGATAAGACCTTGGCCTCATTTACCGTTGCAAGAAGCGCTGCACTTGTTGATATTGGCCCAGAGCTAGTGCCAGTAGCAAAGGCAATGTCAGATTTTATTACCCAAGGTGGAAAGAGATTTCGGCCAATCTTTGCCTATTTAGGTTATTTAGGAAGCGGAGCACAAGCGCGCGAGGAGATACTGCGTGCCTGCACATCCTTAGAGTTAGTCCATGTCTGCGCACTGATTCACGATGATGTGATGGATGGCTCTGATACTAGAAGAAATAAACCAGCAATACATAAAGCGTTTCAGCAATATCACCAAGATTCTTCATACAAAGGCAGCTCTGAAAGATTTGGAAGTTCCTCCGCAATTCTTATGGGTGATCTAGCTCTGGTCTGGGCCGATCGCTTATTGGTGGAATCTGGAATAAGCGGCGATGAATTTCTTCAAGTGCAATCAGTCTTTGCGGATATGAGAGATGAATTGATGGCTGGCCAATACTTAGATGTTTTAGAGGGCGCGCTTGCCACAACTAGTATTGATAGATCTCTAAAAGTTGCTCGATATAAGTCGGGTAAATACTCAATTGAACGCCCACTTCACTTTGGCGCAGCGCTTTCTGGAAAAAAGGAACTAATGAGCGCCTACTCATCATTCGGACTTCCACTCGGGGAAGCCTTTCAATTACGTGATGATCTCCTTGGAGTATTTGGGGATCCAGAGGTCACAGGAAAACCAGCAGGTGATGATTTAAGAGAGGGAAAGCGAACGGTACTAATTGCCCTCACCATGCAGGCAGTAGGCAAACAAGAGCGAGAGCTTCTAACTGCCTCACTTGGAGATGAAGGTCTTGATAAAACACAGATTCTTAAGCTTCAAGAGATTATTTCTAGCTCTGGAGCGGTTGCCCATGTTGAGAAGCTCATCACAGAACTGCGGGATAGAGCTATTTCTGCGTTGCGAGATACCCACGTTGACACAAGTATTCTCTCTGTATTAGAAGAGATGGCAACTATTGCAACGCAACGGAGTCTTTAAATGCGAAAAGTTAAGGGAAAAACAGACCGCGTTGTTGTTGTTGGCGCAGGCCTTGCTGGACTTAGTTGCGCGCTAAGGCTTGCCGGAGCTGGGCGAGAAGTAATTGTGATTGAGCGTGAAGCGGTTCCTGGTGGTCGAAATGGATTAATGAAAAAAGATGGATATTCATTTGATACTGGACCAAGTGTTTTAACTATGCCTGATCTGATTGCCGATGCTCTGGCATGCGTTGGAGAGAAAATAGATGATTGGCTAGAGCTGATGCCGCTTAAGCCACTATATCGAGCCTTCTATGCCGATGGTTCCCAATTAGATGTTCATGCAAATACAGAACAGATGGAAGCAGAGATTGCAAAAAATATTAGTGCAGGTGAAGCTGCTGGATATCGAAGATATGTTGAATTTGTTACCAAGCTATATAAGTATGAAATGAACGACTTTATTGATAGAAACATAGACTCCCCCCTAAA
>DDYK01000027.1:18375-44634 GCA_002347935.1 Actinobacteria bacterium UBA2236
TTTCAAGCGATGTATGCCGGGGTTTCGCCCCAGCAAGCACTTGCTATTTATGCAGTTATTGCCTATATGGATTCAGTTAATGGAGTTTTCTTTCCTAAAGGTGGAATGCATGCGGTTCCAAGAGCGCTAGCAGGAGCTGCCGAGAAACATGGCGTGACTTTTAAATATAACACCACGGTGACAAAGGTAGAAAAGAGTGGATCTAGGGCAAGTGCTGTAATAACTAGTGATGGCCAGAGAATTGAATGTGATGTTGTGGTGCTAAATCCTGATTTGCCTGTGGCTTGGCGAGATTTACTAGGAAAAACTCCGCTATCGGTTAAACGACTTAATTACTCACCTTCTTGTGTAACCATCTTGGCTGGTTCTTCCAAGAGTTATGATCATTTAGCTCATCACAATATTCACTTTGGCCACTCCTGGGATGGAGTCTTTGATGAGCTAATTACTAAAAAGCAATTGATGAGCGACCCAAGCCTTTTGGTGACTCTACCTTCAAAAGATGATCCAAGCCTTGCCCCAAGTGGAAAACATAGTTATTACATTCTCTTTCCTACGCCAAATCTTGATGCTGATATTGATTGGAAGAAGATGAAAAACGTTTATAAAGATCAAATGTATGCCACGATGCAAGAGCGGGGCTATAAAGATTTTGCAGACTCAGTTGAGGTAGAACATGTAACAACTCCCCTCGATTGGCAAGAGATGGGGATGGAAAGAGGTGCGCCATTTGCAAGCGCGCATACTTTCCTGCAAACCGGACCCTTTAGGCCAAGTAATATGGCAAAGGGATATGAGAATGTGGTCTTTACTGGAAGCGGCACCCAACCTGGAGTCGGAGTTCCCATGGTTCTAATCTCAGGAAGACTTGCAGCAGAGAGAATTGTTGGACGAGTAAAGTAAATATGGATGAGTTAAGCGCTGCTGGAATCCATGATCCTGAGTTACGCAAATCTTATTTGGAGTGCAAAAGACTCAACTCTCTTCATGGAAAGACTTACTACCTAGCTACTCTCCTTCTTCCAAAAGCTAAGCGCCCACATGTTCATGCGCTATACGGATTTGCTCGGTATGCCGATGAGATTGTCGATGATCTGGCATCAACTCTTACTCACCAAGAAAAAGTAGATGAACTCGGCAGGTGGAGCGATCAACTCTTATCCGACATTTCTATGGGGCGAAGTAGCGATCATGTCGGACGAGCTCTGGTTGATACAGTGCAGCGTTTTAACATTCCAATTTCTTACTTTGAAGCATTTCTTCACTCCATGGCAATGGATTTATCTGTAACCCAGTACGAAAGATATGAAGACTTGATGGAGTATGTCTATGGATCTGCTGCAGTAATTGGGCTCCAGATGGTTCATGTTCTGGGAACAGTTGGGGGAAAAAAATCTGAGGCGCTCGCTCCGGCGGAGAAGTTAGGAATAGCCTTTCAATTAGCCAACTTCATCAGAGATGTAGGTGAGGATCTAGAACGCGGACGAATATATCTACCAATGGCAGAGCTGGCCTCATTTGGCGTTGATCGCGAGATGCTAGAGGCAAGGCAACTTCGCCCTGAAATTATCCAAGCGCTCAAGTTTCAGATTGCAAGGGTGCGTCAATTACAGAGCGAGGCAGATGCGGGAATAGAGCTACTAAGCCCGGATGCAAGGGCGTGCATTAGAGCAGCAAGTGAGCTCTACTGCGGAATTGTCGATGAGGTTGAGAAAATTGATTATCAAATTTTTACCAAACGAGCTAAGACTTCTAATTTTCGGCGAGTTAAAACGGCGCTTCCTGCTTATTTTTCAGCGCTTGCTTCTCGCTAGTTTCTTTGTATTCCCCTTCTTCCCCAATAAATCCACTGTGAGATAACCATAACAATCATAGAAAATCCAAAGAATAGATCCTCAACTGGAGCAGAGGCAATTCGCGCCCCAACTATTACATCAGGGTCATAGGTAATTATTCCTCTGGAGGTTAACCACCAATTTGTAATGATTTGGAAAAAGAGCATGATTGCGTAGGCGTTCCAGAAACTCTTTCTTGATAAAACTCTAGATTTTGTTATATAAAAATCAAACAAAATAACTAGTGGAACTGAAAGAAGGGCTAGTTGGGTGTAACTCATCGCTCATCACCATAATTCCAATGAGGCTTTACCCGTCTCACTGCTTCTATTGTCATCAAAGCAGCTAGAGGAACTACGATGAAGAAGAGAAACTCTTCAAGCGGAATCCCAGCAGGTCCAAAGATTCCTACAACCTGCTCTCTATCAAAGAACCAATGCCTAGAGGTGACTGCGTAATAATCCCAAGTCAAGAAAATAGCTGCAGTAGGAAGAATTGCTAGCATCGCCCGCTTAATTCTTCGCAATACTCCAACTTTAAGAAAGATCTCCAGCCAGAATGAACCGACAACTGTGAAGGTGAGCATCGCAAAATAACCGAACTTCAACATGGGCTAATGCTATTGTTCTGCTAATCGGGAGCCAAAAGTTGGCTGAGAGGACCTCTTCGAAGGTCGACCGAAAGACCAGTTCGGTAATGCGAATTGGAAGGGGGCTTAATCATGTTTACTATTTTCACAGCTTGGGGCTATGAAGTATCGGCCTTGGAGTTAAGCGCAGTAATCACTTCATTTACTGCTGTCCTTCTCGGGGCGCGCGGAGTAAGAATGACCTGGCCCTGGTACCTCGTTAGCGCATCACTTTATGCAATCTTCTTCTATCAAGTAGATCTAATTGCTAGCGCGCTACTCCAATTTGTCTTCATCGCCGCAGGAATCTGGGGTTGGCTGGGATGGAATAAGACTGGAGTTATCCCTAGGTATATGAATAATAAAGAGAGATTAATCTGGCTTACAGCTTTAATGGCATCTTGGCAACTTACTGCGCCAATACTTGAAAGCATCGGCGCTGCTGCAACACTGCCAGATTCCTTCTTGCTTATCTCAAGCACTCTGGCACAGACTGCAATGGTGCTTCAGAGAAATGAGACTTGGATTGCCTGGATTGTGATTGATATTTTTGGAACTTATCACTATGCAAATCAAGGCTATTGGTTTACTGCCTTGCTCTATGGCGTATTTACAATAATCGCCGTCTTTGGGCTAAAGCGTTGGAAGAAATTATCTAAGAGTGCTTAACAAATCTAATATGAATCAGCCTTCACTTACTGAAATCATCACAAGCATTAAAAAGGGTAGGGCAATAGGCAATGTTGGACGAATAGTTGCAATAGATGGACCTGCTGGCGCTGGTAAAACAACTCTAGCCAATCGCCTTAAAGAGAACATTCAAGATTCAAGTATTGAGATTGTTCATATGGATGATCTCTATGATGGTTGGCAAAACTCGCTAACTCCAGCGCTAGGTAAAGTTTTAGATATAAGCATCTGCTCTCCAGTTTCTAAAGGAAAGAGTTTTCAATATCGAAAATATAATTGGATTGAATCAAAGTTTGGCCCTCTGCTGGACTTCATTTTTCCAGAGATATTAATTCTAGAAGGTGTGGGTTCAGGCCAGAGGGTTGTTAGAAAGTATCTAGATGAGCTGATTTGGATTGATATCTCTGCTCAGGTTGGCTTGCAAAGAGTCTTGCAAAGAGATGGCGAATCCATTGAAAAAGAGATGGAGATCTGGCAGATGAGAGAGAATTACCACTTTGTTGCAGACAACACTCGCGATAGCGCCACTATTCGCATTGATGGAGCAACTTTCATCTAAAATTTCCACGTGTCGGAGTTAATTGGAGAAATCATCGATGGGCGCTATCAGCTAACCCGCGTTGTTGGCTCTGGCGGAATGGCAACAATTTATGCAGCGATAGATTTAAGACTGGATCGCCAAGTTGCAGTAAAAATAATGCATTCTCATCTTGCCCAAGATGAACAATTTGTCTCTCGATTCATAAGAGAAGCCAAAGCTGCTGCATCACTTTCTCATCCCAATATCGTTGCAGTATTGGATCAAGGGTGGAATCAAGGTGGATCTCCTTGCGTCTTTATTGTCATGGAGTTAATTGAAGGTGCAACGCTAAGAGATTACCTAATCGAGCAGGGCTCACTTTCTCCTGAGCGTGCCTTATCCATCATTACACCAGTTGCAAGCGCTCTTGCTGCAGCACATAAATTAGGAATTGTTCATAGAGATATAAAGCCTGAAAACATCTTAGTCTCAAAAGAAGGTCGCATAAAGATTGCTGACTTTGGTTTAGCTAGAGGCGCACTTCTTGGAAACACTATGACTGCGGAATCTAGTGTAATTCTAGGAAGTGTTTCATACCTCTCCCCCGAGCAGGTTCAAAGGGGAGTTGCAGATGCTAGAAGTGACATTTACTCACTTGGAATTGTTCTCTTCGAAATTCTCACCGGCCAGAAGCCCTATCAGGGAGAAGATCCAGTTCAGGTTGCAATAAAACATGTAAACGAACGAGTGCCTGCTCCTTCAACGCTAAAACCCGGACTCTCAGTAGAAATTGATCAGCTAGTCCTATCAGCTACTGACATAGATCCTGATAAACGTCCAAGGGATGCAGTAGTAATGCTTGAGAAACTGCGCGAACTCTCTGAAAAGTTAGATCCGCGCAAAAGGCAATTAAGTCTCGAGCTGGACCTGCCACCACTTGCTATAAAGGAAGTAGGAAAAAGGGATGGCGCAAAGCGCCTTCGTAGAGATAAAGATCGTGAAGTGGAAATTCCTAAAAACCAGGAGGCTGCCGTGAAAAAAGAGAAGAGTTCTTCAATTGCTAAGAAGGCGCTATCTAAACGAGTTAAACGAAATCGTCAGATAGCAGCACTAATCGCAATCGCTCTTGGAATTGGCATTTGGTATGTAATCGTAGGTCCTGGTTCAAAGGTAATTGTTCCATCTCTTGCAGGCCTGACTGTTAAGGAAGCAACTGGTGAGCTGGCAGACCTTGGCCTTGATCTAAAGGTAGAGCGAGAAGAATTTAGTGAAGATATCCCAGAAAATAGAGTCATTAAATCAAGTCCGGCTGGCGGCGGGCGCATTTCACCAGATGGAACAGTTGAGGTGACAATTTCAAAGGGTAAGGAGCGTTACATAGTTCCAACTCTTCAAGGACTCAAAATTGAAATTGCTGAAGGACTAATCAGTGATAATAACTTAGTCGTCGGTGAGATTATTGAAGAATTTTCAAGTGAATTTCCTAAAGGCTTTATTCTGCGAAGTAACCCTGCAGCAGGCGAACGTATAAAGCGTGATAGCCAAGTAACTCTCTATATCTCTAAAGGAGTAGAGCAAGTTGGCGTTTCCAGCTATCAAGGAAAGAGCGGCGAACAAGCTCTTAATGAATTAACAGAAGCTGGCTTTGATGTTGAAACTAAGTATGTCTTTAGTGAAGATCTGCCAATTGGAGCAGTTGTTAGTCAGATTCCAAGCGGTGGAGATATCGATAAAGGAAGCGTAATAACGTTAACTGTATCCAAGGGATCTCAATTTGTTTTTATCCCCAATGTCTTCTCCCTAAGCGAAGCAAAAGCAATAGATACTCTTAAAGATCTTGACTTAAAGGTAGTTGTCAAGAAAGTCGGCAATAAAAAGACGAAAGTTGTCACCAATATCTCACCAAAAGTGGGAGATAAGGTAAAACGTGGCTCAACGGTCACAATCACTGTAGGGTGATTTAGTGCCGAAAGCAGCGAACAAACCAAGAATTGGTGCTCATGTGCCAACTTCTGGTGGAATGGCAAAGCGAGCTATTGAATATGCCAAAACAATAAAGGCAGAGGCAATTCAGGTATTTGCTTCAAACCCCAGAGGTTGGGCCATGCCTGAGACAAATAGTGAAGCTGATCAAGCATTCATTGAAAAGGCAAGTGAACTAGATATTGAAACTTACATTCACGCGCCATTTCTAATTAATCTAGGATCTCCAACCGAAGGCACCTATAAGAACTCTCTTGCATCCACAAAATACTCCCTCAAGCGGGGACGGGAGATCAAGGCTAGAGGTGTAGTAATTCACACAGGTTCTGCAGTTGATGAAGGAAATATCAAGAAGGCATGGAAGCAGATCCACGAAGGCATGATGCCAATACTTAGCGAGCTAGATGATCAAGATCCTTGGCTTCTGCTTGAACCAACCGCTGGTCAAGGTCAATCTCTAGTTAGACGGTTAGAGGATTTAAATAATTATTTCGAAGCCCTTGAGTGGCATCCTAAAGTGGGAGTGTGTCTAGATACCTGCCATGTCTTTGCAGCAGGACATGACATAAAGAGCAAAGGTGGGATGAATGCAACTATTGATTTGTTGGTGGAGGTTGCAGGCTCTGAGCGAATTCAACTAATTCATGCCAATGACTCTATGGATGTGCTTGGCTCACTTAAAGATCGACATCAAAATCTTGGAGATGGAGAGATTGGCACGAAGCCATTTACAGAGCTTCTGGCTCACCCCGCTATTGTTGATGCTCCACTGATTCTAGAAACTCCAGGTGAAGAACCCGAGCATGGAAGAGAAGTAGCGATGCTAATGAAGATGAGAGATAAATAATGCAACTTAAATTGGCTCCTTGGGCTCTTCTTGCAGTAGCTGCTATGTGGGGTATTTCTTTTGTATGGATGAAGGACATTTTGGATCAGCAGGATGTCTATAGCTTCCTGACCTCGAGATTTATCTTTGCAGCTCTGGCAATGATAATTATCAAGCCTAAAGTATTAAAACTCTTTACTAAAGAGCTAGTTAGTAAAGGTTTCATAATTGGCTTGGCGCTGGGCTCTGGTTATATTTTTCAGACACTAGGTCTTGATCGCACCACTCCTGCTATCACTGGATTTATCACTGGCCTTTATGTAGTAATCACCCCTTTAATTGCCGCATTGTTACTAAAAGAGCGAGTGACCCTGACAATGTGGGGCTTTATTCTTTTGGCGGTAGTTGGTCTTGCAGTTCTCTCTGTTCAAGGTTGGAGCGTTGGTATTGGAGAGTTTCTAGTATTTATCTCTGCAATTTTATTTGCAGCTCATATCATCATGCTTGGTGCCTGGAGCAAGAACTTTGATGCCTACGCGCTAACGGTCGTGCAGTTAATTGGCTGCGCCTTTCTATCGGCAATACCTGCTGGAATAAATGGATTCAATCCTCCCCCTGATACTCAAGTTTGGGCAGTCGTTATCTTCACAGCAGTGTTTGCCACAGCGATTGCCTTTGTAATTCAAACTTGGTCTCAAGCTCGCATTTCAACTACTAAGGTTGCAGTCATACTAACCATGGAAGTGGTTTTTGCAGCTCTATTTTCTTTCGCTTATGGAATGGAGCCCTTTACTCTACGTTTAGCAATCGGTGGCACCTTGGTGCTAATTGCCATGCTTGCCATAGTTCAGCCTCGCTTTTCATCACCTAGGGCTAGCTGAAAGACTTAGCTCATGGCAGAAAGCACAGAACTAATCGATTTAAGATCTGACACTGTAACTAAACCTTCATTACAGATGCGCTCTGCAATGGCTAGCGCTGAAGTTGGCGATGATGTCTACTCCGATGATCCAACAGTCAATTCACTTGAAGAAAGAGTTGCAGAGCTATTTGGCAAAGAAGCTGCGTTATTCACCCCAAGTGGATCCCTTGCAAATCAGTTGGCTATTCGATCTCTAGTATCTCCAGGGCAAGAATTAATCTGTGAAACAAACTCTCATATTGCCAGAGCTGAACTAGGAGCGGCAGCAACCTTTAGCGGAATTACAACCAGAACCTGGCTTGCCGATCGTGGGCTATTAAATGCTGCTCAAGTTTTAGATTTAGCAAAACCTGACTCTGGCCCCTATCTAGTTTCAACTACAGCTATTGCAATTGAAAATACTCATAACTTTGGTGGAGGAAGCATTCAACCAATTGAGGAGATTGCCCTTCTAAGCAGGAAAGCAAAAGAGTTAGGGCTCTTTCTCCACCTTGATGGAGCAAGAATCTGGAACGCTCACGTTGCATCCGGAGTTTCTCTACTTGAGTATGGAAAGTACTTTGAAACCATTAGCGTCTGTCTTTCAAAGGGGCTGGGAGCTCCCGTTGGATCTTTAATGATCTCAAATAAAGAACGCATCTCATCTTCTAGAGTTTGGCGTAAACGATATGGCGCTGGAATGCGACAGGTTGGAATTCTGGCAGCTGCTGGTCATTACGCACTTGATCACAACATCTCTCGATTAATCGATGATCATAGAAAGGCTAAGCAGTTAGCTATAGCCTGCGCAAGCATTGCACCTTCGACTATCAATCCAGATTTTGTGGAGACAAATATTGTTGGACTGGACCTCTCCGGAGCAAATGTATCTGCACTTGAATTTGCCTCGGATGCAAAACAAAAAGGACTGTTGGTAAGCGCGCTAGGTAAGAGCTACCTTAGATTAGTAACGCATATGGATATTGACGATGAGGCAACTGAGAAAGCTTGCGCTATTTTGCAGGAACTTTTAAAGGGCGCCTTCATGGCTAAGTAGCCATTGTTTATATTTCAACCCATAAGCATAATTTCCTAGCGCCCCACCTGTTTTAACAATTCGATGACAAGGGACAACTAGAGCAATCAGATTTCGGGCGCAAGCACTTCCGGCTGCTCGCACCGCATCTTCTGAACCTGCTCGTTTTGCTAAATCGGCATAGGTCAGAGTTCTTCCTGGAGATATTTTTCTCATCACCCGCCATGCTGATTGCGAAAACTTCTCACCCTCTTGATCAACCTGAATCCCATCAAGGGCTCTCAAGTCTCCATCAAAGTAATCAGAAACCAAATCTGAAATTATTGGGATCTGACTTACTTTCTTACTCTCTAACTGCCTATCCTGTTTGGAGATCGAGCATAGAAGTTCATCCTGTGATGTAAAGCCCGCAGCAATAAGGATATGTTCACGCGATATTAGAGAGAGAGGGCCTACTGGGGTTTTAAGAGTGGTACGAAGCAACACGTGCAAACCCTACTGTCCTAATCTACGTTTGGAAATACCTTGAACGATCGCGAAGCATCTCGGCAACAAGGAATGCAAGCTCTAAAGATTGTGTGTGGTTAAGCCTTGGATCACAAGCGCTCTCATATCGGGTAGCAAGATCTTCATGCGAGATTTCCTCGCCCCCACCAACACATTCAGTTACATCATCGCCAGTTAATTCAATGTGAATTCCCCCAGGATGAGTTCCAAGCTTTTGATGAACTTCAAAGAAGCCCTTAACTTCATCTAGAACATCATCGAATTTACGGGTTTTATACCCGCTTGGAGCTTCATAAGTATTGCCATGCATTGGATCGCAGACCCAGAGAACTTTCGCTCCAGATTTATCTACCGCTTCAATTATTCCTGGAAGGACGCTACGCACATTTGCCGCGCCCATTCTGGTGATAAATGTTAAGCGACCTGGCTCATTATCTGGATTAAGCGCTTGGATGATTTCTAGGGCGCTTTGAGCAGTTGTCTTTGGCCCTAGTTTGACTCCAATTGGATTTTTAATCTTCTTGGCAAAATCAATATGTGCTCCATCTAATTGACGGGTGCGCTCGCCTATCCAAACAAAGTGAGCTGAGACATCGTAGGCATTACCAGTTCTTGAATCAATCCTAGTTAGGGCCTTCTCATACTCAAGTATTAAAGCCTCATGACTTGAGTAAAAATCAACAGTCTTAAACTCCTCAGGATTAATACCGGCAGATTTCATGAAATCAAGAGCTCTTCCAATTTCATTAGCCATAGCTTCATAGCGCACACCAATACGAGAATCCTTAACAAAACCTTTGTTCCACTCATGAACCAAACGCAGATCCGCAAAGCCACCTTGAGTAAAAGCACGCACTAGATTTAGCGTTGAGGCAGAGGTCTGATAAACCTTAACTAGTCGAGCCGGATTTGGACGTCGCGCTTCTTGGGTGAACTCCAAATCATTAACAGCATCCCCGCGATATGCAGGAAGGGAAACCTCACCTCGAGTCTCTAAATCATTACTTCTTGGCTTTGCAAACTGGCCTGCCATTCGACCAACTTTTATTACAGGAAGGCTTGCTCCATATTGGAGAACTGCTGCCATCTGCAGAATAGTTTTAATCCGATTTCGAATTGAGTCTGCAGTTGCCCCAAGAAAAGTCTCTGCGCAATCTCCACCTTGCAACATAAAAGCCTTGCCATCTGCGGCTAGGGCTATCTTCTCTTTTAAGTTATCGCATTCACCAGCAAAAACTAGAGGCGGTAGCGATTTTAATTCTTTTACTGCCAACTCTAATTCAGAGCGATCTGGCCAATTAGGCTGTTGCGCTGCCTTAAGGGCGGGATCAAAGAGAGAATCAAGTGACATGGTCAAAGGGTAGGCAACTTAGGGCAATCGGCGTCGGCCAATTATCCGAAGAAAACTTCTGCCTCTGCTAGTAGGGCTGGATCTACTGTTTTTAACTTCTCGGTAGCTGAGGCCAGTGGAACTCGCTTAATTGCCGTTCCATGAAGTGCCACCATTTTGCCCCAATCTCCTTCATGAGCCGCAGTTATGGCATGTAGACCAAAGCGCGTTGCCAGAACTCGATCAAAGGCTGTTGGCGTTCCCCCTCTTTGAATGTGGCCAAGGATAGAGGTGCGCGCCTCAGCTCCAGTGCGCTTTTCAATCTCATTTGCTAGCCACTCACCAATTCCTGAAAGTTTGACATGGCCAAAAGCATCTTTAGTGGAATCTTTGGTAATTAAATCGCCATCTTTAGGAAGAGCTCCCTCTGCCACTACCAAAATAGGAGCATAAGATTGTTCAAATCTAGATTTCACATATGAGCAAACTTTGTCGATATCAAAGGGAACTTCAGGTATAAGAATGCATGAAGCTCCGCCGGCAAGTCCAGAGTGCAGAGCAATCCAGCCCGCATGTCTTCCCATAACTTCCACAATAAGTGCACGGTGATGTGACTCTGCAGTGGTGTGAAGACGATCAATTGCTTCAACTGCGATATTTACGGCAGTATCAAAACCAAATGTGTAATCAGTATTATTCAAATCATTATCAATTGTCTTTGGAACACCAATGACCTTAACACCTAAGGCATCTAATTTTGTAGCGACCCCTAAAGTATCTTCTCCGCCAATCGCAATTAAAGCATCGACATTCATCTTGGCAAGATTTTCTTTGATGCGCTCTACGCCATTTTCAATCTTAAATGGATTAGTGCGAGATGATCCAAGAATTGTTCCACCTCGTGGCAGAATTCCTCGAGTTGCCGCAATGTTTAGCGGCATCGTAAGCCCCTCTAGCGGACCTTTCCAACCATCGCGAAAACCGATGAACTCATAGCCATATTCTTTCTCGCCTTTACGTACAACCGCTCTAATGACTGCATTAAGTCCGGGACAATCTCCGCCACCTGTAAGGACTCCGAAACGCATATGAATAACTCCGATTAGATAATTGGATTTGAATCAGCTCTGACTCAGGAGCAGATTCTAGCGCATTGCAAAATTAACAATGAAATTACCGCGTAACTACTACGCCTTTTCCAACTACAACTATTCCGCCAGGTGAAACTGTGAAGCGCTGGCGATCTCTCTCTAAATCAAATCCAATACTGGCCCCAGGTTCGACGATTACATTCTTATCCAAGATTGCATTTTTAACTCGGGCTCCATCCCCTATTCGCACCGCTGGCATAAGTACTGAGCTCTCAACGACAGAGTCACGGCCAGCATAAACATCATAGGAGGCAACGGTTCTACGCAATTCACCACCTGAGATAATTGATCCCGCGCCAACAACGGAATCAAAGGCAATTCCTCGTTCTGAAAATTTTGCTGGCGGCAGCGATGGTGGATTGGTGAGAATTGGCCACTGTCGGTTATAGAGATTAAAAATAGGTAGCGGCGAAACTAAATCCATATGTGCTTCAAAATAGCTATCGATACTTCCTACATCACGCCAATAACCTTTGTCGCGCTCAGTCTCACCTGGAACAACATTATTTGCAAAGTCATAGACTTTTGCAAGGCCAGCTCTAGTCATAGCCGGAATGATGTTCGCGCCTAAGTCATGACGAGAGTCAAGATCCTCCGAGTCAAGTATCAGGGCCTCTTCCATTGCGTCGCGACGAAAGATGTAATTACCCATGGAAACCAAACATAATTCAGGATGACCTGGCATTGCTGGAGGATCTTTAGGTTTTTCATGAAACGCTTTTATAGTAACGCCATCGCTATCAAGTTCGATAACTCCAAATTCTGATGCCTCTGATCGCTTTACTCGAATTGCGGCAACTGTTACCCCAGCCCCACTTTCCAAATGACTTAGATACATTGCATTTGGATCCATGCGATAAACGTGATCTGCACCAAAGACAATCACATGCTTTGGGTTCTCATCATGGATTAAATTGAAATTCTGCAAAATTGCATCAGCGCTTCCGGTATACCAACGAGGACCGAGTCTCTGCTGCGCTGGAACAGGAGTGATGTAATTTCCAAGTAGTGTCGACATTCTCCACGTAGTAGTTATATGTCTATCAAGGGAATGAGACTTATACTGCGTAAGAACTGCAATCCTTAAGAATCCTGCATTGACAAGATTTGAGAGAACGAAATCAACTAAACGATAAGAGCCACCAAAAGGAACTGCCGGCTTTGCTCTATCTGCAGTTAATGGCATCAAACGCTTACCCTCGCCTCCAGCGAGCACTATTCCTAATGGGAGATCTAAGCGGGCCATATGTCTAACGATACTCTTGGCAGGTGAGCAGCGCTAAGGTCAAAGTAGCCATGATTACTCGTGAGTGGCCCCCTGAAATCTATGGTGGAGCCGGGGTTCATATTGCAAACCTAGTCTCTGCCTTAAATCAGAGCGGAGAGATCGAGAGCTTCGTTCATTGCTTCGGCAGAGCAAGAAGTGATGCCACCAACTACCAACTAACGAAAGAGTTTTCTACGATAAATCCAGCGCTGCAAACCCTGTTACTTGATAGCGATATTGCCAAAAATGTAAAGGGTATGGATATTGCGCACTCTCATACTTGGTATGCCAATCTGGCCGGGTATTTAGCGATGAAAATGTTTGGAATTCCCCATGTCATTACCGCCCACTCTCTGGAACCCTTGCGTCCCTGGAAAGCTGAACAGCTAGGTGGCGGATATCAAATTTCATCCTGGGCCGAAAAGATTTCCTATGAGAGCGCATCTGCCATCATCGCAGTTAGCGATGGTATGAGAGCTGATGTATTAAAGGCCTATCCCAAGATAGATACCAATAAAGTGGTGACGATTAGAAATGGGATAGATACCAAGGCCTTTGCTCCTAATCCAAATTCAGAGGTTTTGAAAAAGTATCGGATTAATTCACCTTATGGTTTATTTGTTGGCAGAATAACAAGACAGAAAGGCCTTGCACACTTACTCCGTGCTTGGCAAAAAGTTCCTAAAGATCACTCTCTAGTCCTTGCTGCAGGATCTCCCGATGAGCCAGCAATCGGTGCTGAAGTTGAGCAACTCATTGCAGAGCTATCAAAGCAGCGAGGAAATATCATTTGGATAAAGCAGATGCTAGATCGTGACGAATTAACCGCCCTTCTTACCGGAGCTCAAGTATTCCTCTGTCCCTCAATCTATGAACCGCTAGGAATTGTTAACTTAGAGGCGATGGCCTGTGAGACCGCAGTTGTGGCATCAAAAGTTGGTGGTATTCCTGAGGTTGTAGTTGATAATGAAACAGGATTATTGGTTGATTACTCACCTAATCCGTCAGAGTTTGAAGATCTCCTTGCATCTGCAATCAATAGATTAATGTCAGATAAATCACTATCTGTTAAATACGGTCAAGCAGGGCGAATCCGCGCAATTGAGAACTTCGGATGGGATAAGGTTGCCCAAGCAACCATCGAGTTATATCGGAGTCTAATAAAGTAAATGTCACGTAAAGGCTGGGTGCTCTTTGCCCTTGTTGGTTTGCTATGGGGCGTCCCCTATCTATTTATGAAAGTTGCAGTTGAAGAGCTTTCAACGCCTGTAATTGTTTTTGCTCGCCTTGCTATTGGAGCCCTTCTTTTGATTCCAGTAGCCCTATATGAAAAATCTATTCGGCCAGCTCTTAAGTATTGGCCATATATTTTGTTCTACGCCGTTCTCGAAATGGTAATCCCTTGGTATTTAATTACCACCGCGCAAAGAGATCTCTCATCAGGATTGGTGGCACTCTTGGTTTCAACAGTTCCAATCTGGGCCACACTATTTGCTCATCACAGCGGTGATTCAACGGCAGCTCATCGCACCAGAATCTTTGGTATTGCTATGGGATTAATCGGTGTGGCACTTCTTGTAGGAATTGAGTCACTAAATGACTTTGATAGCGCGATCGCAATTGCAATGGTATTGGTTGCCTCTATCTCATATGCCTGGGCAGTAAATATGATTACTAGACGTGCTCCCCAAATCTCTGGAGTGGCAATTAATGGATTATCTATGCTTATTGCTCTTATTTTCTTTGCTCCCTTTGCAGCCTTTAACTTGCCAACTCAGAGTCCATCATTAGAAGCAATTAGCGCAACTGCTGCGCTTGGAATCTTCTCAACAGGTCTTGCTTTCTGGATTTTCTTTATGGTCTTAAAAGAAATTGGCCCAGCAAGGGCTTCTCTTGTGGTTTATCCAAATACGGCAGTTGCTGTCATTCTTGGGATCATAATTCTCAATGAAAAGTTGACGCTAGCTATTACGATTGGTCTCCCATTAGTCTTAGTTGGTTCTTATTTTGCTAGCAAAAAGTCTGAAACCCCAGTAGTTACCGGGTAAATCCCAACTTAAGTAGGGCCTTAGAGTCGCTCTGCCAATTAGCCATAACTTTTACATGAAGACCAAGAAATACTCGAGCCTTTAACTTCTTTTCAATCTCGCCTCTTGCCACAGTTCCTACTTGCTTAAGTCTCTCTCCTTTATGGCCAATGATTATCGCCTTCTGACTATCGCGTTCAACAATAATTGATGCATGAATATCAAAAAATGGAGGATCACCCTCCGCTCGCTTATCACGCTCGGAAATCTCATCGATTACAACTGCAATTGAGTGGGGAACCTCCTCAAAAACATCTTCAATAGCAGCCTCTCTAATTAAATCTGCGAGCTGAGTATTTAGTTCCTGATCAGAGCTCATATCAGCGGGATAAAAGGGTGGGGACTCTGGGGCATATTTGGCTAGCAGATTCATAAGTAGTTGAACTTGATCATCAGTCTTGGCAGATAAGGGCACTACTTCATCCCAAGCAAAGCCTGCATCCTGCGCTAATTTGCTAGCAGCTATTAATTGCTCAGGCATCAGAGATTTCTTAGCCATATCAATCATAGTTATCGCACAAATTTTCTTAGCGCTTCGATGGCGCGCCATCTCCTTGGCGATAAAGAGATCACCTGCGCCTATTGCTTCAACTGCAGGAATGCAGAGCACAATCGCATCAACTGATTCCATATTCTCATTAACTACTGAATTTAGAGCCCCTCCAAGAAGTGTTTTTGGCTTATGAACTCCAGGGGTATCAACTACTACTAATTGAAAATCAGGACGGGTAACAATCCCTCGGATAGCGTTTCGAGTGGTATTTGGATGATGCGAGGTGATGACAATCTTTTCGCCTACTAGAGCATTAACAAGTGTTGATTTTCCAGTATTGGGCCTGCCAACAATTGCAACAAAGGCGGCTTTATGTGTCATCACCGCTAAGGGTACCCGTCTTTTGGCTACTAATTGGCAACATTAACTCGAGGGCATCTGGAACTGAAGTGACTATCTCCGCTAAGCGCTCGCCAATTAAGCGATGACAACCATCACTAGTAGGCGAGGTAATTGGTCCGGGAACTGCCATTACAGGTCGCATTATCTCGGCAGCATCACGGGCAGTTCTAAGAGAGCCACTTCTAAATGCAGCTTCGATAACGATAGTTCCCTTTGAAAGCGCGGCGATTAATCTATTTCTAGTCAAGAATCTCTCAGCTCTTGCCCCAACTCTTGGCATTACCTCAGAGATAAGTGCTCCACTTTCTTGTAATTCAGAGAAGATTTTATTATTTCCAGCTGGATAGTTAACAGATACTCCAGATGCAAGAACTGCAAATGTTGAACCTTCTGCAGCTAAGCAACCACGATGAGCATGGGTATCTATTCCATATGCTCCCCCACTAACTACCGCCCAATTGCGATCTGCAAAACCGCTTGCAAATTCGCTAGCAACTCTTGCCCCATAGAGCGTTGGCTTTCTTGTCCCAACGATGGAGATAGATTGTGCCGGCAGATTAGCTCCTTTAATAATTAAGCCAATGGGTGGATTGCTCAAGGCATTTAGAGATGTAGGCCAATATATTGAACTTGGGGTAATAAATCTTGCTTCAGCAGATTCAATCTCTTCCCAAAGCACCTGCGCGGAGTTATCAATAAGTACCTGGCGAATCCCTCCAGAGGCTTTATTCATCCTTTCATATGCCCCATGAATAATCCGCTCCATCAGCTCCACTGCGCCATAACGCTTTAACTCAATCGACCAAGTGATGCTTCCTGGCTCAATAGCGCTAAAGAGCTTCAACCGAGCTTGAATCTCTAAGTCATCTATTATTTGATTTTCTATATCAATCATCGATAGAGAATAAGAGTTAGAGGAGTTAAGACCTCTCAAATCATTAGCTAGATGTGAATAACCCTACTTGTTAATTAGAGCCTGAATGTTTGCATATGACTTTCTATGAATAGTCGTAACGCCTAACTCAATTAATGATCTCTCATGGGCCCTGGTGACATATCCTTTATGTTCAGCAAAGTTATAGCCAGGGTAGTCATCATCTAGCTTGACCATGATTCGATCTCGATAAACCTTAGCAAGTATTGATGCTGCCGATATTGAAATTGCAACTTGATCTCCTTTCCAGATAGCAAGGGATTCAGAGCGAAGTCCAGAAATCTGATAGCCATCAGTTAGGACATACTCTGGCTCAATTTCTAAAGCGTTAATGGCTCTACGCATTCCCTCAAGATTTGCTTTATGTAAACCAATTGCATCTATCTCTGATGCTGGAATTTCAATGATTGAGTAATCCAGAGCTTGCTCAACTATTACTTCATACAACTCTTCACGTTTACTTGGCTTTAGCTCCTTTGAATCTCGCACTTGAGCTAGCTTCTCAGTAGTTATATCTTTTAACATCACCGCGGCCACAACTAATGGTCCAGCACATGCCCCACGTCCAGCTTCATCAACTCCTGCAATTTTAGTTAATCCTGATTGAAGTAGTATTGATTCAATCATAAATTAATTAGAGCTTTTAACAGGAATCTTTGAGAGATCTTCGCCCTTATCAAGAATTGCCAGATTAGAAAATGGCCAGATAATAAATGTTGCCCGCCCTGTGACTCTATCTAGGGGAACCATTCCTTTATTGGGATCATCAGTATGGAAGCGAGAATCTGCGCTAGCTCCGCGGTGATCTCCCATAACCCAGATAAATCCTTGCGGAACTTCTACTTCGAATTCTGAATCACTGGGTTTATCGCCTTCATAGATATAAGGCTCATTAATACTAACGCCATTAACTTCAATTTTTCCATCTTTGGCGCAGCAACGAACTTTATCGCCGCCAACTCCGATAACTCTCTTGATCAAATATTGCTTAGAGGGATCTGGAAGAACTCCAACAAAAACTAAGGAATCCTTTATTACTTTGCGAAAACCCGATGTGTCATCATAATTTGGCGATAGCCAATTAGCTGGATCTCTAAAAACTACAACTTCGCCCCTCTTAATATCGCTAAAGAGAGCCCCAAGCTTGTTTACTCCAACACGATCATTAACCTGAAGAGTGTTCTCCATAGAGCCAGAGGGGATATAGAAGAATTGGATGAAGAAAGTCTTGACGATAATTGATAGAACTAGCGCCGAGATGATGAGAATAGGTAGCTCGCGAAGGCTACTGCCCTTCGCTTTAGGCGACATTACCCTGGGCTTTAAGACTTAGTTGGTTCAGTTTCAGTAGGAGTTGATTCCTCTGCTACTTGCGCGCTCTCTGGAGCAAGGCTCTCTTCAACAACAGCCTCTGGAGCAGCTACCTCAACAACCTCTGCAACTGGAGCAACTTCTGCAACTGGATTAGTTGATGAAGTTGAATATAAAACCTCTAGGTCGTCTGCTCCACGACGCTCACGGATCTTGGCAGCTTTGCCACGAAGATCACGGAGATAGAAGAGTTTGGCGCGACGAACTTCGCCTTTTCTTACTACTTCAATCTTTTCAATGACAGGAGCATGAACTGGGAAAATTCTCTCAACGCCAACGCCATAGGATATTTTGCGAACTGTGAAAGTCTCGCGAACTCCAGATCCTTGACGGGCAATTACTAGACCTTGGAAAATCTGAATACGGCTCTTGCTACCTTCAATAACACGGACATGAACTTTTAACTCATCACCGGGACGGAAATTAGGAAGGTCCTTACGGAGAGAGGCGGCATCTAGCGCATCGAGCACGTTCATTATTTTGTCCTCACAATTAGTCTTTATTTATCCTTCAGGCCCTCTCCAAAGGATTGGCCTAACAACTCGGCGTATCTTGCCATACCTTGAGGCTAAGTGCTAAATCGCTAAAAATTAGGGTAGAAAGTGGGCTATTGCCCCTGAATTTGGGCGCTAAGGGCGGCATGAAGAAATGGGCCAGCGACAATTACCGAACGCCTTGAAGATCCATCTCTTGCCTTATTAACTGAAAAAGTCGCCCCCGCTTCTTGGGCAATTACTGATGCCGCAGCATAATCCCATTCGTTTACTCCCACTTCGAAATAGGCATCAAGTGAACCACTTCCTACATGGCAAATATCAACAGCGCATGCACCAAGTCTCCTTAAATCTCTCACCTTAGGAAGAAGGTTTTCAATTATCTTGGCTTGTTTCTTGCGCTCATTGGTGTCGTATGCAAAACCAGTACCCAATAAAGCGCGATCAAGGTTTACTGGATCATTACATTTAATCGTCAAATTATTAAGAAAAGCTCCATTAGATTTCGAGGCTTTCCAAAGCGAATTTGTTGTGGGTGAATAGACCACACCCGCTACAAATTCCTCCTTGTTCTTTGCTGCAATACTTATACACCAACCAGGTAGGTCATAAAGATAATTCACAGTTCCATCAATAGGATCAATCACCCAGGTAATTCCAGATTCGCTCTCTTTATTTGCCCCTTCTTCGCCAATCAATCCATCCAAAGGCCTTTGTGCAAGAAGCTGACTGACAATCAAAGCTTCACTCTGGTGATCCTTCTGAGTAGCAAAATCAAGCGCACCGCTTTTTTGATCTAATTCAAACTTATTAGGTCTATCTAATAGTAATTCTCCCGCGCTAAGGGCGACTTGCTCGGCAAGGGCTAATAGCTCAAGGTTTAACGACATATTCCAATCTAATCATAGTTTCTTAGATGCCAAGTAGACTTGCCGTCATGCTCACCTCCTACAAAAGATTATTTGCTGTGCCTGGAGGTTGGAACTTTTCTTTTGCAGGCTTCATTTTGCGCATGCCAATTTCAATGCTTTACATAGCAATAGTTCTCTTTGTTGTTGCAGAAACCGGCTCATATTCCCTAGCTGGTGCGTTATCTATGGTGGCATCACTTGTCTTATCGGTAGCAACCCCGCTTTGGTCTCGAGTAGCAGATCAAATTGGTCAAAATCGAGTTCTATCTATCACTGCTCCAGTGCATCTTATATTCCTTGGGCTCTTCGTTTATCTAGTCAAGAGTGATGCTCCTACTTGGAGTTGGTTTACCTCAGCAATAATCTTTGAAGGTTTTGTCATTGGCTCAGGCCAAATGGTGCGAAGGCGGTGGATTCATGTAATTGGTGATGATCGAAAGCTTATTGATACTGCATATTCTTTTGAGGCACTAGTTGATGAAATAATATTCACTAGCGGCCCAGTTCTTGCTGCCATTACAGCGTCATACTTCTTTCCAGAGGCTGCGATATTTACGGCCATGGGATTTATCAGCGTTGGCACTTTGCTATTTCTATCCCAGAGACGAACTCAACCTCCGGCACATCCCCATCAAGTTGGAGAGGTTAATTCACTACTAATAAAAGATAAATTTATACAAGCGCTATTCATTCCAATGATGGCAGTTGGAGCTTTCTTTGGGTCAACTGGATTAGTGCTTGTTGGCTATCTTGATGATTTTGGAATCCGTGAATATAGCGGCTTCTATATTGCAATCTGGTCATTTAGCTCTGGAATATCAGCTTTTGTGAGCGGCTCCTTACATTGGAAGATTAATGAGGCGCGAAGATTTATCATTTCGGTTTTTACTCTAGCTCTACTTACTCTTCCAATTTTTCTTGCTGTGCATTTCTTTACGGGTAACTTAACAATTTTGGCTGTTGCGCTATTCATAAATGGCCTAGCGATAGCCCCCCTACTTACTGCAGGATTTGCTGTCGCTGAGCGCTCGGTGAGCCCTAAGCGCACTACTGAAGTTTTGGCTTGGTCCATATCTGCACTTAATCTTGGCGGGGCTATTCCTGCTGCCATTACTGGATACATCATTGACACATATGGCTCAACTGTCGCATTTATAGTGCCAGTTGCCTGCATGTTAATTGCTTTACTTTCACTTCTACCATTTCTTAGCCTTTGGAAGAAAAAAGTAATTCAACTCTAAGGCTAATTTCCCCTAAATTTCACTTGTCTTATGGCAATCTTTACCCATGACTGACTTGCGCTTTATTGCACGTTCTCAAGATGGCGATCATCTAGAACTAAGCGATAGTGATGGCAATAAGTTTTCACTAAGAGTTAGTGATACTTTGCGTGCCGCTGTTAACGAGCGTCGTTTAACAACTGTGGTTGATAGCGCTCCACAATTTTCCATTAAGGAAATTCAAGCTCGCCTTAGAGCCGGAGAGAGCTTTGCTGAAGTTGCTCGCATTTCAGGACTCTCTATTGAAAAAGTTGAGCGTTATGCAAGTCCGATCTTGCAAGAGCGCGCTTGGATAATTGAATTGGCAGAGAAGGCCTCACCAAAAGGAACTTCTCTTCCCCTCTCAGAGTTAGTTATTCAACGTCTTGCACCTCGAGGCGTAAATATGAATCAGATCTCTTGGAATACCTGGAGGCTAGATGATGGAACCTGGCATCTAGTTCTCACCTATCCATCAAGAGATGGGCAATCAGAGGCAACTTGGAGCTTTGATGCAAATAAGCGAACACTCCACTCACGAGATGATGGCGCTAAATGGATTAATGGAGAAGAAGTTTCTCAAAAGAGCGCGCCGAAAAACGATCGACTTAATGATCATGGAGTTCTCTTTCCCATGGAAGGTGAAACTCCTCAGCCGCCTCGCTTGGTTGCAGTTAGAACCGATCCAAACCTTCTGGAGGAGACAAGCGGCGTAAAAGAGATTGCTCCTGATGCCAAGAAAGATGGAGTAACGAAGAGAATTTCAATTCCATCTTGGGATGACATTATGTTTGGGCGAGGCAAAAAGAAAGATGAACAAGAGGAAGAGTAAAACCTTAAATGTCAGCGCTTAGTAAAGGTATTGCAATCTCAGCTTGAGTAATTCCCCCATGATGTCCAACCATAGATAGTTGTAACTCTTGCCTTTCACTCTCAACCATAATGAATTCTCCGTTGGCAATAGCAATTAAGTCGCCAATGCGCTCCATATTTTTATCTAGTACTTCAGGGCCGAATAAATTCAATGCAATCGCCTCTTGGCGAGTGTAGAGAGTTACCTTTTCTTTAAAGAATTCCTGCCACTGTGATTTTGTATCTTCAACGCTACCTGGCTTTAGATAGAGATAGCGCACCCTCGGCTCGCCCCCTAGCAACTCGACGTTTTTAAGCAGGTCATTTTCTCTTCCTAAAACTACAAAATCATCCCGATTAATCATCCCGTGATCTGAGGTGATCCATAGCCTGCTTCCTTTGGGTAGATTCTCAATAAGTTTCAGAACTAAATCTGCGCTCTTTGCCATGGCATAGTGAAACTTCTCAGAGCCTAAGCCCTCACGGTGTGAGGCATCATCTACATCATTTAAATATAGATAAGCAAAAGATCTAGTATTGCTAAGAACGCTCTTTGCTTGATCAACCATCTCATCTACTTGATTAACTCCATAGTAATCAGCGCCACGAAGTGCAGCTCTAGTGAAACCTGTTTCTTCATAACGCTTTGCTGCAATATGAGCGACCTTAACTCCTTCTTTTTTTGCTCGCTCAAACAAAGTTGCCTCTGATTGCCAGATGTAGGGATCTACTCGTTCATCCCACTTAAGCGCATTTAATAATCGCTCTGGGGTTCCGCTATTGGGAACTCTCATCGTGTAACCAACCATGCCATGCACTCCCACCGCACAACCGGTGCCAAGAGAGGTCAAACTGGCAGAAGTTGTGGAGGGAAAAGTAGCCTGCAATTGGTTATGGCTTTTAACTTGTGAAAATATTGGTAGCTCTTTACTAACTATCTCTAGAGCATTGATTCCCATACCGTCTACAAGAAGTAAACACTCTCTCTGACCTTCATTATTAATAATCCCTAAAGAATTAATGCAGTTAGATACCCCAAGTGTTGCAAATATCGATTGAGATAAATCTGAGAGCAGGTAGGCCACTACCCCATCTTTCCAGTAACCTAGACCTCTCATGATCAAATACTCAGCCTCAGTAGCTAGAGCCCTAAAAGATAAGAGCCCAGTTGTCGCTCTTGAATCGACAATTATCACTCATGGACTGCCCCGACCTAAGAATCTTGAGGTGGCCTTAGAAGTTGAGCAAATCGTCACTGATGCTGGCGCAACGCCAGCAACTATTGCAATTATCGATGGACAGATTCATATCGGACTAGAGCCAGATCAATTAACGCAAATTGCAAATGATGAAAACATCTTAAAAGCTTCGATAAGAGATTTGGCAATCATTTCAACTCAGAAAAAGAGCGCCGCTACTACAGTTGCTGCAACATCTCATATCGCCAATATGGCTGGTATCTCGCTTTTTGCCACCGGAGGGTTAGGCGGAGTTCATCGTGAAGCTTGGCAGAGCTGGGATGAGTCGGCAGATCTGCTGGCTCTAGCAAATACTCCGATCTTAATCGTCTGCTCAGGAGCAAAGTCCATTCTGGATGTCAGCGCTACTTTGGAAAGACTTGAAACCTTATCTGTTCCAATTCTTGGCTATAAGACAAATAAATTTCCTGGCTTTTATCTGACGGACTCTGGCTTTGACTTAGAACATAGAGCCGATACACCACAAGACATTGCCCAAATGTGGAGGGCNNGATAAAGCTCTACATGATCAAATCCTTTTTGATGGCCTTGCTAAAGCTAAGACAGCTGGAATTATCGGAAAAGCTGTGACGCCATTTCTTCTGGAATATTTCCACTCCAATTCCAAAGGTGAATCCTTAAGAGTAAATGTTGAGATAATTAAGGCAAATGCTGCTCTAGCAGCTCAGATTGCAGTAGCCCTTAAATAGCTATGGCTCAAATTCTCTGCATTGGCGATGCCATGCTTGATGTAATTGTTAAGATGCAAGGTCAGATGTATTTAGGCAGTGACACAATCTCTCAAATTTCCACCCATGGCGGCGGAGCTGCCGCAAATACCGCTACCTGGCTCGCATCATCTGGCCATAAGGTCTTTTATGTCTGTCGTCTTGGAGATGATGCAGCTGGTCGAGTTATTGCTAATGAATTTGATGCCTGGAACATTGAATACAAACCTGAGTTTTTAAGAGAGCATCGAACTGGAATTGTTGTGGTGCTAGTTGATCAAAATGGTGAGAGATCAATGTTTCCGGATAGAGGAGCAAATTCAGGTCTTAGCGAGTTAGATCTACCCGATCTCACCAGATTTAGCGCTGTATTTCTCTCAGGCTATGCCCTCTTTAATCCTCAATCCCAAGCAGGAGTTCTTCGAATGATCAACAAAATGAGAGACGCTAATTTAGAAATCTTCTTTAATCCCGGATCTGTTGGAGTGATGAGCAATCTTGGGGTAGATGACTGTCGCCAGAGATGTAAATTAATGGATCTATTAATTATGAATCAGGCTGAGGCAGAATTTCTAACTGGAAATAGCGATATTGAAGGTGCCCTAAATGAACTGTCTAAAGATGTTGAGACTGTTGTTATAACTACAAGTAGCCAAGGGGCAATTGGTAAATCAAGAGGGCATGAGATAATTAATTCTCCAATCCTGCCCATTACTGCAATTGATTCCACCGGAGCTGGAGATGCATTTGCTGCTGGATTCATTGGAAGATGGATTGAATCTAAAGATTTAGAATCATCTCTAAGGGCTGGAAATTCATTTGCCAGTGGATGTGTCACAACTATCGGGGCTAGACCGAGCGTCAATCCCAAGTAATTCACACTTTACTTGGCAGAATCACGCCATGGCTAAATCAGATTCAGGCAAGAGCTCGGGCAAGAAAGTAGTAGCTGCTAAGCCAGGAGAATTCCCCGGGAAAATTGTTGATATCGATGTCTCATCTGAGATGTCAGATTCATTTCTAGAGTATGCCTATTCTGTTATTTACTCCAGAGCGCTACCTGATGCCAGAGATGGATTAAAGCCAGTACACCGCAGAATTCTCCACCAGATGTCTGAAATGGGGCTACGTCCAGATAAAGGACATGTTAAAAGTGCGCGTGTTGTTGGCGAAGTGATGGGTAAATTACATCCACATGGCGATGGAGCAATTTATGACGCGCTAGTTCGCATGGCGCAAAACTTTTCAATGCGCCTGCCATTAGTAGACGGTCATGGAAACTTTGGCTCTCTAGATGCTGGGCCTGCAGCTATGCGCTACACGGAAGCAAGACTTGCAAGCGCTGCGCTAATGATGGTGGAGGAAGCTGATGAAGATACCGTTGATTTCGGTGCAAATTATGACGGACAGATATTAGAACCCCTAGTACTACCTGCAGCTTTTCCTAATCTCTTGGTTAATGGCGCAACAGGTATTGCTGTTGGAATGGCCACAAATATGGCTCCTCATAACTTAGGTGAAGTAATTCAAGCAACAAAGCATCTAATTGAAAATCCCAGTGCTACCTTAAAGCAATTAATGAAATTCATTCCAGCACCTGATTTTCCAACTGGAGGAAGCATTATCGGCAAGGAGGGCATCCTTGAGGCTTACCAGAGCGGAAAAGGTGCTTTCAAAGTTCGTGCCAAAGTTGAAATTGGCAAAGTGAGCGCTCGTAAATCTGGAATAACTATTACCGAACTTCCATTCAATATTGGACCTGAAAAGGTAGTCGAACGTATAAGCGAGCTAGTTAAATCAAAGAAGATTCAAGGCATTTCAGACATTATTGATCTAACCGATGGACAATCTGGAACAAAGGTTGTCGTTGAGGTGAAAAATGGTTTTGAGCCAGAGGCGGTACTAGAAAACCTCTATAAGCTCACCCCGCTTGAGGATGCCTTCTCTATCAATGCTGTTGCCCTAGTTAATGGCAAGCCAAAGACTTTGGGCTTGAAAGAACTGCTTCAGGTCTTTATTGATCATCGAATCCAGGTAGTAACAAGAAGATCCAACTTTAGAAAAGCTAAGGCCACTGCGCGTCTAAACCTAGTTGAAGGCCTTCTAAAGGCAATTATAGATATCGATAAAGTAGTGAAAATAATTAGGGGAAGCGATGATGCAAATGAAGCAAGAGAATCCCTGATCAAGAGCTTTAAGTTAAGTGAGGAACAAGCTACCTACATCCTAGATATGCCTCTAAGAAGGCTAACCAAGATGTCAAAGATTGAGTTAGATACTGAAGCTAAGGAGTTAAAGTCAACGATCTCTAAGTTGACTGCGCTATTAAAGAGCGAAGAGGCGCTTCGAAATCAAGTATCAGAAGAGTTAAGCGAAGTTAGCGCAAAATACGCAACGGCGCGACGCACTCTAATTGCTTAAGCGTCAATTCTTTCACGATCGATATCGGCAGTTGCAATAAATTCTTTTCGAGGAGCAACTTCATTACCCATCAATAGGTCGAAGATCTTTTCAGCAGCTGCAGCATCTTTAATGGTAATTCTTCTTAATGTGCGCTTATCTGGATCCATAGTGGTTTCGCGGAGCTGATCAGCATCCATCTCACCAAGGCCTTTATAGCGCTGAAGTGGCTCTTTCCATCGCTTGCCTTGCTTCTTCAAGTCGGTCAATAGTTTTTTCATATCATCATCGGAATAGGTGTAGTGCACCTCTCCCTTCTTGCCTCCCCCGCCAATAACCTCAATGCGATGAAGCGGCGGAATTGCAGCAAAAACTCGTCCATCATCAATTAGTGGCTTCATATAGCGATAGAGCAG
>DDYK01000027.1:44647-47930 GCA_002347935.1 Actinobacteria bacterium UBA2236
GCGCACTCTGCGTTATCAAGCATCTGAGAAAGCGATGCCTTTTGAACATTTAGAATCTTTCCTTTGAGTGGCAAGATTGCTTGGAACTCCGAATTTCTTGCAGCCTTAGTAGTTCCAAGAGCTGACTCACCTTCAACAATAAACAACTCAGTTCGCGAAACATCCTCAGAACGACAATCAGAGAGCTTGGCAGGAAGTGACGAGCTCTCAAGGGCGTTCTTTCTGCGTTGCAACTCCTTGTGAGCTCTTGATGAAATACGAGTTCTCGAGGCGTTAGCAACTTTCTCAAGTACTACAAGTCCATTGGCCTTATCGATTCGCTTAGTGGTTGTGAAGAACGTCTTAAGCTCATCTGAGACTACTTGAGTAACAATCTTTGTTACTGCAGGAGTTCCTAAAACCTCTTTAGTCTGACCTTCAAATTGTGGTTCTTGCATTCGAACTGTCACAACTGCAGTTAATCCTTCGAGGATATCTTCTTTAATCACATCAAGTTCATTCTTTTTTAGAACGCCCTTAGCGCGAAGGAACTCATTAAACGTTTTTACTAGAGCCTTTTCAAAGCCTTGCACATGGGTTCCGCCCTTTGGGGTTGCAATGATGTTTACAAAGGAGCGAACTGTGCTCTCATAACCATTACCCCATTTAATAGCGATATCAACGCCCATATCTCGCTCAACTTCTTGAGGCTCAAGATGGCCTTTTTCATCAAGAACGGGAACTGTCTCTTGATAATGGCCTTGGCCAGTTAAGCGAATTACATCTCCTACTGCCTCATCCGGCTGAATAAAGTGGCAGTATTCCGAAATTCCACCTTTATGAAAGAAAATCTCCGAGCTCTTATCTTTACTGCGATTGTCATTAACTACCAGAGTAAGACCGGGAACTAGATAAGAAGTTTGACGAGCCCTGGTGTAGATCTCCTCTAAATCATGCTGTGCATCCTTTAAAAAAATCTGCTTATCTGACCACCACTTAATTCTTGTCCCGGTGATCTTTGCAGAAACCTTTCCAATTATGCGAAGCCCAGACTTAGGTTCAAATGGAGCATTAGGTCCATCACCATCAAATATTCCAGCAACGCCTCGTTTAAATGACATCCAATAAATCTTTCCATCGCGATCTACTTCAACATCAAGACGAGATGCCAGTGCATTGACAACAGATGCTCCCACTCCATGAAGGCCTCCAGTTGCGGCGTATGATCCCCCACCAAATTTTCCACCAGCATGAAGTTTTGTCATGACAACTTCAACGCCAGTTAAACCTGTCTTAGGTTCTTTATCTACCGGAATTCCACGTCCATCATCATGGACTTCAATAGATCCATCTTTCTCAAGATTGATTTCAATTTTCTTGCAATATCCAGCAAGTGATTCATCTACGGCGTTATCAATAATCTCCCAGAGGCAGTGCATGAGCCCCCGGCCATCAGTCGACCCGATATACATTCCTGGACGCTTACGAACAGCATCAAGGCCTTCTAAGACTGAGAGATCTTTTGCCGAGTAGGACTTTTCTACACTGCGCACTTGGTCTGCGCTTTGAGTCTCTGCCACGATGGGCAAGGGTATCTATGAGATCAAAAGAGTCTGGCAATACGCGCCGAAAAGGGTGAGGATTTCGAATTTAAGTGAAGAAAGTCATCAATTATGAGAAAAAACTTTGAATTCGACCTGCGGGGAATAAGCCAGAGGTGGTTTGATGTTCCACTAGAACTTAACAAGCACAGGAAAGGTTGGCCAGAAATGACCGAAAATCTATTGCTTACCTCATCTCCACTTAGCGCTCTGGATCGTTGTGATCGCTGTGGAGCTCAGGCTTATGTTCGTGCGGTAATGGCCAATGGATTTGAATTACTTTTCTGTGCTCACCACGCTAAAAAATACCAGGACGGGTTAGCAAGCACAGCTGCTCGCATCGATGATGAGACTGAGCGCCTTAGCGCAGAATCAACGGCGAAATAAGCCTTGAGACCAAACTGGGCCTCCCAGTTCTAGCTTCCTCTTTATCTGCAATCCCACTTAATTTCACTAGCGAGTTAACTGCTAGATATCTGAGTGGTTCTATCTCCCATTTTCTAATTTCGCGATTTACAAAGTGTAGATTTGTGACATTACTTTCTCTGCCAACGATTAAATCAGCCAATATTTTGCTTGCTAAATAACTCATAGTCACGCCATCTCCTGCATAGCCACCAAGGCGAGCAGATCCCGTTGATTTATCAAATTGAACATATGGCTCCCAATTACGGGTAATTGCCACTGCCCCGCCCCAGGCATGAGTAAATTTTACATTTTTCAAAACTGGAAACCAGCGTTTAGCCATTATCTCTAAGTTTTGATGAACAGAGCTAGTCATTTCCTTTTCTTCAATAAGTTTTGAGCCAAATGGATAGCTAGCCCCGCGTCCACCTATTGCAAGGCGATTATCTGCAGTGCGTTGTGCGTAATTCACCAAGTGCGTCCCTTCAGCAAAAGTGAAGCGATTCTTAACTCCTATTTGATCCCAGATTTCTTCAGACAGAGCTTCACTAGCAATCATCAGAGAGTAGAGCGGGATAAATTCTCGTCCAGGATTAGAGTAAGCCTCACTCGCTCTAATCACTACCGGAGCCTTCACTAGTGAGCTATTTGCTAAGACTCCGCCATTTGTTTGGGTAGCAAATACCCCCTCGGCTATTACTACCCCTTTGCTCTCTAAGTAGTTAGCTAGCCCCAAAACAAGTTGGAATGGATTAATCGTTGCGCATTGCGGATTAAATAATCCGCCCCTTAAATCAGTTACTTGTATTAACTGACCAAGCTCACCTGCAGACTTCCAGAAATGTTCTGAATCAGCGCTCTCTTTTAATCTTCTCTCCTGCGCCTTATTTCTAGCAAATGTGACCGTTCCTGACTTAACAAAACTTGCCTTGGGCGCTATCTGTCCTGATATCTGGCCAATCTCATCAATGGCATTTGCAAGCTCTTTGAAAAGATTGTCAGTGGCATCCAAACCATGGCGCTTTTCAAGTGTTTTTCGATAGACCGGATAATCTGATGAAACCCAGCCGCCATTTCTTCCACTTGCTCCATAGCCAGTTGATTTTGCCTCAAAGATAACGATTGAGAGTTTAGGATCTAACTTCAGAAGATGATAGGCCGACCAGAGCCCTGAGAATCCACCACCGATTATTGCGACATCGTAAGAATTATTAAATTCATTTCTCTTACCGCTCTGCTTAAAACCATCTGCCCAGAGCGAGTTATTCGGCGGTAAATCCTGCATCTCGATGGGAGCC
>DDYK01000027.1:48090-48307 GCA_002347935.1 Actinobacteria bacterium UBA2236
TTAGATTCAATCTGGCGAATACGCTCACGGGTCACTCCGTAGACCTTGCCAATTTCATCAAGGGTCTTAGGCTGGCCATCGGTTAAACCAAAGCGCATTGCAACAACGCCCGCCTCGCGCTCTGAGAGAGTATCTAGCACAGAGTGAAGCTGTTCTTGAAGCAGAGTAAAAGAAACTGCATCTGCAGGAACAATCGCCTCAGAGTCTTCAATCAAAT
>DDYK01000016.1:0-8064 GCA_002347935.1 Actinobacteria bacterium UBA2236
ACGCCACTTGTGAAAGTTCTTATCTGGACTTTTGTTTACCCTTTCTTAGTAGTGATTATTACCTTCTTCCTCGGCCTCTTCTTAGCTCTCACAATCAATCATCCAAAGATTAAACCGAAAAAACTTTATCGAATTCTTTTGATTGTTCCTTATGCCATGCCTGGCGTGCTCTCAATCCTCACTTGGAAGGGCATGCTCAATGAATCATATGGAATTGTAAATAAATTGTTGCCGGGAACAGTTCCGTGGCTCAGCGATCCGTGGTGGGCGAAAGTCGCAGTTGTTCTCGTTCAAGTGTGGGCAGGAACGCCATATATGTTCCTAATTGCAACCGGAGCTATTCAAGCTCTATCTCCTGAAGTTGTCGAAGCATCCGAAGTTGATGGAGCATCGCCACGACAAGTTTTTTGGAATATCAAACTACCTCTTGTGGTAATTGCGCTAACTCCACTCTTAATCGCTTCATATGCATATAACTTCAGTAATTTTGGTTCCATTTATCTTCTGACTGGTGGCGGCCCGGTTATGTATGACTCGGGTGGTGTTGCCGGATATACCGATATCTTGATTTCATACACGTATAACTTGGCATTTACCGCTGGTAAAGGGCGAGATTATGGTTTAGCTAGCGCAGTCTCGTTTATTAACTTCCTTATTGTTGCGGTAATTTCTATCCAAGCCTTCAGGCGTTCTAAGCAGATGGAGAACATAAATTGAGTAGCCAAGTTCTCGTCCGTCAAAAGAAGATGACATTCCAGAAGTGGGTACGAGTACTTGCCTGGCGCCATTTCATCGCACTACTTGCAATTGCATTTGCCCTATTTCCTCTAATTTGGATGGCATCTGCATCTTTTGATGAACTCGGAAAGATCAACACCCAGAGTTTGATTCCGCAATATCCCGGTTTTGGTAACTACCGAGCTTTATGGAGCAATCCAGATCAGCCTTACTGGCTATGGATGCGCAACTCAGTGATGATTGCATCGATAAACGCAGTTCTTCAGCTCGCTATCGGCGCTACAGCTGCATATGCCTTGAGCCGCTTCCGCTATCGCGGTCGCAAAACAACACTGATGACTATCCTGATTATCCAGATGTTCCCGCAACTTCTTGCAGTAACCGCGTTCTATGTCATCCTTGCTGATCTACGTGAATCAATTCCATTTATGGATTTTGGAAGCCCGATTGCATTGCTCGTGATTTTTGCAGGTGGAGCGCTCGGCATTAATGCCTGGATGCTCAAGGGATTTTTTGATTCCATTCCATCTGAAATAGATGAATCAGCGAAGATAGATGGCGCATCCCACGGTCAGATCTACGTAAGAATCATTCTTCCGCTCGCTCTTCCGATGCTTGCGGTGGTGGCGTTACTGTCATTTATTGGAACGATGAATGAGTTTCTCTTGACAGCGGTTATTTTGGGTGGAAATCAAGAAGCAATTACGCTCGCGGTTGGTATGCGCCAATTTATCGAAACAGATTTCCAAGAGAATTGGGGAGCGTTCGCTGCAGGCGCACTTATCGCAACTCTTCCTGTGATGATTCTATTTATCTGGCTCCAGAAATTTGTAGTCTCAGGACTCACTGCTGGATCACTCAAGGGTTAATCAGTGACCTTCCCGCATCATGATGGCAGCGAACTCTATGTAAGTAATCGCGCACCACAATTCGGAGAGAAAGTCACTCTCAAGGTGCGCATTCCAAGGAAGGATAAAGTTGAAAAAGTATTTGTTCGAATACTGCAAGATGGCGAACCAGTTACCTATCCACTTAAGAAATCAAAGAGAACAAAAGTTGAGCAATGGTGGCAAGTTAAAGTTGAGATTGTAAGCCCAAGCACGAACTATCGATTCCTTCTTCGTGATGGTAGAAATTTTCGATGGCTTAATGCAGCTGGAGTTTTTCCACGCGATGTAGTCGACCACTTTGATTTCAAAATTGTGGCTCGAACTGATGCACCCGATTGGCTCCGGAAAGCAGTTTTCTACCAAATTTTCCCCGATCGATTCGCAAAATCTGGCGTAGCTCGAACCCTTCCAGAATGGGCTATTCCACGTAAGTGGACCGATATTCCAGCTCTTAATCAACGGGAAGTCTCGCAAGAATTCTATGGAGGAGATTTCCGGGGCGTAGAAGAGAAATTAAATCACCTCACATCTCTTGGAATTAATGCGATCTACTTCACGCCGATCTTTGCTAGTAGGAGTAATCACCGCTACGACGCTTCATCCTTTGAGGAAGCAGATCCACTTCTTGGTGGGGATAAAGATCTCATCTCATTACGTAAAGCAGCGTCGAAAAGAAGTATTCGCTTAATGAGTGATCTCACTACAAATCATTGTGGTTTAGGACATCCCTGGATACAAAAAGCATTGCAGAACAAAGAGAGCGACACTCAAGAGTTCTTCTATTGGACTAAGAAAAGTAAGTGGGGATATGTGGGCTGGTGGAATGTCGAGAGTCTGCCTAAACTCAATTTTAATTCTCAACGCCTACGGGACTTGATGTGGGGAAGTAAGAATTCCATCGTTCAACGCTGGCTAAAAGAACCCTTCGGTATGTCGGGCTGGCGTATTGATGTTGGAAATATGACTGGTCGTTATTACGGAGATAACTTCAATAAGGAGATTGCCCAGAGCATTCGTGGCGCCATGGATGAAGCAAATCCTGATGCTTGGCTAGTTGCAGAGAACGCAGATTTCTTTGCTGATGACCTCGATGGGTTTGGTTGGCATGGGACGATGAATTACAACGGCTTCACCAAACCTATTTGGTATTGGATGAATGAAGCCGACGAGAAGTTGCGGGATTCTTTTGGAATGCCTGCTCCACTGCCACAGATTGATGGCCAGGCTATGGCCGAGATGATGCGGGAATTTGCTGCAGGAATTCCTTGGCGTTCACTCATGGCCAGTATGGTGTTGCTTGGTTCTCATGATCGCGCGCGTTTCCATACCGTTGTCGGAGGCGATCGCTACAGGAACATCGCCGGAGCAACGCTCTTGATTTCTTACCCCGGTGTTCCATCGGTTTTTGCAGGTGATGAAATCGGACTTGAAGGTTATTGGGGCGAAAACGGGCGTCGTACAATCAATTGGGAGCGACCCGATACGTGGAATAGTGAACTGCTCTTCGACTATATGGAACTGATTAAGTTGAGAAAAACAAGCCATGCGCTGGCTTATGGTGGAATCCGTTGGATTGATATCAGCAAAGATTCCGTGGCATTTTTACGCGAATCTGCCAAAGAGTCTCTCTTAGTGTTTGTTTCGAGAAAAGGTGTTAAGAAAGAGATTGATCTCAAACCCTATGGATTCACCATCAAGAAAAGTCTTTTTGGTCCTTCATTAAAAGGTAGCACGCTCAAGATTAATTCTCGCGAAGCTGTAGGTGGAATTTGGCAATTAAGCTAAACGTTTTACTTGCAGGATTTTCTGCAATGCTGGCAGGTGCAGCTCTTCTGCCCATTATTCCTAAAAGCAACGCAGAAACCCTTCCCGTATTTAAAGCAATAGCTCGGGGTGCGCTTGCAAATGATTCTATTTATTTCATCATGACCGATCGTTTTGAAAATGGGGATTTAAGAAACGATAATGCAGAAATTCCGGGCGGGGTAGAAGTAAATGGTTTAGATAAAAAAGATATTGGATATTTTCACGGGGGAGATTTTGTAGGCCTTACCTCAAGGCTTTCCTACATTAAGGAACTTGGATTTACTTCGATTTGGATAACTCCTCCTGTGGTTCAGAATTGGATTCAAATTGGGTCTGGCGCCTATCACGGTTACTGGGGAACTGATTTCACGACAGTAGATCCACATCTTGGCACCGAAGCAGAATTTAAAGCCATGGTAACTAAAGCACATGAATTAGGTTTGAAAGTCATCGTTGATATTGTTGCAAACCATACGGGCGACATTATTCAGAATTCTTATGGTATGTATAACTATGTATCACTTGGTATGGCTCCCTATAACGACGCTCAAGGTAAGAGCTTTGATCTCTCTAAATTCATAGGAAAGAAAAACTTTCCAAAGTTGGATGCCAAGAAGTCTTTCCCGAGACCTCCAGTAGTTTCAAAAGCGAATAAATCCATCAAAAAACCAGCATTTCTTAATGACCTCACCAATTATCACAACCGTGGTGACTCAACTTTTTCGGGTGAATCGAGCATTTATGGTGACTTCTTTGGTCTCGATGATTTATTCACAGAGAAACCCGAAGTGGTTGATGGAATGATCAAGTTATGGTCCAGCTGGATAACTAAGTTTGATATTGATGGCTATCGTATTGATACCGCTAAGCATGTTAATCCTGAATTCTGGAACGTCTTTATCCCGAAAGTTATGGAGACTGCGAAGAAAGCAGGCAAGATAGACTTCGCTATTTTTGGAGAGGTATATGACGCTAATCCTTATTTGCTCTCGACCTTTGTTCACGAACAGTCATTCCCTAGCGTCTTAGATTTTGGTTTTCAAAGATATGGACTTGCATTTGCACGTACTGATGGTCAAATCCCAAGATTAGTTGATCTATTCAACCAAGATGATCTTTACACAACTTCAACTCAATCAGTTTATGGAATTCCCACATTTCTTGGAAATCACGATATGGGTCGCGTTGGATACTTTATTCATTCTGCGACGTATGGAGATGATGATTTAACGCTGCGACGTTCAAAGTTAGCAAACGAAGTTCTCTTCTTTTCTCGAGGTGCTCCAGTTCTTTATTATGGAGATGAGAAAGGAATGGTTGGAACAGGCGGGGATAAGGCTGCGCGACAAGATATGTTTCCCACTGGAGTTTTGGAATGGCAAGATGAAATTCGAATCGGCTCTACACCTATAGGTACAAAGAGCGCCTTTGATGTTGTAAATCCATTGCAACTCCAAATTACCGAAATCAACAAACTGATTGCCCAAAATCCTGCTTTGCGAAAAGGAACGCAACAACTGCGCGCTACTTCGAGGAATTCAATCGCCTTCTCACGCTATCTTGATGGTCAGGAATACCTAGTAGTTTTGAATTCAGGTAACGAATCCGACAGCTTGGATGCCCCTGTTTCCATCCAATCCTCATGGGAACAGATTTATGGCCCCAAGGCGAGTTTTTCAACGTCTGGCAAGAAAGTCTCGGTGACCCTTCCTGCAATCTCGACCGTGATTCTGAAAGCGACAACACCTTTTGAGTCTTCGGCGAAGTTGGCCGTTAATTTGTCAAAGATTAACTATGACTTTGCAACGCCCAATTGGCTATCCCTTCAAGCCACCGTTCCAGGAGATGAATTTGTGGAAGTTAATTTCCAGGTGCGAGTGAAGGGAGGCTCTAAGTGGAGCAACATTGGAACTGCAGATCGCCGTACATTTAAGAGCGATGAAGTTGAAGGAGGGCTCTATAGAGTATTTCTTCCACCAAGAAAATATAAATCAGGAACAATTATTGAAGTAATTGCAATTGCTCGCAATCAGAAGAGCGAAATTGTTTATTCTAAAATTCGAGAATTTAAGATTAATTACTAAGCCAAAAACGCAAGGGTTCGTTGACGTAACTTGCCCAAGATCTCTCATTGTGTGCAGTTCGGTGATATACCTTGCTTCTAAAACTGCTTTCGTCCCAACCGAGTTTTCGCATTAAAGCGTCAGCTCGGTCTTGAAAAGGTTTATATGATGCATCAAGCCCCTTAGTTCCACGACTCATCCAAATCCTAAAGTGATCTTGATTTGGAAGTTTATTGATCATCCAATCAACAAGTGGATCTCCTCCAAGAGGCCAATGTGGAGACAGAGCCAGAGCGGTATGAAACCTTTCCTTGAAACGGATTGCAGAATAGAGTGTCGCAAGTCCTCCCATAGAAGATCCGATCATGGCAGTGGCATCAGGAGTTACGGAGCTTCTGGTTTCTTCAATAAGCTCTGGTGCAATGACGTTGAAAATCTTTTCAAGGTACTTGTTGCCATGAAGTTGTTCGACATTAAGTTGAGTTGGCATTGCTGCTTTGACGCCTTCTCGGAACGCATCTTCCGGGGTTAAGTCTTTAACTCGACCATCTGGGTCAACCGAAGAAGAGCTATGAAAAACGCCAATGATTAGAGGGGCTATCTTTCCTTCTTCTTCCGCAACTCGAATCGCATTCTGGGCAAGTTTCCAGGTGTAAGTGAAAGTTGCTTTTTTTCGATCAAAAATATTCTGGCCATCATGTGCAAGTAACAGATGATCACTTCCTCCTACTGGACTCCAGTAGTCGACAATTGTTTGATCAAAACTAATTCGATTGACATAGCCAGGAATTCCACGTACTTGATATTTTCGAATGTAGTTCGTCACGAGATCATTATATCTATGGCTGCTTTGAGTAAAGAACCATGGTTGAGAGGGGTTTGATTTCTACGAGATTAGCGTTTCTGATGGTGCGCAGGACTTTGGTACCAGCTTTGTTTCCTTCCACAACCACGTTCCAATCACCTTGAGAAGGCAAAGTAACCTTCATATTCGCAAGCTTGGCATTATGAATCACCACAATGGTATTCCAGGAATCCTTGAGAGCGCCACCTTTTATTGTGTAAGCAATTGCTTCGTCTGGAGTCTTGATAAAGTTGAAGTGAGATTTTAACTCTGCGGTAGAAGAAATCCTAAATGCAGAATGTTTTGCCCTGAGATTAAGTAGTCCTTTGAAATAATTACGGGTGACCGCATTCTTTGAAATGAGATTCCACTTCAAAGAGTTAATTTCATCGCCAGACTGATATGAGTTTGAGTCACCATTCTTGGATCTTTGGAACTCTTGACCAGCGTGGATAAATGGAATCCCTTGGGCAAGCAGCGGTATTGCGCTCGCAAGACGATGGTAGGAAGCGATTGTAGAACTATTCTTTGTAGAGAGACTTAGCCTTAACTTATCTTCTAAAGTGTTGTTGTCGTGTGCTTCCACATAATTGACAGATTGAGCGGGGGAGAGCGTGGTAAATGCTGGAAGGATATCTGATGCAAAATCTGTGTTTCCAACGATTCCCGCCATCACATTGTTCTTCTTTCCAAAAGTACCCGTCGCAAAGCCCTTATCTGATGCTGTGAATACAGATCCTTTAATGCCATCTCTGATCTGATCATTAAATACTGCGATTCCATCGAGCTTCTGGATATTGCTCTGATTGGAGCGAATCTCAATTGGGTGAGTTCCCATATTCCAACCTTCTCCGATAATGATGATGGTTGGGTCGATTGCCGAAAGCTCTTTGCGAACTTCTTGCATTGTCTCAATGTCATGAAGGCCCATCAAATCAAAACGGAATCCGCTGATGTTGTATTCAGATGCCCAATATTTAACGGAGTCCACAATGAATTTGCGAACCATGGCTCGTTCTGATGCAGAGTCATTGCCACAACCTGAGGCGCTCGTTAAGCGCCCATCGGAATCGGTTCGGAACCAATAGCCAGGAATGATTTTACTTTGACTAAAAGTGGAAGCATCAAAGACATGGTTGTAGACCACATCCATGATTACGCGAATGCCTTGGCCATGCAAGGCCTGGATAGCACTCTTCAGTTCTGTGATGCGCGTCTTTGGATTATTCGGATTACTTGAGTATGAACCTTCAGGAACGTTGTAATTGAGTGGGTCATACCCCCAGTTAAAAATGGGTTTCAGTTCATCAACTGAGGCGTAATCGTAGATTGGAAGTAATTGAAGATGGGTGATACCAAGATCTTTGATTGCAGCTACACCTACTGGTTGTCCATTTGAGCTTTTGAGATTTGAAAAAGTAAGTCCTGAATATTTACCGCGTGCTGATTTTGGGAAAGGCGCAGACTTATCCATAGATAAATCCCGAACATGCAGCTCATAAATCACCGCATCAGTTGGTTTTCCAGTGAAATTAGGCTTCTCCTTACTCCATCCTTTGGGGTTGGTACTCTCGAGATCGACGACAACGCTCCGTTTTCCGTTAGCGATAGCAGCGCGCGCGTACGGATCAACCGCTTCATTCTCTGAGCCGTAAACCTCCACGTTATAGGTATAAATCAATCCATCTTGATTGCCATCGAGGGTATAAACCCAGGTACCTTG
>DDYK01000016.1:8141-9595 GCA_002347935.1 Actinobacteria bacterium UBA2236
TTCAAATTCCTCAGATGAAATCAAATTGCCAAGTGCAATGTCAGCGGAACCAAAAGATTGGTGTGAAATCTTGTATTGCTCGGTTATCGAAATCTTGCCGTTAAGAGTGAGAATTAACTCATTGTCCTCAGGCAGATTTGGGTTCTCAGTTCGAGCGCTCACCACAGTTAAACCACCGGTAATTGTGAATCCATTTGAAGAGCCAGCAAGCGGTTTAAATCTCTTATTCAGTTCGACTCTCACTTCATCAGAAGTTTCAAAAGAGGCTGACGAAATCTTCATCTCGATTGTGGGTTTCTTTGTATAAATAGTCTTCTCGTTTTGTACTAGCCATATTTCCGCATTTCCATTCGCATCGAATTCTGTAATGAATCGATCGTCATTGACATCTTTAGCAGCCCAATCGTTGAGCCGAACAATGATCCCAAGATCTTTAAAGTTCTTCATACCATCAATATTGACAGTCACTACCTTGCCGAAATCATCAGTGTCAGTGAATTTAACTCCAGTCTGAGAAATTGGAGTATCGAGAGAGTTGTTATCTGAGTTCTTCCAAATCCAAAGATTCCAACCGTTGTAATCTCCCCCAGGGCGTTGATAGTGGACGGTGAGTTTGATTGAGTCGGGCGCTGCCAGCGCTGGAATTCCAGTGAGAAGCAATGCAATTACGGATAAAAGTGCTGTGAGAAGCTTATTCATCTGTGGTTTCCTCGGTCGTTCTGGAATTTATAACCCGAATCTACTAGGTGAATTAAGGCTTCTGTTGCATTGGTATGGTCTAACTAGTTGAATTGCGTCATGAGCAAGAGGGCGATTTTCTGGTTTAGAAGAGATCTTCGACTTTCTGATAATCCAGCTCTACTTGCAGCGCTCGATGATGCCGATGAAGTAATTCCATTATTCATTTTGGACGACGAAATTTCAGAAAGTGCGGGTCCTCATCGCAGGGCATATCTCTCTGCTTCGCTTTACGCGCTTAATGAGACTTTAGATGGCAATTTATTTGTTATCAACGGAAAGCCCGTCGACGTTATCAAAGATTTAATGCAGCGCTACAAAGTCAACTCCGTTCACTCCGCCTTTCCTTTTGCTCCATATGGCGAAGCACGCGATCAAGAACTCAAGGCAGCTGGTATTGAATTACAGCAATTAGGAAGTGGCTACGCAGTTGCGCCAGGAAGAGTAAGAAAAGATGATGGAACTAACTATCGAGTTTACACGCCTTTTTACCGCGCATGGTTAGCCCACGGTTGGCGCGCTCCAGTCGCAGCGCCGAAGAATCCAAATTGGGTATCTCCAAAGAAAGGCGATCAGCAATTGCCGCAATGGGAAACACCTGATGGTGTTATGAATCAAGAAGCTGGAGAGAAAGCAGCCCTCACTCGTTTTAAGACATTCTTGAAAAAGGCTGCGGATGATTATGGTGATGCACGAAATATTCCTGGCATTGAAGG
>DDYK01000077.1:0-1172 GCA_002347935.1 Actinobacteria bacterium UBA2236
GAAGTAGAGATTCATGCCGCCCATCTCTTCAACCCATTTACGTTCTTTGGCATCGATGTATGCAACCTGATCACAACCCTCTTTAGCTGCTTGTTTTTGCGCAAGTAAGGATGCTGCGTAATTTCCACCGCACTTTGCCTCACCTGTGCCACCTAAAGCTGCTCTTACATACTCAGTTGAGATCCAAACTGTTACTGCTTTTGCAGAGTTAAAGTAGGCAGCAGCAGGGGTTGCAATCAAAATATATGTTGCATGATTTGATGGCCGCACTCCTAAGCCAACCTCAGTTGCGATCATAAATGGGCGAATATATAAAGATTCACCTATTTTCTTTGGTACCCAGCCAGCATCTGCTTTAACTAACTCTTCAACGGTTTTAACAAAAAAATCAACTGGCATTTCCGGAAGTGCAATTCGAGCAGCAGATTTTGCAAAACGTTTTGCATTTGCCTCTGGTCTAAATAATGAAACTCCACCATCTGGTTGCGAGTAAGCCTTCATTCCTTCAAAGATCTCTTGGCCATAGTGAAAAACCATTGCTGCAGGATCTAACGTAATTGGACCATACGGTTGTAATTTGGCATCGGCCCAACCAGTTGCCTCACTCCACTGGGCAACCACCATATTGTCGGTGTAGTACTTACCAAAACCAGGCTCTGCTACCCGCTTCTGCCGTTCAGCTGCTGGTACTGGATTTGTATTTGGATTACAAATTACCTTCATAGCACTCCCGCCACTAATGCATCTCCGATTTCAGATGTTGATCTCTTCTTATCTCCTCGTGCTGCCAAATCTTTAGCGACAGCCATTTCAACATCAGTTGCTGCTTGAGTTTGGCCTAGATGATTTAACATCATGGCAATTGATAAAACAGTTGCAGTTGGATCAGCTAAATTCTTACCTGCAATATCAGGGGCAGAGCCATGGACTGGTTCAAACATTGATGGAAAAGCACCAGTTGGATTGATGTTGCCACTTGCAGCTAAGCCAATCCCACCGCAGATTGCAGCTGCAATATCGGTAATGATGTCGCCAAATAAGTTATCGGTAACAACTACATCAAAGCGTTCTGGGTTGGTAACAAAAAACATAGATGCGGCATCAACATGTAGGTAATCAGTTGTTACTTGAGGAAAATCCTTCGCAACCTCGTTAAATACCCGGGTCCATAA
>DDYK01000077.1:1250-1453 GCA_002347935.1 Actinobacteria bacterium UBA2236
TTATAGGTATTAATTGATTCCTCGATTGCTAACTCTTTATTTGTGCCTTCATCTTTGATTGATCCAGCTCCTACATAAAGGCCTTCAGTACCCTCTCTGACCACAATAAAATCAATACCTTTATTATTAGTAATTGGTGATGTAACACCTGGAAATAATTTTGCAGGTCTTAGATTTATATAATGTTCAAATGCAAATCTAAG
>DDYK01000077.1:1514-2953 GCA_002347935.1 Actinobacteria bacterium UBA2236
AGCGCCTAACTCATAATTAGTTTTCTTAAACTCTAAATAATATTTTTTAGCAATTGCATCGAGTACTCGAAGCCCTTGCGTTACTACCTCAGGACCAATGCCATCTCCTGGGATTGTGGCTAAATTAAAAGTTTTCATTCATTCACCAAATTCACAAAGCGAACTAAGGATGCCCCAGTTTCTTTTGCAATTACATCAATAATCTCTTTAGGAATTACTGAATCAACTGTTAATGCCATCAAAGCTTGGCCACCTTCTTGTGTACGGCCCACCTGCATATCTGCAATATTGATTTTCAATTTACCTAATGCATTTCCAACTACACCAACTACACCTGGGCGGTCGGTGTAACGCAGGAATAGCAAATTATTGGTTGGCTTTAAATCTAAATCTAACTTATCAATTGCCACAATTTTTTGGATCTGCTTAATTCCCATCAAAGTTCCACTAACAAATACTTGGCTGCCATCAGCACAAGCTGCCCGCACTGAAACTAAATTACGGTGATCTGGGCTTTCAGAATCAGTTGAAACTGTTGAAGTAATTGATCGCTCCGCTGCTAATGCTGGGGCGTTTACATATGTAACATCTTCAGCGCCCATTGCAAGGAGTGCTCCCTTTAGCGCACTAGTTGCAAGTACGGAAACATCTAGAGTTGAAATCTCACCTCTGACCTCCACATCAATGGCAGAGATAACATCATTTGCTAAGGCAGTTGCTACTTGAGCTAATTTTTCAACCAGTGGTAGTGCTGGGCGAACAGCTTGATCAATTGCGCCACCCTTAACATTTACCGCATCCGGAACTAACTCACCAGATAATGCTTTTCTTACTGAGAGTGCAACTGCAATTCCAGCACGTTCTTGTGCTTCATCAGTTGATGCGCCAAGGTGAGGAGTTGCCACCACATTATCTAGTGTAAAAAGTGGTGAATCTGTACAAGGCTCTGTTGCAAATACATCAAGAGCAGCACCAGCTACCTTGCCAGCTTTTAGTGCTTCATAAAGGGCGCTCTCATCTAATACTCCGCCACGGGCAGCATTAATAATTCTTACCGTTGGTTTAACTTTATTCAAAGCCTCTGTACCAATTAAATTTGCAGTCTCTTTAGTTTTTGGAAGGTGGATAGTGATGAAATCACTTACTCTTAACAACTCATCTAACTCAACCAATTTAACATTTAATTGGGCAGCTCTTGCTGGCTGTAGATAAGGATCATAAGCAACTACATCCATGCCAAATGCCTGCATTCGATGGGCTACCAATTGACCAATTCGGCCAAAGCCAACAATGCCTAAAGTTTTTTCAAATAACTCAGCACCGGTGTATTTAGATCTTGCCCACTTACCATTTTGCAATGCAGTATGCGCTGGAGAGATAAATCTTGCGCTAGCAAGAAGTAATCCAATTGCTAGTTCGGCAGCGGAGACAATATTTGA
>DDYK01000077.1:2960-3739 GCA_002347935.1 Actinobacteria bacterium UBA2236
GCTCGTGCAATCACCTTTAATCCCTTTGCTGCTGCAATTGCCTCGGCATCCATTTTGGTGGCAGAGCGAATTAATACCGCATCTACTCCTTTAGAAAGAGCAGCTAATAACTCTGCACGATCTGCGCCATTGCAATTGCGCACCTCAAAGTCAGGTCCGAGCGCCGCTAATGTGGCTGGACTTAACTCTTCAGCGATAAGTACTACTGGTTTAGCCACGCGCCGCATTTCCCTCTTTGTAATCATCATTGTTTGCAGATTTAACCCAAGACATCATTTTGCGAAGATCTCGGCCAACCTGCTCAATTGGATGTGCTTCACCCTTTGCACGTAATGATTTAAATTCAGGAGCGCCTGCATCTTGATCATCAATAAATCTCTTGGCAAATGCACCTGATTGCACATCAGCAAGAACTTTTTTCATGTTCTCCTTTACGCTTGGATCAATAACTCTTGGACCTGAGATGTAATCACCGTACTCAGCTGTGTCAGATACTGACCAACGTTGTTTAGCGATACCACCTTCATACATAAGATCAACAATAAGTTTTAACTCATGTAAGCACTCAAAGTAGGCAACCTCTGGTTGATAGCCAGCTTCAATTAGAACTTCAAAACCGTATTGCACCAATTGAGAAGCTCCGCCGCAGAGAACTGATTGCTCTCCAAATAGATCTGTCTCGGTCTCCTCAGTGAAGGTTGTAAGAATTCCACCCGCTCTTAACCCTCCCATTGCCTTTGCGTAAGAGAGAGTAAGTGGCCAAGCAGATCCAGTTGCAT
>DDYK01000077.1:3757-8720 GCA_002347935.1 Actinobacteria bacterium UBA2236
GGGCCTTTTGGGGCGACCATACAAACATCAATATTTGCAGGTGGCTTGATATAACCAAAGCGAATATTAAATCCATGGCCAAAGAAGAGCGCATCTCCAGCCTTTAGATTAGGTTCGATAGATTCTTTATAAATATGGCGCTGCTTATGATCAGGAGCAAGGAGCATAATTACTGTCGCTTCTTTAACTGCTTCTGCAACAGTGAGAACTCTTAAGCCCTCTTCTTCTGCCTTGGCGCGGGATTTAGAACCATCTGCTAATCCAACTCTTACATCAACGCCGCTATCTCGCAGGTTTAGGGCATGGGCATGTCCTTGTGAACCGTATCCAATGACCGCAACTTTTCGAGCCTGTATTACCGAAAGGTCTGCATCTTCGTCATGATAAATAGTTGCCACGTTCTCCTGCTTTCTAGTTTAGTTTTGGTAGTCCTCGGTCTGGCTATGCGTCGATGAAGAAGCTAGTCCAGTTTCTTGCAAAGTTCTTTCAGCCAAAGTCGCATCGCCATTTTCTAGCGCAATGAGACCTGATTGAACCAACTCTTTGATGCCAAAGCTTGATAGCTCACCTAGCAACGCTGCAATCTCAGCGCTACTTCCTATCGCCTCAATGGTAAGGCTGGAGGAAGCCTGGCTAACAATTGAGGCTCGATATTTGCCCACTACAGCTTCAATCTTTGAACGATTATCGCCGGCGCTACTTACCTTAACCATTAATAGCTCTCTTTGATGGGAGTTCTTATCTTCCATCTCTTGAATGCCGATAACGTTAACTAGTTTAAATAGCTGTGCGCTCACTTGATCTAGTGCGTGGCCCTCAAGATTTAAAACAATTGTAATTCGCGAAATCTCAGGACTCTCTGTTGGTCCCACAGCAAGTGAATCAATGTTGTATCCCCGGCGAGAAAATAAGGATGCAACCCTAGCTAGAACACCTGGGCTATTTTCAACAAGAACAGAGAGAGTGTGTTGGGCCATGGCTATAACTCCTGTGAATCCCAGTCAGGTGCCATCTCTTTGGCAATCAAAATATCATCATTAGAAGTTCCGGCCGCCACCATCGGCCAGACCATCGCATCTCTATGAACGCTAAAGTCAACTACAACTGGCGCATCATTAATGGCATTTGCTTCCTTAATAATCTTGTCTACATCACCTTTTGATTCACAGCGAAGCCCAACACAGCCCATCGCCTCTGCAAGTTTTGCAAAGTCAGGAATTCTCTTGGAATGAAGATCTGTATTTGAGTAACGCTCTTTATAAAATAGGGTCTGCCATTGACGAACCATTCCTAAACTCTCATTATTAATTACAGCTACTTTGATCGGAATATCATTTAGCGCACAAGTTACTAATTCTTGATTTGTCATTTGGAAACAACCATCACCATCAATTGCCCAAACTGGAGTATCAGGCGCGCCAACTTTTGCACCCATTGCAGCTGGAACTGCATAACCCATAGTTCCAAGGCCACCAGAGTTAAGCCAAGTTCTTGGTTTTTCATACTTTACAAATTGCGATGCCCACATCTGATGTTGACCAACCCCTGCAACATATATTCCATCAGGGCCGGTAATTGCTCCAATTCGCTCAATTACATATTGTGGCGATAGTGATCCATCACTTGGTTGGTTATATCCAAGTGGATACTTCTGGCGTAGTGAATTCATCTGCTTCCACCACTGGGTGATATCAGCCTTATTCTTAGCAAACTCAGCTTTAACTGCAGGAATTAGCGCTCTTATGATTGGGCCAAGATCACCAATTATTGGCACATCTGCGTAGCGATTCTTACCAATTTCTGCCGGGTCGATATCGGCGTGAATTATCTTGGCATTTGGGGCAAATGTAGAGAGTTTTCCAGTTACTCGATCATCAAATCGAGCGCCTAAAGTAATAAGTAAATCTGCTTTCTGTAGGCCAGTGACAGCAGCAACAGTTCCATGCATTCCTGGCATGCCAAGATGCTGGCTATGGCTATCTGGAAATGCACCTCTTGCCATCAAAGTTGTAACAACGGGAGCTCCAACTAACTCTGCTAGCGCAAGAAGTTCTTTTGCAGCATTAGCTTTTATTACTCCGCCGCCGATATAGAAGATTGGTTTACTTGATTGGGCAATAAGTGATGCAGCATCTCGAATTGCCTCTGAGTTTGGCTCAATCTGCGGGCTATAGCCAAGGAGAGTTAACTTCTTTGGATAGTTATAGCTAGTCATCTTTTGTAGAGCATCTTTAGCGATATCAACTAAAACTGGTCCTGGCCTTCCCGATGATGCAATATAGAAAGCTTCAGCAATTGCCCGCGGAATTTGAGCAGGATCTGTTATCAAGTAATTATGTTTTGTTACCGGCATTGTGATTCCGCGGATATCAGCTTCTTGGAAAGCATCGGTTCCGATAGCAGCTGATGGAACTTGCCCAGTGATAGCAACAATTGGAACTGAATCCATCTGCGCATCAGCAATTGGTGTAACTAAATTTGTTGCTCCTGGACCTGAAGTTGCTATGCATACCCCAACGCGGCCGGTGACTTGGGCATATCCAGTTGCAGCATGACCTGCTCCCTGTTCATGGCGAACCAAGATGTGGCGAATCTTTGAATCAAAGATTGGATCATAGGCAGGAAGGATTGCGCCACCAGGAATACCAAACATGACATCAACGCCAGAATCTTCTAGAGCGTTAACGAGGGCTTGTGCGCCCGTTATCTCACTTGCCATCTTGGTCCACTCCTTTCCTACAATTCTTTCTAGGCCCACTAATGCAAAAACCCTCAGTTTCCTGAGGGTGCGCGTGAACTTTTATTTAGTTCACGCGCAGCGAATCACCACTGAAACAAGTGCAATTACAGAAGTTGATTTCGCTGACATGTGGNNGATCCCACAAGCTTTACATACTTACCCAATACCCCAGAGGTATACCTACTTGGTAGCGGCTTAAAGCTTTCCCTTCTCTTTGCTAACTCACTTTCATCAACCAATAAATCTAGCGTTCTTGCATTTATATCGATACGAATTCGATCGCCATTTTTAACAAGTGCAATTGCTCCACCATCACTTGCCTCTGGTGCAACATGGCCGACACATAGCCCAGTTGTGCCACCGGAGAATCTGCCATCGGTAATTAAGAGAACAGATTTTCCAAGACCTGCACCTTTAATTGCGCCAGTAATCATTAACATCTCGCGCATTCCAGGCCCGCCCTTTGGCCCTTCATAGCGAATTACTACAACATCCCCTGCTGTAATAGTTCCATCCTCTAAAGCTTGCATCGCAGCTTGCTCTCTATCAAATACTCTGGCAGGTCCTTCGAAGGAGTCAACTCCAACTCCAGCAACCTTTGTCACTGCGCCATCTTTAGCAAGTGAGCCACTTAAAATTGTGATTCCGCCACTTACGCCCATTGGACTCTTTACCGCTCTTAATATCTCGCCATCAGGATCTGGTGGATTGATATCAGCTAAATTCTCAGCCATAGTTTTTCCAGTGACTGTTAAACAATCTCCATGAAGCAAGCCGGCATCTAGTAGGGCCTTTAATATCACCGGAATTCCTCCGACTTTGTCGACATCGCTCATAACAAATCTGCCAAATGGTTTTAAGTCGCCAAGTAGTGGGACCTTTGAGCCAATTCGATGGAAATCATTTAAGGTTAAATCAACCTTTGCTTCATGGGCAATTGCTAGCAAGTGAAGAACAGCATTAGTTGATCCACCTAGCGCCATAAGGGCAGTAATGGCATTTTCAAATGCTTGCTTACTCAAAATATCTCTTGTGGTTATTCCCGCTCTTATGAGCTCGACAACAGCTGCCCCTGACTTAACAGCATAACTATCACGCCTGCGATCAACTGCTGGCGGAGCAGCAGAGCCAGGAAGCGATAAACCAATTGCTTCACCAATTGTTGCCATTGTGTTTGCGGTATACATCCCGCCGCACGCACCTTCGCCAGGACAGATAGCTCGCTCAATTTTATCTACCTGATCTTGAGAAATTAATCCCCTAGCGCATGCTCCCACTGCTTCGAAGGCATCAATGATGGTGACATCTTTTCCATCGACTTGTCCTGGAAGAGTAGAGCCGGCATAAACAAAAACACTAGCGACATCAAGGCGCGCTGCTGCCATCATCATTCCTGGAAGAGATTTGTCACAACCAGCAAATGTGACCATGCCATCAAACCTCTCTGCCTGCATTACCGTTTCAACAGAGTCTGCAATAACCTCTCTTGAAACTAACGAGAAGTGCATTCCCTCATGGCCCATTGATATTCCATCAGAGACTGAGATGGTGCCAAACTGCATGGGAAATCCACCTGCATCAAGGACTCCTTGCTTTGATGCTTTTGCTAAACGATCTAAAGAGAGATTACATGGAGTGATTTCATTCCAAGAAGATGCAATTCCTATTTGTGGCTTAACCCAATCTTCATCTTTCATTCCTACTGCTCTAAGCATTCCGCGAGCAGGAGCGCGCTCAAGACCATCGGTTACAAGTCCAGAACGCGGCTTCATTGGATTTGTCATGAGTTAATTCTACTTATCCCTGTCCTAAATGCTTGAGAAGAAGATCGCGGACCTTTGCTGCATCAGCTTGACCCTTTGATTCCTTCATTACTGCTCCAATTAATGCTCCTGAGGCTGGAATATTTCCCCCTCTAACCTTTTCAGCAACATCTGGAGCAGCTGCGATTGCTCGCTCAATTGCTGCCATTAGAGTTGAATCATCGGAGAGAACTTTGATGCCACGAGTTTCAATTATTTTTGCCACGCTACCCTCGCCATTAATCAGCGCCTCAACAACCTGGCGAGCTAATTTATCGGTTAGCTCTCCCTTAGCAATTAGGGCTACAACTTCAGCCACATCTGCAGCGCTAATAGCGAGATCTGCTGCAGCCACCGCCCTTTCATTGGCAATTCTGGCAATTTCACCTAACCACCAAGAGCGAGCTCGAGTTGGATCTGC
>DDYK01000008.1 GCA_002347935.1 Actinobacteria bacterium UBA2236
ACATCAGTGACTTCGATTCCGAACTTGTCAACAAAACTTGACAGTATTGCAGGAAGAACTGGATTGTGGCTACAGACTAGAGCGCTGTAATCATTTACCAGCAGCTTATTAACATATTTTACTGCTTGCTCTTTATCCTTCTTATAGACATCTTCAGAGAGGCTATCTGTAAAGAAAAAATCTATATTTTGCGCTCGAGCTATTGGAGTAATGCTCTCATAACAGCGCACTGCGCTTGAGGAATGAATTTCTTCAATGCCATATGGCGCAAGACTTGAAATCAAACGCTTTGCCTGTCTCTCACCAATAGTGCTAAGCGGACGATCAGTATCCTCACCTGCCCAATCAACTCTCTCGATAGCTTTGGCATGTCTTAATAGAACTAATGGTTTGCTATCTGGATCAGTNNTCTTTATCAAGAGTGCGGGTTAGAAATGCATCAGCATCACTTGCCAGCACCCAACGAACTTCATCAATTTCTCTTGGGTTAGGTAGCCCTGGGCTAGCCAAGTACTTTGCTGCCCAGTAAGTCACAGACTTTGACTTCTGCCCAACTTGATAAGAAATACTGCCTAAAGATTGACCAAAACGAACTGAAAACCCGGTCTCCTCAATTACCTCTCGATAAGCACAGGCAATTAGAGATTCGTCTCCCTCTAATTTTCCTTTAGGGATTGACCAATCGTCATACTTAATTCTATGAACAAAAGCGATCTCAATTTGATCGCTTTCATTTCTTCGCCAGATAAGCGCCCCAGAGGCGAGAATAGAATTATCGTCGAGCACGAGACTCTCGGATAAAATGCTCCTGTATATCAATCAGCTCTTCATTCTCTGGCGAGAGTTGCACTCGGTGCCAAAGTCCCTTGCTATCCATCTGCCATCTCTTAATGCTGGGGCTTAGATAAAGAGATAGCATTTGATCGAGCTGCTCTTTATGATCGTTAGAATCAACGCTGATCAAGGTTTCAATCCGGCGATCAAGGTTTCGATTCATCAAATCAGCGCTTCCAATCCAATATTCATCGCTGCCAGCATTATGGAAGTGATAAATCCGCGAGTGTTCTAAAAACCTTCCTAAGATGGCGCGCACCGTTATATTCTCCGATAGGCCTGGAATGCCAGGCTTTAAGGCACAAATTCCTCTAACTACGATTTCAACTTTTACTCCAGCTTGAGAAGCTTTATAGAGCGCTGCGACAAATTGTTCATCAAGCAGAGAATTCAACTTAAAACGAATATGAGAGGGTTTTCCAGCCTTTGCGTTTTGGATTTCGCGCTCTATTTTGGCTATCAAAGACTTGCGTAGTGACTTTGGCGCAACGATTAGGCGTTTGAACTCTATCTCACTTACAAAACCAGAGAGTTGATTAAATAGGCGTGAGAGGTCATCGCAGAGAATTGGATCAGCGCTAAGCAAGCCTAGATCTTCATAAAGTCGTGCAGTTTTTGGATTGTAGTTTCCAGTTCCAACGTGACAGTATCTCTCTAGTCCTGATTCTTCCTGCCTTATAACCAGTGAAAGTTTGGCATGTGTCTTAAGGCCCATAAGGCCATAAACCACATGAACACCGGCTTCTTCGAGCTTTCTTGCCCAACGAACATTTGCTAATTCATCAAAGCGCGCTCGAATCTCTATCACCGCGAGAACTTGCTTGCCAGCTTGCGCAGCTTCAATAAGCGCTTCCATAATCGGTGAATCACCAGAGGTTCGATATAGAGTCTGTTTGATTGCCAACACTTTTGGATCAATAGCAGCTGCCTCAATAAATCTCACAACTGACGATGAGAACGATTCGTAGGGATGATGGAGGAGAATTTCTTTTTGGCTTATGAGATTAAAAAAGGCATCGGTGCTGACATCCTCGGTGTCCAAAAGGTCCTGTGGCATCTGAGATTTAAAGGCAGGGAAGTGGAGACTAGCTCTATCAAGATCTGCCAGGGTCCCTAAACCTGTTAAATCCAGTGGGCCCTGATACTTAACTACCTCCCGCTCAGAAATCTCAAGTTCACTAATCAAGCGATTTAGAAGAATGTCTTGAATTTCAGAATCAACTTCGAGGCGAACTGGTGGACCAAACTTTCGGCGCAGCAACTCTTGTTCCATGGTCTCTAGGATGTTTTCGCTATCTTCTTCCTCTAGATCTAAATCCTCATTTCTAGTCAACCTAAATGCATAATGATCAACAATTATCATTCCAGGAAAGAGCTCAGTTAAGTGAGCTGCAATTATCTCCTCCAGAGCGATAAATCGCGTTTTGATTGATTTCTGAGTAGAGATAAAGCGAGCCAAAACGCTGGGAACTTTGACGCGAGCGAAAAACTCTTCGCCACTTTCTGGGTGTTTAACAATTACCGCAAGACTTAGTGATAGCCCCGAGATGTAGGGGAATGGATGTGAAGGATCAACAGCTAGCGGTGTTAAGACTGGGAATATCTGAGTATCAAATATCTCTTTAACGTAGCTTTGTTCAACCTCTGTCAGCTCATCCCAGTGCACCAGATGAATGTCAGCTCGATTGAGTTCTGGCTTAATGGAATTGTGAAAACAATTTACTTGGCGGTTTACCAGCTCAGATACTTTTTCGTTGATCTCTTGCAGCAGCGCACTTGGTGTATAACCAGCAACATTTGAAGCGCTCGCGCCAGATTCAACTTTTAACTTCGTTGAAGCGACCCTAATCATAAAGAAGTCATCTAAATTTGAAGAGAATATTGCCAAGAACCTCACCCGCTCAAGAAGCGGGATACTGGAGTCTTCAGCCAGCTCTAAGACCCTGGTATTGAAATCAAGCCAACTCAACTCACGATCAATGATGAATTGAGGGTCTATTACTTCATTTTCTGATTTCATTACGCTTCAATACTTTAGGGATAAAGTAAACGCCCAGTGAATACTGGGCGTTTACTTCGTTAACAGGTGATTTTATTAGAAGTCCATATCCCCGCCTGGGGCTGCAGGAGCCGCAGGCTTAGGTTCTGGTTTGTCAGCAATTACAGCTTCGGTGGTGAGAAATAGCGCTGCGATCGAAGCGGCGTTCTGCAGCGCAGAGCGCGTCACCTTAGCAGGATCGATAATTCCAGCTTTGATCATGTCAACATATTCACCAGTTGCGGCATTAAGGCCATGGCCAGCTTCAATATTGCGAACTTTTTCAACAACGACTCCACCTTCAAGGCCAGCATTCATAGCAATCTGCTTAAGCGGAGCTTCAACGGCAAGCTCAACTATTTTTGCCCCGGTTGATTCATCGCCAGTCAGTTTTAGCTTCTCAAATGCCTTCTTAGAAGCTTGGAGAAGTGCTACACCGCCGCCTGAGACGATTCCCTCTTCAACGGCTGCCTTAGCGTTGCGAACAGCATCTTCAATCCGGTGCTTACGCTCCTTTAGCTCAACTTCAGTAGCAGCTCCAGCCTTAATGACTGCAACTCCCCCGGCAAGTTTTGCAAGGCGCTCTTGAAGTTTTTCACGATCGTAATCAGAGTCAGTCTTTTCAATCTCTGCGCGGATCTGATTGACCCGGCCTTTGATCATCTCATCATCGCCTGCGCCTTCAACGATTGTGGTCTCATCTTTGGTAACTACTACTTTGCGAGCTTTGCCAAGTAGATCAAGGGTTGCCGCCTCAAGCTTTAGGCCAACTTCCTCAGAGATCACAGTTCCGCCGGTCAAGATAGCAATATCTTGAAGCATCGCTTTACGGCGATCACCAAAGCCTGGTGC
>DDYK01000021.1:0-1414 GCA_002347935.1 Actinobacteria bacterium UBA2236
CATCATCTACTGCGCGCAAGATAATTAAAGAGAAGATGCGGGAGTCAAAGGATCTAGAAATTGTTGGAGAATTCAGCGCAACCGTTGGCGACATTGTCTCTGGAGTAATTCAACAAGGACGAGATCAAAAGATGGTTTATATCGATCTTGGAAGAGTTGAAGGAAAAATCCCACCACATGAGCAAGTGCCCGGTGAGAAATATAAACATGGTGATCGAATCAAAAGCTTTGTAGTTGAAGTTAAGCAAGGCCAGAAGGGCCCTGAGGTATTGCTCTCTAGGAGCCATCCAGCGCTAGTGAAACAATTATTTGCACTTGAAGTTCCTGAGATTAGAGATCGCATCGTTGAAATTATGGGAATTGCTCGCGAGGCAGGACATCGAAGCAAAATTGCAGTGCGGGCCCACCGCGCAGGTGTTAGTCCAAAAGGCGCGCTAATTGGTCCAATGGGGGCAAGAGCAAGAGCAGTCATGGATGAATTACATGGCGAGAAGATAGATATTGTTGATTGGTCTGATGATCCAGCAACATATGTTGGTAATGCTTTAGCTCCAGCAAGAGTCTCTAGCGTTGAGGTAGTAAATATTGATACTCGCTCTGCCAAGGTTGTAGTCCCTGATTACCAACTATCTCTTGCCATTGGAAAAGATGGGCAGAACGCCCGTCTGGCTGCTCGCCTAACTGGCTGGCGCATTGATATTCACTCCGATGGGGCGACAAGTGGCTCTGATACGGGCGAAGTTTCCTAAAAGTAGTACTGCGGCGGTATGGTTGCGCCGTGAGGATCTCCCTCACATATCTGCAAAGCGAAGGCTAGGTCGAAAAAGGCAATGGCACTCAAATGAGCATTTCACAGTCATGAGTAGGTCAATTTAGGCTTCGCGTTTAAAAAGTAAACGAGGAGCCACAAAAGGAGAAAAGTGGCAAAGGTCCGCGTTTACGAATTAGCAAAAGATGTAGGGATGGATAGCAAGGATGTCCTTGCAAAACTCCAAGAGATGGGCGAGTTTGTTCGCTCCGCATCTTCAACTGTTGAAGCACCGGTGGTGCGAAAGTTTCTAGAAAAATTTCCTGCAGTTGCAGCTACACCAAAGAAAGCTCCTGCCAAGAAAGCCCCTGCTAAAAAAGCCGCAGCTAAGAAAGCAGCGCCAGTTGAGAGCGTTGAGCAGATTGATGAAATTACTCCACCAATTACTCCGGTAATTAAAGAGAGCGTAGAAGATAAGCCAGCTCCACTACCTGCTAAACCACCAGCTGCGCCTGCTGCCAGAGTTGGAAATAATCCTTTTGCAACACCTTCAGCCCCTCCTCGTCCACCAAGACCACAAGGTCAAGGCGGTGCAAGACCTGGAAATAATCCTTTTGGAAATCCTTCAGCTCCTCCTCGTCCACCAAGACCACAAGGTCAAGGCGG
>DDYK01000021.1:1539-1676 GCA_002347935.1 Actinobacteria bacterium UBA2236
CCAGGACAACGCGGAAGCGCTGGTGGAGCATTTGGAAAAAATGCTGGCAAGAAAAAGAATTACAAATCAAAGAAGACTCGTCGCGAAGAGATAGACAATATGCAAGCCCCAACCCTTGGTGGCGCAATTGTTCCTCG
>DDYK01000021.1:1687-4606 GCA_002347935.1 Actinobacteria bacterium UBA2236
CAACTCAATCAGTTGATGAAGAGACTTTGCATGTATTAGGTAGCGAGTTTGGCTACAAAATTACAGTTGTCTCTCCAGAGGATGAAGATAAAGAGATATTAGAACAATTTGATATCGACCTTGATCAAGAGCTCTCTGATGTCGATCCTGATGATTTAAGTATCAGGCCGCCAGTTGTAACAGTTATGGGCCATGTTGATCATGGAAAGACAAGACTTCTTGATGCTATTCGCCAAACTGAAGTAGTAAAAGGTGAAGCAGGTGGCATTACTCAACACATCGGCGCTTATCAGATTCATCATGAGCATGCTGGAGTTAATCGCGCGATTACATTTATTGATACCCCCGGCCATGAAGCCTTCACCGCTATGCGCGCTCGTGGAGCAAAAGTGACAGATATTGCAATTCTTGTTGTTGCTGCAGATGATGGAGTGATGCCTCAGACAATCGAGGCTCTAAATCACGCTCAAGCAGCAAATGTTCCAATTGTTGTTGCGGTCAATAAGGTTGATAAAGAGGGAGCAAATCCCGGGCGAATTCGTCAGCAATTAACAGAATATAACTTGGTTGCTGAAGAGTATGGTGGAGATACGCTATTTGTTGATGTCTCCGCAGCTAAAGTAACTGGTATTGATCAATTAGTTGAAGCAATTTTGTTAACTGCAGATGCCGCAATTGATCTAAGAGCAATCCATGAAGATGATGCTAGAGGTGTAGCAATTGAGGCTCATTTGGATCGTGGCCGTGGTCCGGTTGCAACAGTTCTAGTCCAACGCGGAACGCTAAGTGTTGGAGATGCAATTGTTGCCGGTAGCGCTTTTGGTCGAGTCAGAGCGATGATGGATGAGTTTGGACAAGAAGTTGAAGTAGCAGGTCCATCAAGACCTGTTCAAGTTCTTGGCTTTACCTCGGTGCCAAGTGCTGGCGATAGCTTTATCGTCGCACCCGATGATCGAACTGCAAGACAAATTGCAGAGAAGCGTCAGGCAGGGGAGCGCCATGCCGCACTTGCTAAGGCTAGAAAGAAAGTCTCATTAGAAGACTTCCTTGAGCAATCTAAGGTGACAACTCTTAACTTGATTCTTAAGGGCGATGTCAGCGGATCTGTTGAAGCACTTGAAGATGCCTTGGTCCAATTAGATGTTGGTACTGAAGTTGATTTAAGAGTGATTCATAGAGGCGTTGGCGCTATTACAAAGAGCGATGTAACTCTTGCTTCAGCATCTGGAGCGGTAATTGTTGGCTTCAATGTTAAGCCAGAGGCTCATACTGCAATCTTTGCCGATGAAGAGGGAGTTGAAGTTCGCTTCTACTCAGTAATCTATAAAGCAATTGAGGAGATCGAAGCTGCGCTTAAGGGACTACTCAAGCCTGAATTTGAAGAGGCAGTTTTGGGTCGAGCTGAAGTGCGTGAGGTCTTTAAGTCCAGCAAGTTTGGAACTATCGCTGGATCTCTGGTTTCAAGTGGCTTGATTAGAAGAAATGCTAAAGCAAGAGTTCTGCGTGATAACGTGGTAGTTGGCGATAATCTAACTATCGAATCTTTAAAGCGATTTAAAGATGATGCAACTGAAGTTCGTGAGGGCTTTGAGTGCGGAATTGGCGTGGGTAATTTCAAAGATATTCAAGTCGGAGATGTATTTGAAGCATTTGAGATGCGCGAGAAAAAGCGAGCATAAATCATGGGAAAGTCGCATCGGGCTGCAAAAGTTGCTGACCGGATCAAGGTTGTAGTTGCCTCAGCACTTGAGAGCAAGGTACGGGACCCGCGTCTTGGATTTGTCACAATTACCGATGTTCGAGTAACTGGCGACCTACAGCAAGCCTCTATTTTCTATACAGTTTTAGGCGATGATGAAGCTCGATTAAATACTGCCAAAGTATTAGAAAGCGCCAAGGGTCTTCTCAGAACTGAAGTAGGAAGAGAACTTGGCACCAGAATTACTCCTTCCCTTACCTTTTTTGCAGATGCTTTAGGTGATAGCGCTAAAAACTTTGAAGATTTACTGGATCAGGTCAGAAAAAGTGATGAAGAGATTGCAAATCTTCGATCTGGCGCAGAGCCAATAAGCGGAGATGATCCTTATCGCCAGAGCCGCCCAAAAAACTATCTCTCTGGTGAATAGATGAGTTTGCAAGATGGCTTTGTCATCCTTGATAAGCCAGCCGGAATAACCAGCCATGATGTCGTGGCAAAGTTAAGAAAAACTCTAGGAACAAAGCAGGTCGGCCATGCCGGGACCTTAGATCCGATGGCAACAGGAGTTCTTGTTCTTGGAGTAAATAAAGCAACAAAGTTTCTGCAATATATAACTCAAGGAAAAAAGGCCTATCACGCTCAGATTCGATTAGGTCAGGTGACTACCAGCGATGATGCACAAGGCGAGATTATCTCAACTTCTGATACCTCAATTGTTAGTGATCAAGAAATTAGAGATTTCCTCGCTTCCCAAGTTGGAAACATCATGCAGGTTCCAACAAAAGTCTCGGCAATAAAAATTAATGGCCAAAGAGCCTACGATTTAGTCAGGGAGGGTAAAGCAGTCGATATTCCTGCTCGCCAGGTGGAGATATATAAGTTAGATGTAATTGAAATCAAGCGCGGAGATTTTCTAGATATTGAAGTTTATGTTGAATGCTCAGCTGGAACATATATTCGATCAATTGCAAGAGATTTAGGAAGTTCACTTGGAGTTGGAGGACATCTGATTTCTCTTCGAAGGGGCCTAGTTGCTCCATTCTCGCTAAGTGATTGCAGCAGCCTTGAATCTCCAGAGATAAGACCTCTTGCTAGCGAGATATCTAAAGTTATGAGTGTAAGAAATGTAGATCTGCTTGAGGTTAAAGAGTTGAGTTTTGGTCGTTCGCTGAGCGCGTCAAATTGTGATGGCCCAGTTGTGGCCCTTGCTCCTGATGGAA
>DDYK01000021.1:4632-5838 GCA_002347935.1 Actinobacteria bacterium UBA2236
AAGCTATGAGTAGCGCTGAAGTAACCTGGCATGGTTCCCCGCTTCAAGGTTCAGCTCTTGCAATCGGAATTTTTGATGGAGTACACATTGGCCATCAAGCAATTCTTCAAGAGGGCGTTAAAGAAAATCTGCCTGTAGTTGCACTTACCTTTGATCCTCATCCAACATCGGTTTTTGCTCCAGATAGAGTTCCAACTCGCCTTCTAAACTTAAATAATCGCATCGCTCAGTTATCGATCCATGGAGCCAGCAGTGTGGCTGTAATTAAGTTTAACTCTCAATTTTCACAATTAACTCCAGATCAATTCATTAACCAAATATTAAAGCCAATATTTGATCCAGCATTAGTGTTAGTGGGGGAGAACTTCACATTTGGAGCAAAAGCTGCTGGAAATGTTGAGTATTTAAAAGCTAATTCACCATTTAAGGTAAAGGCAATTCCACTTTATAGCCATGGAAATATTAAAGTCTCCTCTACACGAATTCGAGAGGCAATTAAGGCTGGAAATATCGAGGTTGCAAATCAATTGCTAACAAGACCTCATCAATTAGTAGGACCAGTTGTTCATGGGGAAAAACGAGGCAGAACTATTGGATATCCAACTGCAAATATTGGTCTAGATTCTTATGCCACAATTCCATCTGATGGGGTCTATGCCGGATGGTTGTCAGTTGGTTCTCATCGCTGGAGCGCAGCAATTTCTATTGGAACTAATCCCACATTTGATGGCGTACGCGGAAGACAAGTTGAAGCCTACGCACTTGATCGTGATGATCTGGACCTGTATGACCAAGAGGCAAAAGTTGAATTCGGTTGGAGACTTAGAGATACCATCAAATTCGGCTCACTTGATGAGCTCTTGGTTCAGATGAAAATAGATTGCGATGAAGCTAGGAAACTGACTTCACTTTAGGCGTATTTTTGCCTCGATTTTAGATCTTTAAGCAGCGCTGGTAGATTTACGCCCCTCAAGCGAGAAAGTGTGCGCTCGTGTATTAGACCGAGAGCCCTCGTGAAAGATGTAAAGGAAGAAAAAAAATGGCATTAAAACCTGCCGAGAAGAAAGAAATTATTACCAAGTATGGCGCCTCTGCATCTGACACAGGAAGCCCTGAATCACAGGTTGCGCTTTTATCACGGAGAATTGAAGAAGTAACTGAGCACCTACAGACAAATCAGCATGATCACCACAACCGTCGTGGTCT
>DDYK01000021.1:5888-11336 GCA_002347935.1 Actinobacteria bacterium UBA2236
GCGCGATACCGCGCGATCATCGACAAACTCGGCATCCGCCGTTAGTTTGCTGAACAATTAAATAATCAACCCAGCGCATCGCTAGAGGTTTGGTCCTCGGTGGTGGCTTACGGATTTAAACAAGAATGCCGTTGGCTTCGATCGAAGATCCATTCTCTATAAATATGCGTTCGGGTGTTAGAGAATAGGAGAGACCCATGGAGGGTCAAGACGTTAAGTCTGCCGCTGTCACAATTGACAACGGAAAATTTGGAAAACGAGAAATTCGTTTCGAAACCGGTCGCCTAGCGCGCCAAGCTGCAGGAACTGCAGTTGTTTATCTAGATGATGAAACAATGTTGCTATCAGCAACTACTGCTTCAAAGTCACCTAAAGATCAATTCGATTTCTTCCCATTAACAGTTGATGTGGAAGAGCGTATGTACGCAGTTGGAAAGATTCCTGGATCATTTTTCCGCAGAGAAGGTCGTCCTTCCGAGGATGCAATTCTTACCTGCCGCTTAATTGATCGTCCGCTACGACCTTCATTTATTAAGGGGCTGCGTAATGAAGTTCAAATCGTAGTAACTGTCATGGCCCTTGATCAGAATCATATGTATGACGTAATTGCTATTAATGCGGCATCTATGTCAACCCAATTAGCAGGACTGCCATTTTCAGGTCCAATTGGTGGCGTGCGTATCGCACTTATCGATGGACAATGGGTGGCTTTTCCAAACCATAGTGATCTAGAAAATGCCGTTTTTGATATGGTCGTTGCCGGAAGAATTGCTGGCGATGATGTTGCCATCATGATGGTTGAAGCAGAAGCAACAGTTAAGACCATTGATTTGATTGGCTCTGGTGCTAGCGCACCAACTGAAGAAATCGTTGGTCAGGGACTTGAGGCTTCAAAGCCATTTATTCGTCAGCTCTGCCAAGCACAGATCGAACTAGCAAAAGTTGCTGCAAAGCCAACCGCTGAGTTCCCAGTATTTCTTGATTATCAAGATGATGCATTTGCAGCGGTTGAAAAAGCTGCAAAGAAAGAGCTTGATGCTGCGCTAAAGATTTCAGGCAAGCAAGAGCGTGAGACAGAGATTGAGAGACTATCTACTGAAGTTAAGCAATCACTTGCTGAGAGCTTTGTTGGTCGGGAGAAAGAAATTCCTGCAGCATTTCGCTCACTAACTAAGAAATTAGTTCGTCAGCGAGTCCTTCGCGAAAAGGTTCGCATCGATGGACGAGGACTTCGCGATATCAGACCACTTATTGCTGAAGTTGAAGTAGTTCCAAGAGTTCATGGTTCAGCCATATTTGAAAGAGGGGAGACCCAGATTCTGGGAATCACTACTTTAAATATGCTTAAGATGGAGCAACAGCTAGATACGCTAAATCCTGAAGACCACAAGCGTTATATGCATAACTACAACTTCCCCCCTTACTCAACTGGTGAGACTGGTCGAGTGGGATCGCCAAAGAGACGAGAAATTGGTCATGGAGCACTTGCTGAGCGAGCCCTCCTCCCAGTTCTTCCTGGGCGCCAGGAGTTTCCATATGCGATCAGACAAGTTTCTGAAGCACTTGGTTCAAATGGATCAACTTCCATGGGATCAGTATGTGCATCAACCCTCTCGCTATTAAATGCTGGAGTTCCGCTAAAGGCACCAGTTGCTGGAATTGCAATGGGCTTAATTTCCGATGATGTTGATGGCAAAGTGGAATATGTTGCCCTGACAGATATTTTGGGAGCAGAAGATGCTTTCGGCGATATGGACTTTAAAGTTGCTGGAACCAAAGACTTTGTAACCGCTCTTCAGTTAGATACTAAATTGGATGGAATTCCAGCTAGCGTTTTATCAGCAGCGCTTTTGCAAGCAAAAGAAGCTCGTCTTGCAATCTTAAAGGTGATGAATGAAGCCATTGATCGCCCAGATGATATGAACCCTCTTGCTCCAAGAATCATCTCAATTAAGATCCCAGTGGATCAGATTGGCGCCGTTATTGGACCTAAGGGCAAAGTAATCAATCAGATTCAAGAGGAGACCGGAGCTGAAATCTCTATTGAAGATGATGGAACAATCTTTATTGGCGCCACAAATGGCACAGCAGCAGATGCTGCTAAAGCTGCGATTCTCTCAATTGCTGATCCAAAGCTTCCTGAAATTGGAGAGCGATATAACGGAACTATCGTCAAACTTGCAACCTTCGGAGCTTTCGTAAATCTCCTTCCAGGAAAAGATGGCTTGCTACACATCTCGCAAATTCGCAAGATGCATGGCGGAAAGCGCATTGAAAACCTTGAAGATGTTATGAATGTTGGCGATAAGGTGGAAGTTGAAATTGGCGAGATTGACCCAAAGGGCAAGCTCTCGCTAATTCCAGTTTTAGATGAGAGCCAAAAGTCAGATACTGCTTCAGAGTAAGTGGAATTAAATGACTGTGCGTAGGACCGTTCTTGCTAGCGGCCTACGCATCGTCACTGAAGAAATTCCTACAGTCCGCTCAGCCGCCTTTGGAATCTGGGTCAATGTTGGATCCCGCGATGAGAGCTTAAAAGTTGCTGGAGCATCACACTTTCTAGAACACCTGTTGTTTAAAGGGACAAAACGTCGTAGCGCGCTTGAAATTTCATCTTCAATTGAAGCCGTCGGCGGCGAAATGAATGCTTTCACATCAAAGGAATACACCTGCTTTTATGCCAGGGTAATTGATAAAGATCTTCCATTAGCCATTGATGTTATTTCAGATCTAATTACCTCATCTCTTGGTAAATCAAGCGATGTGGAGGCAGAGAGAAAAGTCGTACTAGAGGAGATCTCTATGCGCGATGATGATCCGGCAGATTTAGTTCATGAGTTATTTGCTGAGACTTTCTATGGCGACACCACACTTGGGCGCTCAATACTTGGCACTACTAAATCAATAAAGTCACTTTCTAGAAGCGCAGTCTTTAACTACTATAAAAAGCGCTATCTACCAGAAGATATCGTGGTTGCAGTTGCTGGAAATATTAGGCATCAGCAAGTTGTAGATCAGATCATTGCAGCGCTTTCAAGGGATGAATTCCTAGATCGAGCTGAGAAGAAATTTAATCTAAGACCAAGCCAGGAATTTAGTAGAAAGCCAAAGAGAAATATTGGGCTGATAAATAGAAAGACAGAGCAGGCTCACATAGTTCTTGGAATGCCAGGAGTAAATCGAGACGATAAAAGACGCTTTGCCATGGGAGTTTTATCTGCCGCACTTGGCGGGGGAATGTCCTCCAGGCTATTTCAAGAAATTAGAGAAAAGCGCGGTCTTGCTTACTCCGTCTATTCATATGCTCAACAGTTTGCCGGAAGTGGCTTTCTTGCCCTCTATGCCGGATCTACTCCATCAAAGGCTGTTGAAGTCATAAAGATTATGCGCGGAGTTTTAGAAGATGTTGCAAGTAATGGACTAACAAATGAGGAATTAATTAAAGCTCAAGGAGCAGTTAGTGGCTCACTAGTCTTAGGCCAGGAAGATACGGGTTCTCGAATGAGCCGGATTGGAAAGAGCGAGCTGATCTATGGCCAGGTCTTAAGCTTTGATGAGATCCTTCGAGAGATTTCAGCCGTTGATAGCCCAGCCATTGCAAACCTAGCATCTGAGGTCTTGGGTTCTGCGCCGAGCCTTGCGATTGTGGGACCATTTGCCAAGCGTTCAATCTTTGAAAAGGCTATGAAGTAGAAGGTGGAGAAGCGATGAAGATTAAAGTCGCCGTTCTTGGCGCCAAGGGCCGTATGGGCACCGAGAGTGTAAAAGCTATCTCTGCTGCAGATGATCTGGAATTAGTCGCATCTCTTGACCTAGGTGATTCATTAGATTTATTAACGAGCACTGGCGCAAAGGTTGTTCTAGATTTTACTCATCCTGATTCTGTGATGAAGAATTTAGAGTATGCAATCAATAGTGGAATTAATGTAGTGGTAGGAACTACTGGTTTTGATAGCAAGAAAATAGAGGAAGTTAAAGCTCTGCTAGCTAAAAATCCTCAAGTTGGAGCAATAATTGCGCCAAACTTTGGCCTGGGGGCAGTATTAATGATGCAGTTTGCAGCAAAGGCTGCCACCTATTTTGAATCAGTTGAGATTATCGAACTGCATCATCCTGAAAAGGCAGATGCCCCTTCTGGAACTGCAACTAGAACTGCAGAATTAATCTCTGATGCCAGAGCGAAAGCCAAGAAGAGTGCTATGCCTGATAAGACTAGTAGCGGACTTGCTGGAGCAAGAGGAGCCAAGGTTGGAGATGTTCCAATTCATTCGGTACGCCTCAGAGGTTTAGTTGCTCATCAAGAGGTTCTACTTGGAGATCAAGGCGAGACTCTCTCGATTAGACATGACTCAATAGATAGAAGTGGATTTATGCCTGGGGTACTACTTGCTATAAGAAGCGTATCGACAAGACCTGGTTTAACCTTTGGCCTTGAGAATCTGATGGAAATCTAGGAGGAAAATGTGAGTACTTCAATAACAATGTATAGCGCAGATTGGTGTGGAGATTGCGTCAGATCTAAGAGATTGCTTGATTCACTTCAAGTTAGTTATGAAATCATTGATGTCGAATCAGTGCCTGGAGCATCAGAGAAAGTTATAGAAATAAACGGCGGAATGCGTTCTATCCCAGTAATTCTCTTTCCTGATGGGACCCATCTAACGGAACCCTCCGATATTGATCTAAAAGCAAAGCTTGAAGCTTTAAAGATTATCTAGAGGTTATAAACTAGGGCAGAGCTTGCCGCAGCAAGCAACATCATTATTGGAAAGTTCGCTTTAAAACTTAATGCAATAGCAGCAACTAGTAGCCCTACAAGCCTGTGATCAATTACGACCTGCCGCTCAATTGTTAGCGCCTGTACAGCTACTAATGAGCTCAGTAGGGCGATAGGTATAAGTGCATTAATCCTTTGAATTACTGGTCTATTAAGAAGAGATTCTGGGATGCGATAGCCAAGATACTTCAACAGAAAGCAGATCAGAGACGAAACTAGGGTTGCAATCCATAACTGACTCATCGAGCTGCCCTACTTCCAAAAATTACTGCCAATAACACTGTTGCAATTATTGGAACTCCAGCTGGAACAAATGGAACTAATATAAGCGCCAAAAGCGCAGCAGAGATGGCAAGCACTCGAGTTTTATTATCAGTAAGTCTTGGCCAGAGCAGTCCAAGAAATGCTGCGGGAACTACTGCATCAAGACCCCACGCTGCAGGATCTCCAATTGCTCCAGCGCCGATGGCTCCAAGCAGAGTAAAGAGATTCCAGAAGAAATAAACTCCAATACCAGTTGCCCAGAANNAAGCCATAACGCGCAGCCTCATCACCTCGACCCTCTTGGCTAATTGCAACGCCTGTTGATTCATCAATCGTTAACTGCGCCCCAATCAGACGTTTAAAACCTATTAGCTTTAATAGTGGAGCCATCTTTAATCCATAGAGAC
>DDYK01000062.1:0-3821 GCA_002347935.1 Actinobacteria bacterium UBA2236
TATCTTGCAGGGGTAGCTGCGGCAAATCTTTCAAAGCGTAAGTCTATTGCATTTATTGGAAGTGAACCTGAACTTCTTGAAAGCTTTACAAGAGGAGCCAAAGTTAATTTTCCAAAGATAAGAATAAAGAATATTTCATATCCAGATTCTGTTGATTCTTTGCGAAGTCAATTAAATGGGATAGATATCGCCTATTCAACCTGGGATGGAGACCCCTCGGTTCTAGCGGTAATAAATGAAAGTTTTGCCGGGAAAATAAGATTGATCTTGGAGACCCCGGATCAGTATTTTGCTCAAGTCTCACAGGCAAAAGCAGTTGTTGTGGCAACAGTTTCAAAGCAGATGACTAAGCCGATATCACAGTTGGTTTCAGCGGCTCTTGAATCAAGGGCAATTATTGATGTAATTGATGAAGGTGAGGGAATTTATGGCAGAGAATATAACGCAGCAAACGGCGGAGTTGGTATAACCTTTAACATTGCAGTAAACAGCTCCCTAAAGAGTCAACTTAGGCAAGCTCTTATTCAACTAAAACAGGGATAACTACCAGCCAGGATGGACGCTCTTGCCGCCATCAAAATCAATAATACTTCCAGATGCAAAATTAAAGGTCTCACCAGTGATTGCTAGAGCTAGATTGGCAACTTCTTCAGCGCTTCCAATGCGCCCTGCGGGCACTGTAGTAGTCCAAGAGGAGAAGCCCTCAGGCCACCTACTCTCTAATTTACTATCTCCAATAAGACCTAATCTNNTAGATGAAATATTGATCGCTAGAGTAGCTCCTTTTGATTTGGCAGCAAGAATTATCTCAATCGGAGAAAGCAGATTGATTTGAAATATCTCCTGTGCTTTCCTTGACGAATAATTCTCAAGATGAATTACGGATTGATCTGCAGCATTATTAATCACGCACTCGATTGAGCCAACTTGCTCNNNGAAAGATCCTTCTGAATTACCTCTATGCCATCGATTCCTTTGGAGTGATTTACCTGACCAACTACTCGCCACCCTGCTGAGAGAAAAGTTTTGCAAAGCGAGCTTCCAATGAGCCCACCAGCTCCGGTGATGAGAATTGATCTCTGCTTACTCATGAAATAGCTCCGGGAGGTTGGCAATGTTTGGGAATTGAGAGATTAACTCATCTCTGCCTATTAATTCCATAGTTGAAAAGGCTGGAGCTAGAAAACAGCTCACCAGAGAAAAAGCGCCTAACGTCTCTGCTGCCATCCAGGTATTGGCTGGGACTTGGTAGTGAGGACTTTTACCTTCTTGTTCTAGTCGAGTACTGACTAATTGACCATTTTCAATAGTGTGAAGAAGTAGGGGATCGCCAGATAGATGAAGCCAGAGCTCGGCCTGGGGCAAGCGATGCCATGCGGAGAAATCTGGGGAGACAATCATAAAATAAATGGCATTGCTGAATTCATCTCGATAAATCGTTGAATATAAGCCGCCTTCGCCTTCAAGGGGCTGCAAATCAAGTTTTGCTATCAATTCATCTTGATTCATTAAATTCCTTGCGCAGGATCTGAACTACAACGTCTACTTCCTTAGATAATTGGGAGAAATCAACTAAGGTTGATTTGCCATCTGCTACCACTTGTTTCCCATCAACCCATACATCATTAACATCGCCGCGACCTGCAGCAAAGACGAGTTGAGCAAAGATGTCATGGAGCGGAATTAGATGAGCCTTATTTAGATCTATTGAAATCAGATCTGCACTTTTCCCCATCTCAATACTTCCAATTGAACTCTCAAGTCCTAGAGCTTTTGCTGCTTCAATTGTTGCCATACGAAATATCGTACTTGCCCTCAAATTTTCTGGGCCATTACTCTGGGCATACAAGTTGGCGGCCGCTCGCATTACTGCCCACATATCTAGATCATTACTTGAAGAGCACCCGTCGGTGCCAAGAGCGACAGACAAATTTCTACTCTGATACTTCTTAATGTCAGCAATCCCACTTCCTAGTTTGAGATTACTTCCAGGGCAATGAGCAACTGCAGCGCCTGCCTCTACTAGTACATCGATATCCTTATCTGATAAGTGAACACCGTGGCCTAATAAGGTATGCGATTCTAGAATTCCACTCTCATCTAACATTGCAGTCGGAGTCTTGCCAAAACGCCTTGCAATATCTTCATTTTCTCCGAGATTTTCAGAGATGTGAATACTTATCGAAGCTCCCATCTGCTTTGCTAGCTTGCCAATTTCAACTAGGTGATCTGGCGAGACGGTGTAGGTTGAATGAGGCATCAGATAGGGCGGAACATCTGGCCCGCCAACATCTTGCAGTACTTGCCCCCACTTCTTTGCTATTTCTAATCGATCCTCCCAATTAAGACCATCAAGGCCAGTAAAATCAAAGAAAAGTGGGCCAGTTATATGGCGAATTCCAGTACTTGCCGCTCCCTTGTGAGCCGCATCTGGATAGAGATACATATCAAGGGTCGTTGTAGTTCCTGCAAGTAGGGATTCCAGTGCGCCAAGTTGAGTACCCAGGGCAACATTTTTTGGATTCATAATCAATCCCTCTGCTGCCCAGACTCTCTCTAGAAAACCTTGGAGATTTACTCCTTCAGCCCAGCCGCGAAGTAGTGACATAGCTAGGTGGGTATGGGTATTGATTAATCCTGGCGCAATTAACTTACCCGTAGCATCGTAGGTCTTAGCACCTTTTAACGTGCCGGCTCTGGCAATTGCAACGATTTTCTTATCAAGGATTCCAATAGCACAATCTTTTAGAACCCTATCTTCGCTATCTGATGTGACAATATAGGTTGCGTTATCAATTACTAAGTCAAAATTACTCACTTTGAGCCAAAACCTTTAGCGCACCTTCAATTACCTTTAGGGCTTTTGATTTTCCTACTTCAAGCGCCTTATTTATCTCATCCATTGTTATCTCAGCCTCGCTTAATCCTGCCGCAGGATTAACAACTAGCGCGATGCTGGCATAAGCGATTCCTAGTTCTCTAGCCAAACTAACTTCAGGACATCCCGTCATACCAACTACTGTTGCGCCAGCAAGTGCTGCTAGTCGAATCTCTGAAGGCGTTTCAAATCTAGGGCCATTGAAGCCAGCATAAACTCCGTTCTCATGAAGCAATACTGCTGATTCCTTAGCGCTCTGGCGAAGTGCGCTCTGTATTTTTCCATCATATGGGCGAGTGAGGTCAACATGTTGCACTCCAGGCTTTGAACCATCTGAGAAGGTGTGCTGCCTACCCGAGGTGAAGTCAATAAAGTCATCGATTAAGCACAGATCGCCTGGGTTAAGCTTTGAATCGATTCCTCCAACTACATTAATTGCAATTATCTCAGTAACACCCAAATCGCTCATAGCCTTGATATTGGCTCGGTAATTGATTAGATGGGGCGGGATACTATGGCTGCTTCCATGCCGGGTTAGAAATACCAGATTTACACCNNCCGCTTAATTGCCCACTTTTAACTGAAGCAATGCCATATGCAGTCTCTACCTCTTTTGATTGAGCGTCCTTTAAAGCAGGTAGGTCATAAAAGCCAGTACCAGCAATTAACCCAATAGTCTTTGGCATCGAATCAGGATGCCAGGCCAGCCATCAATCGGCCGATGGTATTTCTATCTGCCTCTTTGGAACTAAATATGGCAACTATCTTGCCGTTAGAGATGACTGCAATTCTGTCAGCAAGGGAGAGGATTTCATCAAGCTCTGCTGAAACTAAGAGAACAGCTGCGCCAGCATCACGAGCAGCGATCAATTGATTGTGAATAAATTCAATAGATCCCACATCAACGCCTCTTGTAGGTTGAGCGGCAACAACTACATCTAAC
>DDYK01000062.1:3844-13637 GCA_002347935.1 Actinobacteria bacterium UBA2236
GCAACTTCTTCTAAATTTCTAATCCAACCTTTTGCAAATGGTGCTTGGTCAAATCTATTTAGGACTAAGTTATCGGCGATGGAATAAGAAGTAACTAAGCCATGCTTCTCTCGATCTTCAGGAATGTGGGAAACACCTGCTAGATGTGCCGCCCGTGGATTTAGATTTGGAATCTCTTGACCCTTAACAATAACCTCACCACTTAATCTAGAGCGCATGCTGCAGATTGCTTCAACTAATTCTCGCTGGCCATTTCCTTCAACGCCTGCAATACCAAGAATTTCGCCAGCATGAACTTCTAAAGATAGGTCCTTAACAGATTCAAGTTTTCTATCATCACTTACTCGAAGGTTCTTTATCGAAAGCAGTACTTGCTTAGGCTTTGCTTGACTCTTTTCAACGCGGAGAACTACTTCGCGCCCCACCATCATTTGGGCTAGTTTTGCTTCACTACTCTCCTTAGGGGTAGTTGTACCCATCAACTTCCCACCACGAAGAACAGCTATTCGGTCAGCAACTGCCATAACTTCACGCAGCTTATGGGTAATGAAGAGAATTCCAACCCCGCGTTTGGCAAGATTTCGCAAAACTTCAAGGAGTTCATCAGTTTCTTGAGGGGTTAATACTGCTGTGGGTTCATCAAGAATTAGTAACTTAACATCACGCCTAAGGGCCTTTAGGATTTCAACTCTCTGGGCCATGCCCACTGGAAGATCTTCGATGATTGCATCAGGATCAACCTCAAGGCCATATTTTTCTGAGAGAGCCAAAGCTTCTTTTCTGGCCCGCTTGATATTTACTACACCGAATCGCTTTGGTTCATCTCCTAGAATCAAATTCTCTGTAACGCTCATAACTGGAACTAATTGAAAGTGCTGGTGAACCATTCCTACACCGCTAGCAATTGCTGCCGCTGTATCTCCACTTTCCATTACAGTGCCATTTATTTTTATAATCCCGGAATCTGGCTTAACTAGCCCAAATACTGCTTTTACCAGCGTTGATTTACCTGCACCATTTTCACCAAGGAGGGCAAGAATCTCTCCTTCTTTAACTGTTAGTGAGATATTCTCATTGGCAACAACACTTCCAAAACTCTTGCTGACTCCCTCAATTTCTAGAAGAGTTTTCACGACTTTTCCTTCTCATACGGTATGCCTTCAGCAGCTGGAGGGCGGACTTTTCCGGCAGAGATTGCTAGAACAACAATTGTCAGAATATATGGAAGCATGTTTATAAATTGCGGTGGGATTTCCACCACTTCATCAATCATTAATTGATTAGTAACAGCTTGGGTTAATCCGAAAAAGAGCGCAGCAGCAAGTGCGCCAAGTGGGTTCCATCTGCCAAAGATCATGATGGCAAGAGCGGTGAAACCCTTTCCGGCAGTAAATCCCCGCTCAAATATTCCAACTGCTTCCAGGGCGAGATATGAGCCAGCCAGTCCACCGACAGCACCTGCAACAGTGACATTCACGTAGCGAAGTCTTGTTACTGAAACTCCTGCAGTATCGGCACTTGAGGGATGCTCCCCGACTGCCCTTGAGCGAAGACCCCAAGAAGTCTTATAGAGCGCAAACCAGAGACCTAGAATGAAGAGGATTCCAAAGTAGGTAATTGGACCGTGAAAAGATAGAACTGGTCCAAGTATTGGCCAGGCACCAACTACCGGAAGGTCAATCGGATCGAGGGTTGAGGGGATTGAATAATTCTGGCGATAGTAAAAGGAAGTAATACCTGCAGCCAAAATATTTAGGATTACTCCGGCGATGATTTGATCCATTTTCCAATTAACTGCCATCAGGGCCAATAACAGCCCCATCATTGCCCCCGTAAATACCCCAACGAGCATTCCTTGCACTGTATTTTCCAGAATTGCTCCAGCAAAAAAAGCAGTAAAGGCAGAGATTAGCATCGTACCTTCAATTCCAATATTTACAACTCCGGTTCGCTCACACATTACTCCAACCATGGCAGCAAGAGCCAGGGGAAGTGAGAATTGGATTGCGGTGTATAAAACTGATGCAGCTACTAATCCATCTCTACTATAAAAGTAAGTAAAAGCTGCAAGGAATGCAAAGATTAAATAATGGCTTGTGCGTAGTTTCATTAGTTACTCCAACCGCTTGTCATCGCCACACTCTCTTTGCGATTTTTAAAGAATCTAGCAAGTAGTGGAGCTGTCACAAAGAATAAAATCATAGCCAGAAGCAGATCTACCAACTCAGGTGCAACTCCTGCTTCAAATTGCACTGTAGAACCACTTGCTCGCATTCCGCCAATGAGAATTGCAGCTGGGATAACACCAAGTGGATTTGCTCTTCCAAGTAAGGCGACAGTAATTCCATCAAAGCCAAGCCCTGCATTAAAAGCTGGTTCAAATCTTCCAATAATGCTTAATGTTTCAACTGCTCCAGCAACTCCAGCAACTGCGCCACCAATTAACATGCTTAACATGATGGTTTTCTTTACCGAGATTCCGGCATACCAACCGGCATTTCTATTTCTTCCAATTGTTTCAATACTAAATCCAGTAGTGGTATTTCTCATGATCCACCAGAGCGTGATGGATAGTCCTATAGCTAGAAAGAATCCCAATGGCAGACCCAATAATTCTGGCATTTGAGCTGAATCTTGAATTCGTGGAGTTCTTGTAAGGGGTTGATCTGGCTCTTTAAAAGGATTACTAGTTAGATAATCAGCGAGGGCAATGACAATACTATTTAGCATAATAGTTGTGATTACTTCATGAACTCCACGATAGGCCTTTAATACTGCTGCAACTAAAGCCACTAGCGCTCCAAAGAATGCGCCAAAGATCAATGCTAGTGGGATGTGAACTAATGCAGGAAGACCGACAAAGGTATATCCAGCCCATGCAGAGGCAAGCGCTCCAGAGATTAATTGGCCTTGAGCTCCGATATTAAATAAACCCGCTCTAAGACAAATCGCTACTGCCAGACCACTAAGAATTAAAGGAGTGGCTTTGGCGAGAGTAATTGCGATTCCATCAAAAGATCCAAAAGCAGTGGTAAATAGAACTCTATAAGCTAAAAGTGGGTCAATTCCTTGAATAAAAATTAAAACACCGCCAAATGCTAGCGCAACAACAATTGATAACAGCGGAACTAATATTGGGCTGAAATCAAGTTTTTTGGCTTGCTTAGCATCCACCAGATTCTCCAATGATTTTTGAATCAAAACTTCTTTTCTTGATTTAAAGGGAGATACGCCCTTTTAAAAGCGTATCTCCCTTTCTTTATAACCTTAACTTAAGTCTTAGAGCTTAACTCCGGTCTTGACGGTTCCATTGAGAACCTTAGGAGTAATTGCCTTCAACTTAGCTTGATATGCAGCAGGAACTTTGCTTGAGAAGTCGTGTAGTGGAGCAAGTCCGACCTTTCCAAAGTAGTTTCCACCCTTATCTGTTCCATCAACGATGGTCTTAACCACTGCAGCAACGCCTTGATCGATTAACTTCATTGCAGAAGTTACAAGGCAAGGACGAGCTTCAGGAAGTGTTCCCCATTGATCGCTATCAACGCCGATGCAATATGCACCTTGCTTCTTTGCAACGCGAAGTAGTGCACCGTTTCCAGTGTTTCCACCTGCGCCGAAGATGACGTCATAACCCTGGGAGAGAAGCTGCTGAGCAGTTGTTCCACCCCATGCTGGGTCATTAAATGCGTTATCTGGAGCGTGATAAATCAACTTAGTTGCTGGATACTTCTTATTAAGTTCCTTAGCGGCATATGCAACGCCGTTACGGTATCCCTCTCCGAAGTAACGAACTGGTGGAACAAGGTCAGTTCCAAGAACTGCGCCAGTCTTACCGGTCTTTGTTAGATGTCCAGCTAGATATCCTGCAAGGAATCCAGCCTTATCTTCTGGGAAAACTAGTCCAGTTAGATTTGGAAGAGCTGCTCCCTGGAATTGATCTACACCAATGAACTTAATTTTTGGATAATCAGTAGCGGCCTTAGTCATGGCCTCTGCCATGAGGAAGCCAACACCGATAATTACATTGTATTTCTTGCTTGCAAACTGGCCGATATTTGTGGCGTAGTCTTTTGGATCTGTTGTTTCGATATATTTAGCGAAACCACCATTTGACTTAGCCGCAGCTTTCGCGCCTTCCCATGCAGATTGGTTAAATGATTTGTCATCAACTTTTCCAGTATCAGTTACTAAACCGATGCAGAAAAGTTTTCCGGTACCGCAATCACTTTCCGATGCTGCCTTGGATGGTGCCGCAAATCCTAGAGCTGTAAGTGCAACTACAGCTACTACAGATATCACGCGCTTAATCATGAATCTCCTCTCAAAGATCTCTGGCATTGAGGTATGCCTGAGGGTAAATCGATCGATTACCAGTGGAGAAATAAGTTCATTTTTTATGACTATTTCGGGGAGGCTCACTGATACGGGGAATCCTATCCATGCCGGAATTGAAGGAGAACTGCTGGCCGATACCAAAGCCCCCGTGTTTCATCACATTTTTGTGACCTATTTTCACCTCCCGGTAATACTTTGGTTCCCAAGTATCAACTCTGGCTTTAGACTGCTTAGGTGAGAACTATCGATTTTCTCGAGCAGGGCGATGGGGCAATAACTCTTATTGATCAACGCCTGCTTCCTCATAAGAAGGAAATCCTTACCATTAAAACTCACCAGGAATTAATTGAGGCAATCCAAACTTTGGCAGTTCGTGGCGCCCCAGCACTGGGAGTAGCTGGAGCTTTAGGGGTGGCCTTGATTGCCCTTCGTAGCGAGCAGGAAAAGTGGAGCCAAGAAGAGAGAAATAACGCAATTGCTGCCTTAAGAGCTGCTCGCCCAACAGCGGTCAATCTTGCTTGGGGAGTGGACCAAGTTCTTCCGGAATTGGTTAACGGCCCCTCCTCTGTTTTGAAATCAGCTTTAGCTATTTCCCGCGCTGATGGTCTTGCAAATAGAGCGATGGGAAAACTTGGGGCTACCTATCTTCTAGAAAAGTGCGGCAAGAAAAAGCTACGCATCCTTACCCATTGCAACACTGGATCTTTGGCTACTAGTGATTGGGGAACAGCTCTTGGAGTAATTCGTGAGTTAAGTGCGCAGGGATATATCGAGGAGGTATTTGCTGATGAAACTCGTCCTCTCCTTCAAGGATCTCGCTTAACTGCATGGGAGTTAAGTGAAGCAGGAATCAAATATCGAATTCTTCCAGATGGTGCTGCAGCTAGCGCTTTATTCTCTGGAGTGATTGATGCGGTATTAATAGGAGCAGATCGCATCGCAAGAAATGGTGATAGTGCAAATAAAATTGGATCACTAGGTGTAGCAGTTGCTGCTAAAGAGTGTGGCATTCCATTTTTAGTGGTTGCTCCAGAATCGACAATTGATAGATCACTTGCAAGTGGAGATGAGATAGAGATTGAATTTAGGGCAGATAGTGAAGTAACCCATTTTGCTGGAATTGCTGTAGCTCCACTTGGCGCTAAGGGCTATAACCCAGCATTTGATGTGACTTTAGCTAGATATATCACTGCAATAGTTACTGAGAAGTGTGTTTACCAGATTAGTAAAGGTGAGGCGCTATGAAGTATCCAGATTTAGAGAAATTAGTTACGCGTTCCAAATTAATTGGAGCCGATCAATCTCTTGTTGTTTATGGAGGGGGAAACACCTCTGCCAAAGGTGAGATCACTGATTACTTGGGTCGTAAACGTTCGGTCTTGTGGGTCAAGGGATCTGGGGCTGATATGGCCTATGGCGAGGAGGCTGACTATCCCGCGCTCTATCTTGATGAACTATCAGCTCTTAAATCAAAAGGTGATTTAGATGATGACACTATGGTTGATTTTGTTACCAGAGCTTTAGTTGATCCCAGTGCCCGACGTCCATCAATTGAAACTTTGCTACATGCTTTTCTGCCAGCCCGACACATCGATCATGTTCATGCAGATGCGATTTGTGCTCTAACTAATCATGAAGATGGCGCAGCTGCTGTTAGAGATGCTCTAGGTGAGGACTTTGCATATGTGGAGTGGATCAGACCAGGATTTAAATTATCGAAATTAGTTAGTGAATTAAAGGAGTATCAAGGGGTTGTTCTAGCTCATCACGGACTTATTGTTTGGGATGATGATAGCCAGAAGTGCTATGCAAAAACTTTGGCTGCAGTAAGTAGAGCCGAGGAATTCTTGGGAACGCTAAAGAAAAAGCCAAAGGCAGAATTTGCACATCAAGATCTAAGTCAAGAACAAATTCGAGAACTTCTTCTTCACCTACGAGGAAAAATTGGCAAGAAACAAATATTGCGAGTTGACACACGGCTTAGGAAGATTGCTGATCGAAAAGACCTCGAAAAAGTTGTTGCTGCCGGGGCGGCAAGTGCTGACCATATGCTTCGAATTAGGCCTTGGTCTTGCATATTGACTCCAGAGAGCGTTGATGTAGCAGTTGACTCGTATAGAGCGCGTTATGAAGATTATTTTGAAAGTAACAAGAATTTATTGCCTGAAGGTTATTCCAGCCATGGAAGTGATCCCAAGCTATTTATCACGCCAGGAATTGGGATGATTGCTGGGGGAGCAACAATTAGCGAAACCAAGATGATGGCTGATATTGCCTTCCATACTCATAGCGTTGGTTCAACTGTCGTTGACTCTTTCCCTAAACCCAGAACCCTGCCTGATAGAGAAATATTTGGTTTCGACTACTGGCCTATGGAGCTCTACAAATTGAAGTTAAAGCCTAAAGCCCCGAAGATGAGTGGGAACATATTTATTGTTACTGGAGCAGGTAGTGGAATAGGAAGGGGGATTGCTTTACACCTTGGATCTCTTGGAGCAAATCTAGTTTTAGCGGACCTAGACCGTGAGGGACTTGCGCAAACTGAGGAAGAATTTGCTGATGGGAAGTTTTCAAAACCTCTCTTAGTTCAGGGAGATCAGAGCGATGAAAGTGTGGTTATAGAGACTTTAAATCGAACTATAGATAATTTCGGTGGGCTAGATGGTGTGGTTTTCAATGCTGGCATTGGAGTGCCTGGTTCTTTAGAAGAACTAGATTCCTCTCACTGGCGAAGAGGATTAGAAATAAATCTCACAAGTTCTTTCTTATTAACAAAGCACACCATGCGCATACTGCGTAGACAAGGTATGGGTGGCTCTCTAGTTTATATTGCAAGCAAAAATGCATTTGCACCCGGTGCTGGCTTTGGCGGATACTCAGTTTCAAAGGCTGGAATGATTCAGCTGATGAGAATTGCAGCACTTGAAGGTGGATCTCTTGGAATCAGAGCTAATGCCTTAAACCCCGATGCAGTCTTTGATAACAGCAAACTCTGGGAGGGCGGAATTCGCGAGCAAAGGGCGAAAGAACATGGTGTAAAACCTGAAGAACTTGAGGATTTCTATGCCAAACGCAATATTCTCAAAGCCAGAGTGCGTTCTTTAGATGTTGCTCGCTCGGTTGCACATCTACTTTCGGACGAATCTTCTCGGACCACAGGCGCAGTAATCCCGGTAGATGGCGGAGTTGCCGCTGGATTTCCAAGATAGGAGCGAAATGATCGAGTGGAAGTCGTTGCAAGATGAGGCAATTAAAGCTTCTAAGAAGGCTTATGCTCCTTATTCAAACTTTCCAGTTGGAGCTGCTGGCTTTGTTAGTGATGGGCGAATAGTTAGCGGCTGCAATATTGAAAATGCTAGCTATGGCTTAACGCTCTGTGCTGAGTGTTCCATGATTTCAAATTTACTCATGAGCGGTGGCGGACGGTTAGTTGCTGTGGTCTGCGTAGATGGCAAGGGAGAACTTCTATCACCATGTGGTCGTTGTCGCCAACTTCTATTTGAACATGGCGGAAATGAACTTCAACTATTAACGCCATCAGGCCCTCAAGACATGTCTGTAATTCTTCCTTGGGGTTTTGGGCCCGATGATTTAGAAAAGAAGAAATAAAGATAATGAGTGAAGCTTTTGATGCTGTTGAGATCATTACCGCAAAGCGTGATAAAAATGAGTTAAGTGATCTGCAGATTGACTGGATAGTTGATGCCTACACCCGCGGGGTCGTAGCTGACGAACAAGTCTCAGCTTTATTGATGGCGATTTTATTAAATGGCATGACGATGCGTGAGATCTCGCGCTGGACAGATGCAATGATTAATAGTGGCGAGAAAATGAATTGGTCCAGTCTGGGAGTTCCAACTGTAGATAAACATTCAACAGGTGGCGTGGGAGATAAAATCACACTTCCACTGGCTCCACTGGTTGCTGCTTGCGGAGCTGCTGTGCCACAACTATCGGGTAGGGGCCTTGGCCATACTGGCGGAACGCTAGATAAAATGGAATCAATTCCTGGTTGGCAAGCATCTCTAAGTAATGAGCAGATGCTCAAGGTATTAAAGGATGTAGGGGCAGTAATTTGCGCGGCAGGTGCAGGTTTAGCACCGGCCGATAAGAAGCTCTATGCACTGCGCGATGTGACAGGAACAGTGCCAGCTATTCCACTAATTGCTTCATCAATTATGAGCAAGAAAATTGCTGAGGGAACCAGCGCCTTAGTTCTAGATGTGAAGACAGGCTCTGGTGCATTTATGTCTGATCCAGAAAAAGCTAAAGAGCTAGCAAGCGTTATGGTTGAACTTGGAAAGCGGGCGGGGGTAAATACCAGAGCACTTGTTACTGCAATGGATGTGCCACTTGGATTAACTGCTGGTAACGCTCTTGAAGTTCGTGAATCAATAGAAGTTCTTGCAGGGGGTGGACCAGGAGATGTTGTCGAGCTAACCCTAATTTTGGCAAGAGAGATGCTCGATGCTGCCAAGGTAAATGGCAAAGATCCTGAAGTTGCACTTAAAGATGGAAGCGCGATGGATCGATGGAAAAAGATGGTCAGGGCCCAAGGTGGAGATCCCGACGCCCCACTTCCAACTGCGAAAGAGAAATTAGTGATTACTGCAGAGAGAGGCGGAACTATCTCCTCAATGGATGCGCTAAAAGTAGGAATTAGCGCATGGCGACTTGGCGCAGGAAGAGCGCGACAAGGGCAGGCGGTTCAATCAGGAGCAGGGATTGAAATTCATGCCAAACCTGGAGAGAAGATAGTTAGCGGATCTGCGCTATTTACACTTCATAGCGATGATGTTGAGAGATTTGAACGAGCCAGCAAAGCCCTAGAGGGGGCGGTTAGTATTTCTGAAAATGGTGAAGTTGCAGAGAGATTGCCGCTGGTAATAACTAAGTTCTAAACACCAATTGGATGCCAGAGTGTCTTGAATTCCATATACGCAAGAATTCGCTCTGGAGATTTATCAGATGAAAAACTATGTACTCTCTTTAGATTATCAACACTTGATATACGAAGAGCGGCAACGCCCTTACTATCAACGCCGCTTAGATCTAACCCATCAATCTCCATATGTGAAGCTAAATGTGGGGTTAATTCCTCACTAATACCAGTGAGGATATTTACTACTCCTGCTGGAACATCAGAGGTTGCGAGGCACTCAGCAAGTGTGATCGCAGATAGTGGGCGACTCTGGCTGGCAAGTAAGACCGCACAATTTCCTGCTGCCAAGACTGGAGCAAGCCCTAGAACTACCCCCAAGAGTGAAGATTTTTCTTCAGCGACAATTCCAACCACACCTAGTGGCTCTGCAACTGTGAAATTAAAGTAAGGCCCTGCAACAGGATTAGTGCCTCCTGCAATTGTCGAAATCTTATCGCTCCATCCGGCATACCAGACCCAAGTATCAATTGCTTGCCTAACTTGTCCTTGAGCTTGCTTACTACTTACTGATTCCAT
>DDYK01000075.1:0-137 GCA_002347935.1 Actinobacteria bacterium UBA2236
CGCACGAGACCAGCTAATAATCTATTGGTCCTTTGGAACTTCCCGCCAGAGAAGTACACCAAGTTCACCGCTGCCGGTTCGCCGAATACGACTGTTGCCGCAGCAACAGGAACTAACCACTGTAACTTCACCGTTTC
>DDYK01000075.1:248-5073 GCA_002347935.1 Actinobacteria bacterium UBA2236
GAGCGAAGAAGAATTGCCAGATTAGTTCATCGCTTTGGTTTCGGCCCAAGGCCTGGCGAGTTCACAACTCTTTTAGCTGAAGGCTTTGATAAGGCGGCCGAGAAATATCTAAGTGTTGCTAGTCAAGATGCATTTGCCGATAACCAAGATGAGCCATTAGTTCGTGATCAAGGAAAACGCCCAGCGCCAAATAGCCCCGATGTTGTCGCTTATGCCACAGAAAAGAGAGCACAGTTAACTTCGCTCACCCTCTGGTGGCTAGATCGAATGGTTTTATCTGAGCATTCGCTTCGCGAGCGAATGACCTGGTTCTGGCATGGCCATTGGGCTACCTCTTATCAAAAAGTTGATGATGCTCTACCGATGTATCTGCAGAATCAAACTTTGAGAAGAAATGCTTTAGGAAACTTTGCTCAGATGTCTCGAGAGATGGTTAATGATGCTGCCTTGATCTTCTGGCTGGATGGACAGACAAATACTATAAAAGCACCTAATGAGAATCTATCAAGAGAGTTGATGGAGCTTTTTACTCTTGGAGTTAATCGCTATAGCGAGGATGATGTCAAAGAAACTGCTAAAGCGCTCACAGGATATAAAGTTGATAAATCNNTAGGCACACAAGGTTCATTTGATGCAAGTTCTTTAAGTGATTTTCTAGTTTCTAGAAATGATTGTGCGCTATTTATTACCGAGCGGATTTGGTATCGCTTTATCTCAAGTATGAATCCACTTACCGATACCAGCCTTAGCTCAAGCTTTGCCTCACGAGATATAGCGGCATTAATAAATGCAGTTGGCAGACACTCAGCACTTGAAAATCCAGAGAACTCAATGGTGAAGAGTCCGATTGATTGGTTTATCTCGGCCGCCAGAGCGCTATCAATTACTCCTTCAAATTTCTCTAATCCCAACACCATTCGCAACAATCTAAACTTGCTGGGCGAGCTTCCTTTCTTTCCACCAAATGTTGGGGGATGGCCCGCAGATCAAGCATGGCTCTCAACTTCATCTGCCCAATATCGAATTCAATTTGCTACTCAGTTAGTAAAAGAGGCAGACCTCTCGCCAATTTCATCACTTGCACCAAAGGCAAGGATTGATGGCCTAGCTGATTGGCTAGGAATAGTGGAGTGGAGCTCCAGAACGAAAATGGCGCTAACTGGCGCTATCAATGATCCGGCGCGCTTAGCTCTTTTAGCGCTCTGTTCACCTGAATATGTTGTGAGCGCATAGGAGTAGGCCATGGACACAATAACTCGTAGACAATTTCTCAAAGCAACAGGGGCAGGGGCACTTGGCGCTGCTGCTATGAGTCTTTCAATTGAGGAGATTGCAAATGCAGCGATTACAAGACCGCTGCCCCTTGGAACTCCGATTCTTGTTGTTGTGACTTTATATGGTGGAAATGATGGTTTAAATACCGTGGTTCCAGTTAATGATTCGATTTATCAATCACTTCGCCCGGGTATTGCATATAAACCTGAGGATGTTCTCCCACTTAGTGAGGATCTCTATCTCAACGGATCAATGAGCGGGATGCACTCACTCTGGAATAAGAATCAAGTGGCAATTGTGCGCGGTGTTGGATATCCAAACTCTGATCGCTCACACTTTTCTTCAATGGCAATTTGGCAATCAGCTCTTCTAGGAGCAGCTAAAACAGGTTGGCTAGGAAGATGGGTTGAAAGTCAGCCAGAGGATCCATTCCTTGCAATTGGTCTTGGCTCAGTTCTTCCGCCGCTTTTGGCAGGAAGTAAGAGGTCAGGCTCTGTTCTTCCACTTGGCGGTTTAAATGTTCCCAGTGGATCACTTGCTAGCGACTGCATAAAGCTTGCTATTGAAAGTCGTAGCGATAATTTACTGCAGGCAATGGCGGCTAGAACCATGCGAAATCTCTTTACCGTCTCCTCAGATATCACGCCAATTCTTAAATCTCCCGCTCCAGCAGCGCCAGATCTTCCAACAGCTAATGGCGGAAATGCTGGAGGTGAGACCAACTTAAGTCAGCAATTAGATATTGTGGCAAAACTTGTATCTGCTGGTGCTCCAACTAGAGTCTGGTCGGTTTCCCTTGGTGGTTTCGATACTCATGCTGATGAGAAAGGAGCTCAGGCGATTCTTCTTGGAGTTGTAAGTCAGGCACTTTCTAAATTTATGTCACAAATGCGAGCAACAAATAGATCAAGAGATGTTGTGGTTCTGGTCTATAGTGAATTCGGTAGAAGAGTTCGTGGCAACGCCTCAGATGGAACAGATCATGGCACCTCAGGTCCGGTATTTGTTCTAGGCGAGAGAGTTAAAGGTGGTTTCTATGGCGAGCAACCATCACTTAATAACTTGAAAAATGATGATTTAGCTGTAACTACTGATTTTCGTGATATCTACGCCAGTATTCTAGAGAAAGTTCTTGCAACTCCTGCCGAGAGGATACTTGGCAATTGGAAGGGTCGCACTCCGCTCTTTAACTAGTCGGTAATATGCCTCGGTGTTAATTCAAACACCAGAGCAGATGCAAGATTTTGGTCTTCGCCTAGCTAAGCAATTAAGAGCTGGGGATGTCGTAGTTCTTAAAGGCGAGCTTGGGGCAGGAAAGACAGCGCTAGCAGTAGGAATTGGTAAGGGCCTTGGGATAGAGGGAGTTAGTTCACCTACCTTTATTATTTCAAGGGTTCATAAAGCAGAAGTGCCTTTAATTCATATTGACGCCTATCGCCTACTGCTTAGTGATACTAGAGGATTTGAATTTGATGATTTAGATATCACCACCTCTAAAGAGCAAGCAATAACTGTTATTGAGTGGGGCGATAGCCTAGTTAATCGGTTAAGTGATGAGTATTTACTAATTGAAATTGCCTTTGGAAGGGCAGACAGTGAGCGGGTGCTTAGCGCAAGCGGTATTGGGCAGAGATGGGCTGGATTTAGCCTATGAACACCTTAGTTATTGATACTGCAACAGATCGCAGCTCACTTGCGCTATTTAATAATAATGATCTGATTTATTCAGGTTTTCATGATGGAGCAACAGAGCATGCAGAGGCGCTGCCTAAGCTACTTAAAGAGTGCCTCAGCGTTGAGAGCAAGATAGATCAAGTAGTTGTTGGAATGGGGCCAGGGCCATATACCGGGCTTAGAGTTGGAATTATCTTTGCTATGAGCTTTGCAAATGCTAGGCAGATTCCTTGGATTGGGGTCTGCTCACTTGATGGAATTGATATTGATGCTGATTCATACCTGGTAGCAACTGATGCAAGGCGAAAAGAGATTTATTGGGCCAGTTATCAAAGCGGGGTAAGAGTCCAGGGGCCATCAGTCTGCGCTCCAGATGAGATAAAAGCTATAGATATAAAGAAGTTTGGCTTTGGATTTGGTGATCCGCTCTATCCTTCTATGGCGCTTCTTCTTGCCAAATCTAAAACAGAAAATGTTAAGCAGCCATTTTATTTGAGACGACCTGATGCGATAGAAAGTAGCGCACGATGAAGGCCAACTTTCGTCAGATGATCTCTTTAGATATTCCGCTTCTTGTTTCAATGGAACGTGAGATCTATCCAGAGAGCCCTTGGAGCGCTAATCAATTTAAAGAAGAGCTCGCAGGAATGCCCAAGACAAGAGAGTATTTGGTAGCACTCGATGAATTAGAAATTATTGGATATGGCGGAGTTGCCCTGCTTGGGGATGTGGCAGATATTCACACTTTAACTATTAAAGATAGCCATAGAAGGCTAGGCATTGCCTCAAGCATGTTAGAAAAACTTGAGTTTTGGGCCACCCAGCGCGGGGCAGAAGCGCTAATGCTTGAAATGAGAGAGGGAAATCAAGCAGCGATGAGCCTCTATCAAAAGGCTGGATATCAACTGATTTCACGGCGTGATAATTACTATGCCAAGGGCATTCACGCGCTAATTATGCGAAAAGAGGTGAAGCTTTAGATGAGCGAGCCTTTAGTTCTTGGTATTGAGAGCTCTTGTGATGAGACCGCGATTGGAATTGTTAGAGGAAGAAAGCTTCTAGCAAATGTCATCTCATCTAGCGTTGCTGAGCATGCAAGATTTGGCGGAGTAGTTCCAGAGGTTGCTTCCCGGGCTCACTTAGAGGCGATGCAACCAGCAATTACTCAAGCTTTAGGTGAATCTGGAGTTAAGCTAAAAGATCTTGATGGGATAGCAGTTACTGCAGGTCCTGGACTTGTTGGCACTCTTCTTCTTGGTATTTCAACTGCTAATGCGCTCTCACTTGCTCTTGATAAACCGCTTTATGGAGTCAATCACCTAGCGGCACATATTGCTGTTGATTTACTAAGTGATGATAGAAAAATAAGCCCTGCAATTGCTTTGCTAGTTAGTGGGGGGCACTCATCGATATTGCAAGTTAATGATTTAACTAAAGATATAAAGCCACTTGGAAGAACACTTGATGATGCAGCCGGTGAGGCATTTGATAAAGTGGCGCGCTTGCTTAATTTAGGTTTTCCTGGCGGTCCGTTAATTGATAGAGATGCCAAAGATGGCAGAGTTGATGCGATTAATTTTCCTCGCGGCCTTAACCAAGCAAAAGATATGGCAGAGCATCGATTTGATTTCTCTTTCTCAGGTCTTAAGACTGCAGTCTCAAGATATTTGGTAGCTAATCCCTCATATAACCGCTCTGATGTCTCTGCCTCTTTTCAAGAAGCAGTTGTTGATGTCTTACTTGATAAGGCGATTAAGGCTTGCACGGCCAGCGGAATCCAGACCTTGATAATTGCCGGAGGGGTTGGGGCAAACTCCCGCCTTCGAAGCCTGGCAGCTTCCAGGTGTGATCAGGCGGGCCTTGAGCTTCGAAGCCC
>DDYK01000075.1:5178-11156 GCA_002347935.1 Actinobacteria bacterium UBA2236
GATTTGAGAACGGGAATAGAGGCCTCTAGGCTTGGCGTTAGCACTCAGCGGGTGAGAGTGATAAAACACCCGAAGTAGGAAAAAACTCGATGAAGAAGGAGCAATAACGATGGCCATTGCCATTAAGCCGCTTGAAGATCGTATCGTTATCAAAATTAACGAAGCTGAAGAGAAGACCGCATCAGGTCTAGTTATTCCAGATACTGCAAAAGAGAAGCCACAAGAGGGCACTGTAGTTGCAGTTGGTCCAGGCCGATTTGATGATGGAGTTCGCGTGCCGATGGATATCAAAGTTGGCGATGTAGTTCTCTATAGCAAATACGGTGGAACTGAAATCAAACATGGTGGCGAGGAATATCTAGTTCTCTCAGCCCGTGACATTCTTGCAGTAATCGCGAAGTAATTAACGAAGAAGAGAAGATAACTAAACATGGGTAAATCACTGCAATTTGATGAAAGCGCTCGTCGCGCAATGGAGCGCGGAGTTAATATCCTTGCCGATACTGTCAAAGTAACGCTTGGACCTAAGGGACGTAACGTAGTTATTGGCAAATCTTTTGGTGCGCCATTAATTACCAATGATGGTGTCACCATCGCTAAAGAAATTGAACTCTCTGATCCTTCCGAAAATATGGGAGCTCAGTTAGTCAAGCAGGTTGCTGAAAAGACCAATGATGTTGCAGGTGATGGCACGACAACTGCCACCGTTCTTGCTCAAGCAATGGTCCGTGAAGGCCTACGAAATCTTGCAGCTGGCGCTCAGCCAATGGGAATCAAAGCTGGAATTGAAGCTGCAGTTGCTGCAGTTGTTGAGAAGTTAAGAGCTAACTCCACCAAGATTTCTGCTAAAGAGCAGATTGCTGATGTTGCAACTATCTCTGCTCAGGATCGCAGTATTGGCGATCTAATTGCTGAGGCGATGGATAAAGTTGGCAAAGATGGCGTAATAACTGTTGAGGAATCTTCAACTACTGGTCTTGAGCTGGAATTTACTGAAGGTATGCAATTTGATAAAGGTTATATCTCGCCATATTTTGTTACCGATCAAGACCGTATGGAGGCAACCCTTGAGGATGCCTATATCTTGATCTCCGCTGGCAAAATCTCAGCTCTTGCTGACCTACTTCCAATTCTTGAGCAGGTCGCAAAGGCCTCAAAGCCACTATTGATTATCGCTGAAGATGTTGAGGGTGAAGCCCTTTCAACTTTAGTTGTAAACCGCATGCGTGGGGTATTCACCTCAGCAGCTGTTAAAGCTCCTGGATTTGGAGATCGTCGCAAGGCGATGCTGCAAGATATTGCAGTTCTAACTGGCGGCCAAGTTATTTCAAGCGAAGTTGGTCTAAAGTTAGATCAGATTTCAATTGACATGCTTGGAAAAGCTCGCAGAATTGTTATTACTAAGGACAACACCACCATTGTTGATGGAGCCGGAAATAAGAAGGATGTGGAAGGTCGCATCGCTGAGTTAAGGCGAGAGATTGAAGCAGCTGACTCTGATTGGGATAGAGAGAAGTTGCAGGAGCGTCTTGCAAAGCTCTCCGGCGGCGTCTGTGTTATCAAAGTTGGAGCACATACCGAAGTTGAATTAAAGGAAAAGAAGCATCGCCTAGAAGATGCTATCTCTGCTACTCGCGCAGCCGTTGAAGAAGGCATCGTGGTTGGCGGCGGAGCAGCTCTAGTCCATGCTGCAACTGTTCTTGATGGCGATCTTGGCCATGAAGGAGATTCAGCAGTTGGTGTTCGCTTAGTTGCTAAAGCTTGCCAAGAGCCACTTCGTTGGATTGCAGAAAATGCCGGACAAGAAGGCTATGTAGTGGTCGCAAAGGTGCGAACACTAAAGCCAAATGAAGGCTTTAATGCTGCAAGTGATGAGTATGGCGATCTAGTTAAAGCTGGAGTTATCGATCCAGTTAAGGTCACTCGCTCAGCTCTTGCCAATGCCGCCTCAATTGCTGCAATGTTTATCACCACTGAAGCACTTGTCTTTGAAACCCCAGAAGATAAGAAGGAAGAAGCATCAGGACATGGCCATAGCCATGGACCAGGTGGCCATAGTCACTAATTTAAGTAATAAAAGAGTAAAGAAAGAGCCTTGATGGAAAACATCAGGGCTCTTTCTCTATACACTCACCGCCATGGTTAGCGAATCTCTCAATATCTCAACTCATATCTGGGCAATAACACTTGGTGTGATTTTCTTAGTCACCCTTGGCGATTTGATCTGGGCCTGGATGCACCGAAACTCTGTAACCACCTTAAAAGAGGCGGCAATCTGGACTGGAATCTATGTTTCAGCAGCAATTGCCTTTGGAATCTCGCTACGAAGTTGGGGAGGGCAGACAAAGTCGGCTGAATTCTTTGCCGGCTGGATAACTGAGTATTCACTTTCAATCGATAATCTATTTGTATTTCTCATTATTTTATCTAGGTTAAAAATTGAGAAAGAGAAAGAACAGTTAGTGCTTCTGCTAGGCATCTTGATGGCCCTAGTAATGCGTGGCATATTCATAATTATTGGCGCTGCCGTTGTTGAGAGGTTTGTGGCCGTATTCTTCTTCTTCGGAGCTATATTGATTTGGACTGCTTATAAATTAATTACTGAGGACCCAGAAGAAGATGAGTGGCAAGAAAATCGTGTAATTACCGCTCTTAGAAAGCGGGGCTACTCCACATTCACAATTGCACTCGTTGCTCTTGGAACCACTGATCTACTCTTTGCACTTGACTCAATCCCTGCAATCTTTGGTTTAACTAGAGATCCTTATATTGTCTTTATGGCCAATGCTTTTGCTCTAATGGGACTTCGCCAGCTCTATTTCTTAGTTGGAATACTTCTAAAGCGCCTAGTTTATCTCTCCAAGGGTTTATCAATCGTTCTAGGATTTATTGGGATTAAGTTAATTATCGAAGCACTTCACGGAGTTGGAATTGATTACATCTATGGCTTCAAGGTGCCACATGTTTCATTAACTGTCTCACTTGGTGTGATTATCTCTGCCCTGGCGGTCACGACAGTTATTAGCCTTAGAGCGAGTGGGAATTACGGAAAAGAAAAAGAGTAAGTAGCTGCGCTAAGCGATAGAAGGGCTGATCTGGCGAGATGCACGATTGATGATCTCAAGACGCTCATCTTCAGTTAATCCGCCCCAAATGCCATAAGGCTCTTGTGCGGCAAGAGCGTGAGCTCTACAAGCTGCTAATACCGGGCAGGTCGCACAGACTGCTTTTGCAGCATTTTCTCTAGCGCGACGCCTTGGACCACGCTCCCCATCTGGATGAAAGAACATCTCTGTAGGAAGTGAGCGGCAGGCGCCTTCAAATTGCCATTGCCAATTCTCAATAACTGGCTTTGGTAGGCGAGAGGTCTCTGACATGGGGTTAATATATAATCGCGCCATAGGTTGTTCAAGTACTTTGGGCGAATTTCTCTAGTTTCGGGTCGCGAAAATAGGTGATAAGCACCACTATTGGGCCATGGCTCCACGCCCCAATAGCCCAAATCTTAAGGCTGGCTTAGAAGATGAGCGTTTGACCGTCGCTTCAGTAGCCCGCAGACTCGGCATAGCGCCAGCCACACTTAGAACTTGGGATCGCAGATATGGTCTTGGCCCATCAAGTCATATTGAAGGCGAGCACCGTAAATATGATGGCAAGGATCTAGCCCGGCTTACTCTAATGCGAAAGCTAATAGTTCAAGGCTATTCACCATGTGATGCTGCAGAGGTGGCGCTATCGAGTAAGGCTAAAGGCGCTGCAGCATCACATAAATCAACGCAGAAAGTTGAGACTGCAGATTGTTCTGAACTAATTGAATCCCTTCTTAAAGCTGCAAGAGTTTATGATCGAAGCTACATAGAAAATACTCTAAAGGCTCAAGTTAGCAAGCGTGGAATTATCAATACCTGGAACGAGTTAATCGTTCCAGTTTTAATCGCAGTAGGAAATGAATGGGCAGAGCTTGGTACAGGAATTGAAATTGAGCATTTAATAACCGAAATCGTTACTCGTTTAATGCAGAGTTCGAATCAAACTCCAGATCTTCCAATTAATTCCCGCCCAGTGCTACTTGCCTGTATTGGTGAGGAGATGCATACCTTGGCTCTCTATACTCTAGGAGCTGCTCTTGCGGAGCGAAATATTCAGTCACAATTTCTAGGAGCTAGAACTCCCATTACAGCAGTTGGAGCGATAGTAAAAAAGTCTGCACCTCCAGCGGTATTTCTCTGGGCTCAGCTAGCTAAGAATGGAAAGTGTGAAGTTGTGGGAGATATTCCAAAGATTAGACCAGCCCCCCGAATCATTCTTGGCGGACCAGGCTGGCGTAAATCTTCACGCAAATCAGTAGTAAGAGTCGATTGTTTGGATAGCGCAATTACTGAAATTGTGCGGGCAGTTGGAGCTTAAATACCCTAGCCATTAAGGTGGAGCGGTGAGTGAGAGCGTTAATGAGAAGGTCGCAATGCTTGGCCTTACCTACGACGATGTTCTCCTGCTTCCAGATGCCTCAGAGGTAGTGCCTTCCGAGGTTGAAACAAAGACTTATCTCACCCGCGCAATCCAATTAGATATCCCGCTGATCTCATCTGCGATGGATACTGTGACTGAATCAGCAATGGCAATTGCTATGGCTAAAGCTGGCGGTATTGGAATCATCCATAGAAACCTTGCTATTGATGAACAGGTAACTCATGTGAAGTTAGTTAAGGGAGCAAATTTAAGAGTTGGCGCAGCAGTTGGCGTTGGCGAAGATGGATTTGAACGAGCTGAGGCGTTAATTGGCGCTGGCGTTGATGTAATTGTGGTTGATACTGCCCATGGCCATCATCGAGCAGTTTTAGATGCGATAGTGAGAATTAAAAAGCACTTTCCAAGGCAAGAAGTAATTGGTGGAAATGTTGCAACTAGAGCAGGAGCTCAAGCGCTAATAAATGCTGGAGCTGATGCGGTTAAAGTTGGAGTAGGACCTGGGTCTATTTGCACCACACGGGTAGTGGCAGGAGTGGGAGTGCCTCAGATAACTGCAATTATGGAGGCAGCTAAGGCATGTCAGAAAGCGGATATTCCACTGATTGCAGATGGCGGCTTGCAATACTCCGGAGATATTGCCAAGGCAATTGTTTCAGGAGCCGATACTGTGATGCTTGGATCTCTTCTTGCCGGTTGCGATGAATCACCTGGTGAGTTAGTAGAAAGTGATGGAGAAAAATTTAAGATCTATCGCGGCATGGGATCACTTGGCGCGATGCAATCAAGAGGCGAGCAGAAGTCTTTTTCAAAAGATCGCTATATGCAAGATGATGTATTAGCTGAAGATAAATTAGTTCCAGAAGGTATTGAAGGAAAAGTTGCTTATCGCGGCAGCCTATCGAAGGTAGTTCATCAATTAGTGGGCGGGCTGCGCTCGGGGATGGGATATGCCGGAGCGAAAGATATTGCAGCCTTGCAAAAACGCGGCCGGCTAATACAAATTACTGCAGCCGGCCTCTCTGAGAGCCATCCCCATGATGTATTAGATGTGGCAGATGCCCCTAATTACTATCGGAGCAAATAATGGTTGATATCGAAATCTCACCTGGCAAGAGAGCAAGGACTGCTTACTCATTTGATGATATTTCTATCGCTCCTTCGCGCAGAACTAGAGAGCCGAGTGAGGTATCAATCGATTGGAAGATAGATGCATATAGCTTCGGGCTACCACTTCTTGCAGCACCTATGGATTCAGTAGTTTCGCCAGAGAGCGCTATCGCGATTGGAAAATTAGGCGGACTTGGAGTATTAAATCTGGAAGGTCTATGGAGCAGATATGAAAATCCTAAGATTCAATTAGGTGAGATTTCATCAATACCAGCAGAGCAGGCAACAAGACGTATGCAGGAGCTCTATCAAGCTCCTATAAGAGCTGAGTTAATTAAAGAGCGGCTTGCAGAGATAAGAGCAGCAGGGGTCTGTGTTGCTGCAGCTCTCTCCCCGCAGCG
>DDYK01000075.1:11199-11567 GCA_002347935.1 Actinobacteria bacterium UBA2236
GGAACAACGGTCAGCGCGGAGCATGTCTCTAAAACTAATGAAGCGCTAAATCTTAAGAAGTTTATTTATGAGCTAGATGTTCCAGTAATAGTTGGGGGATGTGCAACCTCGCAGAGCGCTCTTCATTTAATGAGAGCGGGAGCTGCTGGTGTATTAGTTGGCTTTGGCGGTGGAGCTGCTCACACCACTCGCCAAGTTCTAGGTATCTCTGTTCCTATGGCAACAGCTGTTGCCGATGTTGCTGCTGCAAGACGAGAGTACTTAGATGAATCTGGCGGCCGATATGTTCATGTGATTGCTGATGGCTCGGTTGGCAAGAGCGGTGATATTGCTAAAGCAATTGCTTGCGGCGCAGATGCAGTGATGCT
>DDYK01000075.1:11637-13632 GCA_002347935.1 Actinobacteria bacterium UBA2236
CAGTTCTGGATCATTAGAGGAAATTTTGCTTGGACCATCACACTCTGCTGATGGAAGTATGAACTTATTTGGCGCACTTCGCCGTGCGATGGCTACCTCTGGCTACTCTGACTTAAAGGAGTTCCAGAGAGTTGAAATCGTTCTAAATAGAGCATAAAAAGGCGAGCTAGTGCAGAGCAATAATCATGTCTTGGTCATTGATTTTGGCGCGCAATACGCTCAATTAATTGCTCGCCGAGTTCGCCAAGCTGGGGTCTATAGCGAGATTATTTCTCATAAGAGCTCGCTTGAAGAGATACTTACAAGAAATCCCAGAGCGATAATTCTCTCTGGTGGGCCATCATCGGTTTATGTTGATGATTCTCCGTTAATTGATCGGGCTTTATTTGAGCAGAATATTCCTATTTTTGGTATCTGTTATGGCTTTCAAGTTATGGCGCAGTTACTTGGGGGCGAGGTAGCAAAATCAGGTTTGAGTGAATATGGCAGAACTGAATTTAACTGCGATACTTCATCAAAATTATTTTCCGGCCTTGATTCATCATTTAGCGTTTGGATGAGCCATGGCGATAGCGTTTCTAAAGCCCCTAAAGGATTTAGTGCGATAGGAAGTAGCGCTAAAACTTCGGTTGCTGCCTTTGAAAATATCGATGGCAGATTAGCTGGAGTGCAATTTCATCCAGAAGTGCTACATAGCGAAAATGGGCAGGAGATCCTGCGCAAATGGTTAATTGATATTGTTAAATGCAAGCCAACTTGGACCTCTGAAAATATTGTAGAAAATGAGATTATTAATATTAAATCTCAAGTTGCAAATAAACGAGTGATTTGTGGCCTCTCTGGCGGGGTTGATTCAGCAGTTGCTGCAGCACTTGTTCAGAAAGCTATTGGAGGGCAGTTAACCTGTGTATTTGTTGACCATGGCCTGCTTAGGCAGGGTGAGGCTGAGCAAGTAGAAAAAGACTTTGTTGCAGCAACTGGTGTGCAACTTATGGTTGTTAATGCCAAAGAACGATTCCTTACTGCATTAAAGGGCGTAAAGGATCCAGAGGAGAAACGAAAGATTATTGGCAGGGAATTTATCCGAGTATTTGAAGATGCAGCTCGGCAGTTATCCTCAGATAGCAAAATAGAGTTTCTAGTTCAAGGAACGCTCTATCCAGATGTTGTTGAATCTGGTGGCGGAAGCGGTACTGCCAATATTAAATCTCACCATAATGTGGGCGGACTCCCAGATGATTTATATTTTGAATTAATTGAACCGCTTCGCACTCTCTTTAAGGATGAAGTTCGCCAAGTTGGGCTGGCTCTTGGCTTGCCAGATGAGATCATTTGGCGCCAACCATTCCCAGGTCCAGGCCTTGCGATTCGTATAGTCGGTGAAGTTACTGAAGAAAGACTTAGAATCTTGCGCAAGGCCGACTTAATCGCTAGAGAAGAATTACACTTAGCGGGTCTAGATCAAGTGATCTGGCAATCTCCAGTGGTATTACTTGCTGAAGTACGTAGCGTGGGAGTGCAAGGAGATGGCAGAAGTTATGGCCATCCCATNNACTTCTAAGCCGCCAGGAACTATTGAGTGGGAGTAGAAAGAGTGAGAAGTAAGCGCAAAGTAACTGTTATCGCTCTACTTTCTGCTGCGCTGTTAATTCCAATTGCTCCATCAAGGGCTGATAGTAAAGAAATCAAGGTAGCTGCTCCTGAGAAGCAAGTTAAGTGCAAAGTAACTAAAGCATTAGCGCAATCTCCAATGCGAATTGCTGCTCCAGAAAATCTCATGAAAAGAGCGCCAAAGTTTTTAACTCTGCAGACTAATTGCGGAAATATAGTTATTGAAACTTTTGCAAAAGCCGCCCCAGTAACAATTACTGTTATGTCTCAGCTAGCTAGAGGTGGATATTTCGACAGAACACTCTGTCATCGACTAACCACAGAGGGAATTTTTGTTCTTCAGTGCGGCGATCCAACGGCAACTGGTTCAGGTGGGCCAACATT
>DDYK01000045.1:0-170 GCA_002347935.1 Actinobacteria bacterium UBA2236
GGCGGGCCCTGCGGGAATTGGCGCTTGGGGAGTCTCTGACCTAGATTTAGCCGCTGAACGATCCCTGATAGCTCAATTGGCAGAGCAGCCGGCTGTTAACCGGCAGGTTCTTGGTTCGAGTCCAAGTCAGGGAGCTTTTCACTTAGACTCACCCCTATGGCAATGGTCCG
>DDYK01000045.1:226-6374 GCA_002347935.1 Actinobacteria bacterium UBA2236
GATGACATTACGGTGGCATTTCCAGGAAGTGATCCGCAAGATTTAGTAAATGTCTTAAGCGCAATTGGCGGCGTTGAAGTCATCTCAGTAACGCCGGTCGTTTAAGAAATAACTTTAGCTCCATCACTTGGTAGCGAATCAAAAAATCGAGGCGCTTTAAATCCACTTTTATCAAAAGCCCTTTCAATTGCTAGCGAGATGGCCCCAGTGTCACGTTCATTAATGAGCGCAATAGCGCTTCCTCCAAAACCTCCGCCAACCATTCTTGCTCCAAGAGCCCCAGAGCTAAGTGCGGTTTCAACGGCTAGATCTAACTCAGGGCATGAGACTTCATAATCATCGCGAAGTGAGTTATGGGATTGATTTAACAATTGGCCAAGTGCTTCAAAGTCATCTGCCTCAAGGGCCTTTGCTGCATCTAAAACTCGGGCCATTTCGCCTACACCATGTCGCGCTCGCTTGAATTGCAATTCACTTAACTTTGCTTTGTGAGCCAAAAGGCTCTCCATGCTTAATTGGCGCAGAGATGGAATAGAAAAGATTTTTGCTACCTCCTCGCAGCTCTCTCGCCTCTTGGCATATCCACCATCTGTTAGAGCGTGGTGGGCCTGGGTATCAATTATTAAAAGCCGTAAAGAGTTTGAAGCAAAGTCAATTTTGATATGTCGATTAGAGAGATCCTGGCAATCAAGTAATAGCCCATAACCAGCTCTTGCCATTAGCGAAATTGATTGATCCATAATTCCGCAAGGCACTCCGACATACTCATTTTCCGCTCTTTGAGTGAGGCGAGCTAACTCAGGTAAAGTTTTTTCTAAGTGAAATAGATGATTTAGCGCAGTTGCAAGCGAGCACTCAAGGGCAGCCGAGGAAGATAATCCAGCGCCCAGTGGCACCTTGCCATCAATATAGATATCAAGGCCAGAATCTATTTCCATAGCCCAGATGACGCCATAGATATATCTAGACCAGGAAGATCCCTCTTTTGCGGCGATTGCTTCTAAATTACTTCCAATCATTTCATTCTTCTTCTGCGCTGAAATAATTCTTATCATTCTGTCATCTCTTTTGGAAACTGCACACATAGTTACTGCATCGATAGCGAAGGGGAGAACAAAGCCCCCACTGTAATCAACATGTTCGCCAATCAAGTTCACTCGACCTGGAGCGCTTGCTACTACTGCAGGGGGATAGCCAAAGCCTTTAGTGAATAACTCTGTTATTTCCACTTTGTTTTAAAGCGCCACATCGCGCAGCTGCGCCGCAGATTGCTCTGGCTTTAGATCCATCATAAATGCACCAAATGCAGATTCAGATCCTGCTAAATACTTTAACTTTCCCGGCGCTCGTCTAACCGAGGCTATCTGCCAATGCAGACGCGTTACATCTCTTCCCACTCTTACTGGCGCTTGATGCCAGGAGGCGATGTAGGGCATCGTCACACCAAAGACTCCATCAAGTCTAAGTAAAACTTCTTTAGCAAGAGGAGCAAATGCATCTGATGCAGCTTCATCAAGAGCTATAAAGTCAGGGACACTTCTTCTTGGTGCAAGATGAATTTCAAATGGATATCTTGAGGCATATGGCACATAGGCAACCCATTCCTCATTTTGAGCCACGATGCGGACTTTATCTGAAAGCTCTCTAGCCAAAATATCTTCAAGAAGAATATTTCCAGTCTTGTTTTTATGAGCAGTTGCTACTGCTAGCGCTCTCTCTGCTTTTGGAGGTAGATAGGAGTAGGCATAAATCTGACCATGAGGATGATTAAGAGTTACTCCAACTTCCTCTCCTCGATTTTCAAAGGCAGCTATATATTCAATATAGGAAAGTTCCGAGAGCTCTGCAGTGCGATCGCGCCAAGCCTCAAGAACAGTTCTTATCTGGCGGTGTGAGAGATCTTTAAAAGAGGCTTCATAATCCGATGTAAAACAGATAACTTCACATTTGCCTGCTGATTCAATCGCTGGGCTAGAGAAATCTGGATTTTCAGTTACCTTAAAACTTGGTGTTGGAGCGGCTAGAGAAGGTGAGCGATTATCAAAAACGACCACTTCATAATCACTTTCTGGAATTTCAGTAAGTGAACCTGGCTTACTTGGAGCCAGTGGATTTAATTCTTTAGGTGGCAGAAATACTCGTTCCTGGCGATGGGCTGCAATTACTACCCATTCATTATTTAGTGGATCAAGGCGCATCTCACCGATGCTTGGTTGCTCTTCACTGCTTCGCTGATCTACTGCGTTGCGAGATTGGCCCTTTGTGTCGTAGTAGCGGATGGTGCGCCCATCCATGAGCGTGGCATCACTTCTAATAACGCCTGCGGGGAGTTTCTTACTCGACATAATGGCTATTACTCTACCCGTATGTCTTCTCCAATACCTTCATCTAAGGCCGGGGCCAGGGCGCAGCTAAGCAACGGCGGCGTTGATTTACTCCTTGAGGTTATAGATGGCGCGCCGGTAATTAGATATTGGGGCGCAAGTTTTAGGGGCGAGGCAAGTGAACTTCTTTTTAATCGCTCCATTGCAAATAGTGATTTTGATGCAGTTACTAATCCAGGGATGATGCGAGAGCACTCAAGAGGACATTTGGGATATCCCACAATAAAGGGACATAGAGCAGGTCTTGATTGGTCAACAAAATTTAGCGTCAAAGAATTTAGAAGCGATAAAAGTAGTTTTCAAATTCAATTAGAAGATAAGGATGCCAGGTTAACTCTTGATATCGGCGCATCCCTAGATCAATTTGGAGTTTTAAAGCTCTGGCAAGAACTAACTAACCTTGGCGATACTTATTTTCTAGATGAGTTAAATTATTGGATGCCGCTTAGTGATAGTGCGACTCAGAGCTTAGATTTTGTTGGGCGCTGGTCTAATGAGCGCAATCCGCAGCGGCGAGATATTGCAATTGGCAGATATGTTCGAGATAGCCATGAGGGACGACCTGGGCATAATTACACGATAGGAATGATTGCTTTAGAGAAAGAAACTAATTTTGCATCAGGACAATCTTGGGCGCTTAGCCTTGCTTGGAGCGGGGATAGCCAATATTGCATTGAAAAAAATTATGAGGGAAGCACAAGCATTTCAGCCGGAGAAGTACTTCTTCCAGGCGAAGTGATTCTTGAAAAAGGAAAGAGTTATAGAGCTCCTGACCTCTTTGCTCTCTATTCAAATGCTGGCCTTGATGGACTTTCCTCAAATATGCATAAGCATTTAAGAGCAAGAAGTGTGCATCCAAAAACTCCACGCCCTATGACCCTAAATTTGTGGGAGGCAATCTACTTTGACCACAATGAGGAGAAGATAAAGAAGATTGTTGATACGGCAGCTGAAGCCGGCTTTGAGCGAGTTGTTTTAGATGATGGTTGGTTTGGCTCCAGAAGAAGTGATCTAAGTGGCCTTGGTGATTGGCAGGTAAGCAAAGAGGTGTGGCCAAACGGTCTTGGATCACTTGCTAATTACATAAGAGATAAAGGTATGGAGTTTGGCCTCTGGTTCGAAGGCGAAATGGTTAATCCTGATTCAGATCTCTATCGCTCACATCCCGATTGGATATTAAAGGTTGGCGATCGGGTAGGTCCAACGTGGCGCCATGAGTTGGTCCTCAATCTTGATAATCAAGATGCATATAACTACGTCTTAGATTCAGTAGACAAAATTCTTACTCAATACCAGATTACCTATATCAAGTGGGATCACAATCGAGTTCTTATTGATGCGGGCTCAAATAATCGAGCTGCAGTAAGAAAGCAAACTCAAGGACTTTATCGTCTCTTTGCTGAACTAAAGAAGCGCCATAAAAATCTAGAGATTGAATCTTGCGCTTCAGGGGGAGCAAGAATTGATCTAGGAATTATTGATTTGGTCGACCGCTTCTGGACCAGCGACAATAATGACGCACTTGAGCGAGCCAGAATTCAGAGATGGAGCGCGCAATTTATTCCGCCAGAGTTGCTCGGAACTCATATTGGAGCAGATCCTGGTCATCAAACTGGAAGATCTATCTCATTTTCTTTTAGAGCTTTAACTGCTCTCTTTGGCCACGCAGGTGTAGAGCGAGATATCACTCAACTCTCTAGCAGTGAGTTAGCTGAGCTAAAGAGCTGGATTACTCTCTATAAATCAAAGCGCAAACTTCTTCATAGCGGGGATGTTATCCGCATCGATTATCCAAAGGATTCTCACTATCTCAATGGCGTCATTTCTAGTGATAAGAAATCAGCGCTATTTTCATTCTCATCTCTTGAGACCATTCCAGAGTCTCACGCGCCGCGCATGCGCATAAGAGGACTTGATTCTGATCGCAGATATAGCGTTAAGGTTTTAAGTGGAGGTCAAAAATCAAATTTCATGGCTATCGAGCCGCCCAAATGGATTACCACTGGTCTTGAATTAACTGGTTCAGAGCTTGAAAATATTGGTCTTAGCGCGCCAATCCTGCGCCCAGCATCAGCGCTTTTAATTGAAATAACTGCGCTTTAATCAAGCCAGTTTAGAGTCTTTTCAATGGCTTTCTTCCAATTCTTAAATCCTGTAGTTGCAAGCGTGCTGGCCTTATCTGGCTTAAAGCGCTTATCTTCGCGCCACTTAGCTTTAAGCTCATTAGTATCTTTATAAAAACCTGTTGCAAGTCCTGCTGCATAGGCAGCGCCAAGGGCGGTAGTTTCAATTATCACCGGCCGAATTACTTCTACTCCCATAATATCTGCCTGCATCTGCATACATAACTCATTAGCAGTAATTCCGCCATCTACTCTAATTTCAGTGAGAGCTACTTTGCTATCAGCGCTCATCGCATCTAATACATCGCGAGTTTGATAACAGATTGCTTCAAGTGCTGCTCTGGCAAGGTGTGCTTTGGTAGCAGCTCTACTTAATCCAACAATTACCCCTCTTGCATCACTTCGCCAGTAAGGGGCAAAGAGTCCTGAAAATGCAGGAACAAAATAAACCCCACCATTATCACTAACGCTCTTTGCTAACTCTTCAACTTGGGGAGCTGAGGTAATAATGCCTAATTGATCCCTAAGCCATTGGATAGCAGATCCAGTAACCGCTACAGAGCCCTCAAGTGCATATCGCGCATTGTCGTCACCAAATTTATAGCAGAGCGTTGTTAATAGGCCATGCTTAGATCTAACGATTGATGTTCCAGTATTTAGCAGAGCAAAGTTTCCGGTGCCATAGGTTGTCTTTGATTCTCCAAGCTCAAAACAAGTCTGTCCTACCATCGCTGCTTGTTGGTCGCCAAGAATTCCAGAGATTGGAACAGCGCTTGCAAGTGGTCCATCACTCAAACTATGGCCATAAACTTGCGAAGAAGATTTGATTTCAGCAAGTATCTGACGAGGAATTTCAAAGATTTCTAATAGCTCACTATCCCAATCAAGGCTCTCAAGGTTCATAAGTAGAGTCCTGCTGGCATTGGTCACATCGGTGTAATGGACCCCGCCATTTACTCCACCCGTTAAATTCCATAGCAGCCAAGAATCAATGGTTCCTGCCAGCGCCCTTCCATCCTTTATTGCCAGGGCAACTTCGGGAGAATTCTTAATTAGCCAATTAATCTTGCTTGCTGAGAAGTATGGGGCGATAGCAAGGCCGGTTTTATAGACGATCTTTTCTTTAACCTGATCACTTAAGGCATTTAGAAACTCCGCCGTCCTTGTGTCTTGCCAGACTATGGCGTTATGGAGGGGTAGTCCGGTGCTCTTATCCCAGATAAGAGTGGTTTCTCTCTGGTTTGTTATTCCAATTGAGTTCAAATCTGAGCCTTGAATACCAGCCTTCTTTAGCGCGCCAGTAATAACGCTGATGCAAGCTCGCCAGATTTCAGATCCATCATGTTCCACCCAACCTGCTTTGGGGAGAATTTGAGAATGTTCTAATTGTTCTTGTCCAACGATTTGACCAGTTTGATTAAAGATTATGAAGCGAGTGCTTGAGGTCCCTTGGTCGAGCGCGCCGATGTAGCCCATAGCCCGTATCCTAAGGGGCGTGTCCATATCTAATTCCAGTCTAAATATCGCCACCCGAGGCTCCGCCATTGCTGCTTTGAGTGAGAGCGAATTTGATATTTTGGTGATTGGCGGCGGAGTTAATGGCGCGGGAATTGCTCTTGATGCTGCATCACGAGGGCTAAG
>DDYK01000045.1:6516-21979 GCA_002347935.1 Actinobacteria bacterium UBA2236
GGAGCTGGAATGGCTCTCTATGACGCGCTACGAGGCTTTAAGAGGGCGCTTCCTTGGCATAAACACTTATCCCAGAAGAAGGTAAGCGAGATTGCGCCATCACTGCGCCTTGATGTAATTACTGGAGGGTTTCAATACTTTGATGCTCAAGTAGATGATGCCCGACACACCATGAGCATTGCAAGAACTGCTGCTAAATATGGCGCNNGTAGTTGGCGCAAAGATTAGAGATCTATTGAGTAATGAGGTAATTGAAGTCCGTGCAAAAGCCACGATTATGGCCTCAGGGGTTTGGAGTGATGAGCTCCATGAGAAATTTGGACTTAAAGCTGGTTATAAGGTTCGCATGTCGAAGGGCTCGCACATAGTGGTGCCCAAGAGCGCAATAAACTCTCAAAGTGGTGTAATTATTAAGACCGATGTTTCTGTGCTTTTCATTATCCCTTGGGGCGAGCAATGGATAGTTGGGACAACCGATACTGATTACCAAGAGAGCAAAGAAGAGCCACTGGCAAGTAGCGATGATGTTTCATACATAATTAATCAAGCAAATCGTGTCCTTGAGCCCAAACTAAGACGCGATCAAGTAGTTGGTGTATTTGCAGGCCTTCGTCCACTTGTTTCAACTGATCCTGACTCACCAACAACTACATTATCTAGAGAGCATGTAGTTGATAGTCCTACACCTGGCTTTGTTTCAATCGCTGGCGGTAAATACACCACATATCGCGTGATGTCAGAGGATGCTGTTGATGAGGCTGTAAATCACTTAAGGCGCATCGTTCCTGATTCAACAACTGAAAAACTTGCCATCATTGGTGCTGAAGGTTATTCAGTATTGATAAATAAGATTCCAAAACTTGCTAAAGAGTATGGTCTATCTGAAGAAACCATCAGACATCTTCTTGATCGCTACGGATCTTTATTTGATGAAGTCTTAGCTCCAGCAAAAGAAGACACGTCACTGCTTGAGCCTCTAATTGAAGGCTTGCTATATATAAAAGCAGAAGCGCTCTATGCCATTACCCATGAAGCAGCTCTAAGTATCGATGATTTGTTATCGAGAAGAACTCGTATTGCATTTGAAGCAAGTGATTCTGGGCTGAGTATTACTAACTATCTAGGCGAACTCCTTGGTAAGTATGTAGGGCTTGAAAAGAAAGAGATTGCCAAATCCATTAATGAGTATGAGCAGATAATCCTTCGTCAAAGGAAAAATTTAGAGAGAGCTACTCAGATAGAGAGTAAAGTAGGTTAATTCTTAATTTGATTCTTGCAAGAATCAAAAGGCACTACTGGCTTACTTGGCTTTGGCGTTGGAGTAACAGCAACTTCCGGTCCTTGAATCAGATTAATTGATAAATCTTGGCGATTTTCTAAATGCGTTCCAGTTTGATCAACAAATGCGACATATCCTTGCGTAAGACCTGCAGGAAGATTCCTTAGAGTTAGAGTCCAGATTCCAGCCCTATCTCGAACCGGGCTCTGCTCCACTTTAACAACTGGGCCCCCGCCCTCAACAGGACTTCTCCTAAAAGCTACGGTTCCAGTAACAACAGGCTCTCCGCTTGGGCGTTTAACTTCAACTTTAATCTTTACTGGTTTATCAGTACTACTTGCGTTAACGCTGGTGATAAGCAGAGTGGTCGGTTCCTTGACCGGCAGATAATCGCCAACAGCAGGGGTCCAGATACCTCTTGTTAATTGAAGGAATGAAGCGCTATCTCCTCTAAATACATTTAAATCAACCCTTGGTGATGGCACTCCATATTTCTCGCCAATTCCGCACGATGAATACTGCCAAATTTGCCAGAGCGATGAGCAGTTGGCAGTTGACCAAGAGTGAACAAAGCAGCCAAATTCCTTTCTCCCTGGCTCAGCAATTGGATCTGCAGGATTGATCCCGTATTGTGCTTTCCATAGTGGATATTGGCGTAATTTTTCACTTCTCACCATAGCTTGCTCAAGAAATGTGGGATAAGAATAAAGAAATGGCTTACGGCCAGTTTTTTCATACATCGTTTCAAGCCAAGTTTCAGCCCAGAGCGTTACTACAGACTTTGGTGCATACTTAACGCAGCTGCCATTGGTAACTTGCACACAGTTATATTCCAAATCAAGTGCGTATGGCAGATCTCGCTCGGTATAGCCACCAAGGCTAGAGAGTCGCCACAACGCTTTTTGAGCTTGAGCTTTGGCATCAAGAATTACGGAATCTTTATTGGTGGTATTAGGCAATATTGTGTAGTGGTAATAACCGGTATAGATACCAGCTGCTTGGGCTGCATCACGATCCATTAGAAGATATTTAAGAGATAGTGCGTCAGCATCATCTCTTGTATCAGAGGCTTTAATCATTACAAATCTAATTCCTGCGTTATACATCTTTACAAAGTCGATCGGTTTATCTTGCGGGTGTTGCCAGCGGCTGATATCTGTGCCATGAATCCGGCCCCCAGGACCGCTAAGTGAGATTAATTCATCAGGAGTAGAAATGGCTGGGTTCTGCTCAATCACAATTCGCTTTGTCTTTGTGGTGAGTGTTTTTCCTCCAATAATCACTTTTGCTCGATAAGTTGCATCGGCAGCAAGGGCAGTAGCCATGGCTTGAATCTTCCAAGCTCCACTTGGGGTTGATTTAGTTCTAAGTCGTGTATCGCTCCAAGTATTGCCAAGTTTTACATCAATTTTTACTACTGCATTTTTTACCTTCGGCTTAATTACGCCATGAAAAGTTACCTTGTAATCAGGAAATGCAGGAGTCTGAGTTAAATTAAAAGATGAGGTTGTTGCGGCATGCGAAATAGGAGAACTTATATTGGCAAGAAGAGCCCAAATAAGAAGGAGCAGAGATATGCGGCGGGGAGAAATCACTCGGTAATTATGACGATACTTACTCCAAAAATCTCTTCTATTGCAGCTTCTAAGCAGTGGCGGTGAGAATCCTTTCTCACCTGAGCAAAGTTATGTGCTCCACTCAACTTCTCAGCATCAATAAAGGAGAGTTTAAGTTCATTGTTATTCAAGCTAACCAACCGAGCATCAAAGAATGCCAGCCATGCCACGCGATTTTCTCGCTCGAGATGATCCAATACTTCATTCCAGCGCGACTTTATCTCTGCTAATTCCATGGTTGCATGTTAATTAACGATTGCAAAGATTATTACGGCAATAGCAACCAACCAGGTGAGCACCTTCCCTACCGGATGAATCAGTAATCTACGTCCAACCTTGAGGTATGAAAGAACAAAAATGATGACTCCAGTTCCGACGATAATCAAAGTTCGAAGCGCTAAATTGCTTTCACCGGATTGGTAGCGCAGGTTTATGAGTCCAATTGCAAATAGGGCATAAGCCACGAAACGCAGATACTGTAAGGATGACATCAGGGCACAGTCCTCATGTCGCGACAATAACAGTTTGTTTCTGCAAAAGTCGCAGGGTTGAGCTCGCTAAGAGACCAGAACCTCGTTTGCTGAGATTTTCACCTGTACTTTGGCGCCTGGAATGAGCTCACTTGACTCCTCGCTCGGAACAAGAGCTTGGATCAAGGTGCCGTCAAGAGTCTTGCAGAGAATTCGCGAAGATGCTCCGAGGAATGATCGAGTAACTACTACTGCGTTGGATGAATTTTCCTTGGCCACCACCGTTATGGATTCGGGTCGAACTAGCGCACTGGTTGCACCTTGATGCCCTGACGAATTCTTAACCTTGAAGTCCGAACCCAGAATAGAAACCGATTTCCCATTTTGGTATCCCGGGATGTAATTCATAACCCCCACAAACCCAGCAACAAATTCGGTAGCTGGATTGTTGTATAGAGAATCGGGAGATGCAATCTGCTCTAGCTTGCCGTGGCTCATCACGCCCACTCGGTCAGAGATTGCCATCGCCTCTTCCTGATCATGAGTTACAAAAAGCGCGGTGGTTCCCAGTGATAACTGGAGTCTTCTGATCTCCTCTCGAAGATTCGAGCGCACCTGGGCATCGAGCGCCGATAGTGGTTCATCCAAAAGCAAGATTTCAGGTTCAAAGGCAAGGGCGCGGGCCAGTGCAACGCGTTGCTGTTGTCCGCCCGATAATTGATGAGGAAATCTCTTATGTTGAGTGTTTAACCCCACGAGCTCCAAGAGTTCTCCAGCTTTCTTTTGGCGGTCCCTCTTATTGACCTTGCGCATCTGTAAACCAAATGCCACGTTCTCTTCGACTGAGAGATTGGGAAACAGTGAATAGGCTTGGAACACCATCCCCATATTGCGCAGATGAGCAGGAAGGTTAGTGATATCCCGACCACCGAGTTTCACGGCCCCCGAATCTTGCCGCTCCAAGCCAGCAACCACCCGAAGAGCCGTGGTCTTGCCGCAACCCGACGGACCTAGAAGTGCTACTAATTCGCCAACTTTTACCTCCAAATCAAAGTTGTCCAGGGCATGTACCGCACCGAATCTCTTTGAGATCGACTGCAAAATCAAATTTTCTTTAGACATCAGTTTGACTCCTTTATTTCCTTTTCTGGGGTTAATAGCGCTACCAGACTGATTAATACGAAGGGAACGAGTAAGGCAATCATCGAGATCGCAATTGCCCCCAAGAGATTGTCTTGAGCAACGTAAGTAACCCAGGTTGGAAAGGTATCCCAATGCAATAGCACGGTCATGGTGAACTCGCCAATGGATAGCGCAAAGGTGAGTGCGATAGTTGCAGTAACGGCACTTCTTATTACGGGAAGAATCACAATCACAATTGCCCTGAGCCAACTCGCTCCTGCACTACGTGCGGCTTCACTCAATGTCTTAAGGGGAATTGCTTTGAGCCCGATATCCAGAGCGCGATATGCATATGGCAGCGCGAGGATGAAATATAAGAAAGGCAGTTCCATCACCGAACTCTGTATGAACTCGGGAAATGAGATTTGAGCTCCAACAGCAAAAGCAACAACGGGAATGACCAAAGGAAGCAGTGATAGCCCATCAATGAGCTCTCTCAATTTCGAATTACTCAAATGAATCCAAGTCAACGTGGGAACTAAAATCACGAGTGTGATGAGAACGGTTACCGCAGATAACCAGGTGGAACGGATTAAGTAGTAAGAGAAGTCTTCTTCACGTACTGCCCAGAGATAATTCTGAAGTCCATACCCACCCTCCAGACCCCTCCGAATCGAATATTCGAATGCTGATCCCATCGGAATAACGACAAAAGCCCCGAAAAGTAAGAGGGTGATTATCAGCGGAAGGTTGAGTTTCCCCAGTTTCATCGAGTTTGCCACCGTGCTACTCGACGTTGGATCAGGAGGTAGGGGATAACAGCACAAGCAGAGATTACAATCATCACTACGCCGAGGGCTTTTCCAAGGTTTAGTTGAGCTGCAGAGACATTTCCATCCAGCAAACCGCCAATCTGAAGCGGCGTCAGAGGAACATTTCCGACAGTGAGTGCGTTCGCGGTTGCATAAGCGGAAAAACCACTTGCGAAGAGCAAGAGGAAAGAAGCCAGAAAACTGGGCAAGAGCAACGGAATTCCGATTCGCAGCCAATATTGAAGATTGTTTGCACCGAGATTTGTTGCAGCTTCTACCCATTCCCGACGTAACGAGCTGATTGCAGGTGAAAAGACAATGATCATCAGCGGTAGTTGGAAATACAGATAGACGATGAGAAGTCCCGTGAAAGTTCCAAGCGAGAAACTATTGGCGTACAAATCGATTCCAACAGCTTTGAGCGCTTGAGTAAGAAAACCTTGGATACCAAGCGCCGAAGTGAACATAAAGGCTAGCGGTACTCCGCCAGTGTTTGCCAAGACTCCATTCATTGAGGAAATCGTTCGCTTCAATCTTGATGAGCCACGAGTTTCTATGAAGTAAGCAGCCACAGCGCCGGGAATCGCGGTAATGGCAGCAGATAGCAAACCCAATTTTATGCTATTAACAAATCCTGAATTGTAAGGCTTTTCAAAAGCAGTCTGAAAATTTCCCAGCGTGAACGTATTCTCATTTGACATGAATGATACGTAAATTAGACGAGAGATGGGAAAGAGAAAGAAAAATCCGAAAATAAGGAGAAACGGTAACGCGGGCAGGATTGATGAAGGCGAAATAGGAAACGAGGCGCCCTTACGGACGCCTCGTTTCTCCATGATGTTCAGAGACTTATTTTCTTACAGTGAAGCCCACGCTGCGATTATCTGTTCACGCGCAGAGAGAACATCAGAGATCTTTGGTGGACCTACGATCTTCGCTCCAGCTGGGACTTCAAAGTCGAGCAACGATGGAAGGAGCAAGCCCTTCTTCTTCATCGCCGCAGACATAATTGGATCTGCTCCTGATTGCTGGAAGTAATTCTGACCACCCTGCAACATTGCGAAAAGTTTAGAGCCGGGAAGTTTGATATCGGCTGCTGTTATTTCAGCAGCGACTTTGCCTTTGTTCTGTGAATACAAGAACTCTTGCCACAAACGAGCATTTGCGCAGTTTGGAGATTTTGCGTTTATTGCATTGATATATGGCGGAGCTTGGAGGACATAATCAGTTGGGTAGGCAAACTTGAGATTGAGGCCAGCAGCTTTAGCCGCAGGGACGATACCAAGAGCGTTGAAATCCCACATGAAACCAACTTTGGCGGCACCTGAGACAAGGTTGGCAGAGTTAACTTTCACTAAAGGAGCCTGCGCCTTTGCTGCTTTGTATACTTCCAATCCTTTTGAAACATCGGCCAAATTGCCTTGACCACCATTTCCGATGCTGGCTGCTAAGACTGACATGAAGGCTTGATTAGACGAGGTTGGATCACCTGTAATTCCGATGACGCCCTTGAAATCTGGTTTGGTGAAATCTGTGGCCTTGGTTGGAACCGTTGTTAGCGCAGTGTTGTAGACGATGGCGAGCTTGCCACCGTAATTTCCGTACCAGTAACCATTTGAATCTTTTGCTGCTGCAGGAATGTCATTCCAATTAATAACTTTATATGGAGCCGATAGTGGCTTTGCTCCTGGCGGGGTTAGCTGCGTGACTACGAGTGGTCCGATGTCAATGGAATCAGGTTGCTTTGATTTCGGAGCGTTCTTCATAGTGTCAATCTCATACTGCGAGGATCCATCTGGATTATCCACAGTAATTCTTACGCCAAATGCTTTTTCGTAGGCATCCATCATCGGACCGTAATTCGCCCAGTCGCGAGGCAGGGTAATGAGGTTTATCCGACCCTCTTTTTTGGCAGCTGCAACGAGCTTGTCCATTCCGCCTGCTTCGGTGATGTTTTTCGCCTGACAGATATTCACCGCAGCCTGTGCAGTTGATGACACTCCTAATACTCCGGAGAGAATTAGGCTCGTGCTAGCAACGGCAACTAAAGATTTCTTTATCATTCTCTACTTCCTTTCTAAGGTTGGAGGGGGAGTCTTGGGAGAGATTTCAAATTTTGAGAATACAAGTGGTGGCGAGTTCCTGAAATTTTCCGTAATAAAGAAATAACTTAAAGTTTCATAAGAGTGAAGAGACTTCTGCCACCGAGTTAACAACAGAAGTCGCACCTGATTTCACGAGCTCGACGGACGATGAAGTACCCGTGAGCACTCCGACTCTCAGGAGTGATCCAAACGTCGTCGCAGCCTGCATATCTGCTGGGGTATCACCAACGATTAAAGTCGCTCCGCGGTCAAGAACACCAAAGGTGCGGGCGGCGTACTCCAGCATGTCGGGATGAGGACGTCCACGGCCCGCATCCTCAGCGGTTACGGTGAGATCGACCTTGGATTTCCAACCCATTTTGTAAATGATGACCTCTAAAGTCGAGCGAGAAAAACCAGTTGTCAAGGCAACCTTTATTCCGCGGTCGCGCAACAGGGCAAATAGTTTTTCGCTTCCTGTGATTTCAGCAATCCCTTCAGACTCGACGCTCTCCACATATGCGGCTTCGAATGCGCGGTTTGCTATGAGCGCATCTTCACGATTGCCCAGAATCTCGGAGAACACCTCTATCTTTGATCGCCCCATCGTTTGGATTGCATATTGAGTCCACTTAGTTTTATTAGCTGACCAATCTTGAGGACGAGTTCTCTCGAAAGCGTTTGTAAAGGCTTTCAATACAATGCCATCGTCTCTCACAGTGGTACCCGCAACATCAAAAGCGGCCATCTCGATTTTCATTCCGGCTCCTTATTCTTAAATTGTGCTCGAAAACATTTGCATCGTTCTCTCTGCAATGGCAGGCGCTAGCGAATTACCTCTGCCGCCGGGACCCGTCACAGCGATAATATTCGTTGCAATATGCTGACGATGACAGATAGCACCGTCTATACGTTGAGAATAAACACCACTCCATCGCGCTTCAATCGGTGGCAGTTGCCTTCCAATCAAGGTGCTAGCTAATTCGTGTAAGTATTGATACGGAGGCTCACTCAATTTGAATGGGAAAGGTTGGTCATACAGATGTGTGTCTCCAATAGTCAATCTGCCATCTTTTCTTTGAACCAGCAGAAGTTGCATATGGTTGGCCTCCGCCACCGGATGTTGCGGCGGAAGTTGCGAAAGCGAAGAGACGTTGTACGCCGGGTAATAGCGCATAGAGTCGCCGTCAGCGATAGATGTCGTTAGCTCTCGGTCAAAGGGTGCGGTGTTCATCATCTGCAGATAAACTTTTCGGATTGGCGCCATCTTCAGTAAATCTGCAAAAAGGGATTCATGATCTGCGCCAGGGCAATGAATCAAGAAGTCTGCATCAAAATTCCTTCCGTCTTTCGAATGTGCTGTGACGCGATCCCCCATGGTTGTGACATCGACAATATCAACTCCGCTCATCCAGGAATAACGAGAGTTTCTAGAGAGATAGCTGCGCATTGAATCCAAGACTGAGTCAGGCTCCACCGTCGCATCCAATGGGCACCAGAGCGATGCCAGGAAATCTCCATCGATGCCTGGATTCCTTCTGATTGACTCTGCGCGATCTAAAATTTGCCAGCCTCGCGCTGGTGCATCACTTTTTGTGAGACATTCCTGCATGACGCGCAGTTCAGCATCGCTTTTAGCTAATGTCAGTGAGCCATTTGCGCGAAAGTGTAAATCTGGATTTTCTAAATGAATCTCCTCCCAAATCTGTCGAGCGCGAAGAGCTGTCTCCAATTCCTCGCCGCTAGCTCTGCCGCTCACCCAGATCAATCCAAAATTTCGAGCCGAAGCCATCATGGGGGTCAAGTCACGTTCTAAGTGCAAGACTTCATAACCTGCTTGAAGAGCCGCTCGCGCGTGGGTTGCTCCTAAGATTCCCCCACCAATTAAAAGAACTTTCATACTTTGATTATCACTTTCAAAAGTAAACCCTCCATGACTATGGAGAAAATGGATGTCAACACATTCACAGACTACGCAAGATTCACAGCAAGGCCCAAAGTCCAACTGATTTCAAACTATTCATCGTCTGTAGTGGGGCAGGTAGGGCTCGAACCTACGACGACCGGATTATGAGTCCGGGGCTCTAACCAACTGAGCTACTGCCCCTAGTTCAACTTTGAATGGAGGGTGCAAGCATAGTTTGTCTTGGGATAGGTTGAGAAAGCCTTGATGTGCGGGGACCGAGACAAATCTAAGCCCTAGGCGAGTGCATTTTCTTCTATCGCATCTTTGAAGTCGGCGAGCGTCAATTCGGTTCCACCACGCTTTTTTCCACAATCGTCCCAAATTCTCAGGCGAATCGCCTCTGCGGAGAACGGGGTAGCCAAGAATTCTTGGCTCTGGGCGCTGGTGAATTCTCCCCCTTGAATCTTTAAAGTTACTTTGCTGGCCTCTGAAAGTTTGTCGAAGTAACTCTTGTCGTTGGCAACAAGGTACTTCTTGGCCTCGACATGAAGTTTCACAACCTGAACAATGTTCTCGGGAAATCTCTGCGCAATCCAATCAGCTCCCACCAGATCATGGTGACGATCCACTCCAGAATCTTGAGCGTGCGCTGCGTCCACCGACAAAATATGTCCGATATCGTGCAAGAGAGCGGCAACAACCAGCCAGGATGGTGCGTTATCGCGTTGCGCCAATTCCGCACATTGGATCATGTGCTCAACCAGAGTGATGTCTTCCCCCAAATACTCTGCTGCGCTGGCCGATAGAAAAAGGTCTTCAATTTCCAAGTAGGTATTCATGCTTCCAGCATCTCCTCTAAGATTGCGTGTTTGCTGATGGCGCTGTCAAGGTCTGCATATGCGCCTTGAAGATGTCGTTTTCCGCCGGAATCGAAAGCGGTGCGGGCATGTAGTGTGCGAGTGTTGTCAAAAATTACACAATCACCAGTATTTAGTTTGAAGGTGTGGCAATTTCTCGCATCGTTAACCAGGATTGCGAAGGATCGAAGAGCATCATAAACAATGTCTACTTGAATTTCAGAGATTGGAGCTTGCATTGATCTATCGTTCCATCGGACCTCGATAATTTCGCCTGTCACATCTACCTTTATGATCGGAGCAGATGCTGAAAGATAAGTGGTCGGATTTCGGTATTCAAAATTGAAAAGCGAATTGCTTAAAATATCGAAAGCATCCGGATTCTCTTCGCGAAGCAGATGGGCCGCCCTAAATCCGTCGACCAAACCTGAATTGCCTCCAGTAACGCTGGATTCAAGGCAATGTAACGCCTGAATTGTAGGCACAGGATCCCGGTACGGATTGTCAGTGTGGGGCGCAATCGCTAGATTGGTGAAAGCTAGATTGTTCGGGTTGTTCTCCACTCGGACATCGAAAATATCTCCATAGTTTGTGACTCTCTCATATCCAAATCTATGTATGAGATCAATTACCGCACGATCTCTTACTGGAAGATTTTCCACTAGTGCGAAACCGTAAACAAGGAGTTGATCGAGTAGTTGATAAAGATCATGTGAATCCTCTTGAATGTCAGACCAATGAAATACCGTTCGGGGAGCGTGATCGCGATCCCATAAAACTTTTGAAGCCTCACTTCGCCAATTGATGTCGGAAAACCCTTCGAGAATTTCTTCGATAGTATCGCGTTGTAATTCCACCTCATGCTTGTCATTGAGGGTGAAACGAAAACCCGAAGAAGTGGCTGCGACATCGAGAACAAGCAATTCTGGACTGAGATCCATCACTGAGCGCATCCTCTGACCGCTGATTTCATCTCGACAATCTCGGCAAGAACACAAATCGCGGATGAGTTGCGCTGAGATTTTCTCAAGTTCTTTCATCGCCGAAGTCCATATTGCCGAGATAGATTGGGTCGGAGTTGTAAGTTACGTGTGGGCAAATTTCTCCTTAACTCGTGTATCCCGGCTATTTCGAATGGTTCTCCCGATAGATAACTTCCAAGACTTGATCCTGCAGAAGCGAACCTAGTAAGTAGACAGTTACGACGAACAGTGTGACTGCAGTTAACAAGACCAACGCGCCAGGGTCATCGGCTTGTGGAGCAACGATAAAGATAAGTGCGACTGGAAAGATGCAGGCGAATTTAAGTGCGGCCACTAGTTTGTCGAGCCAAGGTGCAGCATCGGGGCTGAAGAAAGTTTCTAATTCCATATGAGAAACCAATTTCCATAATGAAAATAGTGCGAATTGTGCAGCGAGAAATAGGCATCCGACCAATATCGTCAGAACAATTTCGAGGGCTAGAGCAGAGCCATGCACGCGGCGCATGTGAGCAAATTGTCCGGGAAACGAGAAAAGTTGAAGCACGGTGATCATCAAGAAAAGTAAAAGTAATGCCAATCTCGCCGCGAGAAACCGAAAGGTTTTCATAATTAAGCATATCTTAACGTAAATTTGGCGTTGCCAACATTGCGCATCTAACAAGTCGTGTCGGTTTAAGAAGAAAAAGCTATTCGTGGAAGAATCTAATCTCTAACGAATTCCACAGATATGAAAGGTGTAATTGAATGAGAAAAGCGATACTTGCAATTCTCATGATTCTACCAAGTATTCAAAACGCTCACGCCGCTCCGATCTACACCTTCCCGGTAGCGAATTGCAAAGCTACCTATGGTAAGTATCATCACGATTATCCTGCTACCGATATTCAAGCCAAGAAGGGTTGTGCTTTTGTTGCACCGATCAATGGCGTTGTACAAGATGTGAATCGCAAGGACGTATGGAGCGGAAAGACAAATTTAGGTAAGGATCGCGGTGGACTATCGGTATCCATAATTGGCGAAGACGGAGTCCGGTATTACGGTTCACATCTGTCAAAAGTTGAAGATGGAATTGAACCCGGTGTTGTAGTCGGAGCTGGACAGAAACTTGGCGAAGTTGGCGATACCGGAAGCGCAAGGGGAACAAAGCCTCACCTACATTTTGGAATCTCTTATCAAACTCAGCCAGGAGATTGGGAGATTAGACGAGGCGTTGTTGCTCCTTGGAAGTATTTAGATGCTTGGAAGGCTGGCAAAGATTTATCTCCAGCAAAAGCTGTTGCTAATGCAAAGGCTAAAGCAGGGAAATAAAAAAAGCCCCAGATTTCTCTGGGGCTTTTCTATAACTAGTTAGTGTAATTAGTTAGCAGTAACTGCATCTGCCTGAGGACCCTTTGGTCCCTGGACAACTTCAAATGTTACTGACTGACCCTCTTCAAGGGACTTATAGCCGTTTCCTTGGATAGCAGAGTAATGAACGAATACGTCCTGTCCGCCACCATCAACAGCGATGAAACCAAAACCCTTTTCAGAGTTGAACCACTTAACTGTACCTGTTGCCATTTATAACTTTCCTTCGGTATTTTGGGGACAAACGTGAATTCCACGCTCGCCAGTCTTTCCGTTCTACAGCGATACCGATTCAAGCAAAAGCTAGCAAGCGGGTACTGATAAGCGTTGGACTAGCGCAAAGCCTACCCTGAAGNNCTATGGCAAGAATTCACCTATTGCAAGAGCGCTATCGCTAGATGGGCTGGGGAAGGTCGCATCTAAGAGGTAGATACGCCCTCATATATAAGGAGCAGCTCTTGATTACCTATAGCCCAAGTGAGATCGGCTATTGCCATGGCCGGCTAAATATCTACTCATGTCCTAAAACTCTAATAAAGCATCTGGAGACGGGGCTAGAGCGCGAGCTAAATGAAAGTGTAAATCTGAATTGGCAGAGCCAGATCCTAATGCCGGGTGCTTATCGAGGTGGGATGAGTTACAGCAGCGCAATTGGAAGTGGGGCCAGAATTGTTAACACCCTTAAATCTTGGAGCTATTTAATCTTTGAACTCTCTGAGTTTAACTNNTAAAGAGCGCTATCACTCAAAATCTAATCCAAAGTGATTTAACACTTGCTCTTGAGAAGTTGATGGGAAGGCCTTGGGATGATTTTCTTGAGCCTTTTCGCAGGGTAGAAATTGAGGCAGCATCAACTCTTGCTGATAGGCTCTCGGTATGAGTGAAAGCCAAAGAGAGAAATCTATAACTTTGATTGCAGCCTCTGCAGTTTTAGCAATTGCAATTGGGCTTGGGTTAAACCAAGTCGGCTCGGGCTTTGCCTCTAGAAATAGCGAGGGGATCACAGTTACTGGTTCGGCTCGCGTTGATGCGAAGGCAGATCGAGCAGTATGGACTTTAAATGCTGAGCAAGTAGCTCCAACGATATCTGAATCGGTGAAAAAAGTTGAAGCCACAACTCTTGCTGTCACTGAGTATTTGACTAAGGGAGGCGTTATAAGTGGCGCTATTGAATTAGGTTCTGTCTCGGCATATCCTCAAGAAGAGTTTTCAAATGGAAATAGCACCGGAAGAATCCTTAACTATCGTGCATCGAGGTCGATAACTGTTAGAAGCGATGATGTCGATTTGATTGCAAAGTTAAGTAATCAGATTGGCTCGCTACTGCAAAGCGGAATAAGTGTCACTAACTATGGACCACAGTTTTATGTCTCCAAGTTGAGCGAGCTTCGTCCCGAGCTTCTAAAGGAGGCGATGGCTGATGCCAAGGTGCGCGCTGAGGCGATTGTTGAAGCAACCGGCGGCAAAGTAGGAGCGGTAATGAGCGTGAGATCGGGGCCTTTCCAAGTCACCTCCCCAGATTCAGTTGATACCTCATCTGGCGGTTTTTATGACACTCAAACAATTGATAAAACCATCACATCAACGGTTTCAGTAGTTTTCAAAGTCGATTAACTTCGGTTTATTAGCCAGATCTGCACAGATAAAGCTTTAATAAGAGAAGCATCATTTGGCTTTTTTATTATCGGAGCAAAATCAGTCACGCTCTGGCTGGCATCAAAGATAGTTCGATAGGAATTTCCCCAGCTCGAGCCCGGAAGCTTGAATTCTAAATCTTCACCGCCGCCATTTATAGCAACAAATAGAGCTTGAGCATCCTTGGCATCGATAGCAAAGCCTAGATAGCGAAGATGTGTATCAAGCCACTTTGCCTCAACCATCTCACTGCCATCATATTGAAACCAAGCAATATCTTTTCGAAGGCTAACTCGGTCAAGGTCTCCAGTGAAGAATTCTTCGGTAGCATCAATTAGGTAATTGGCGCGTATTTGGCTCAGAGTTGTCAAAGATTCTAAAGCAGTTTTTTGCAGCTCCGTTAGCTTCCAATCACGGGCCCATGCGCCATAGAGATTCTCGCTACTATCAATAGGGTGATTTGGCGAGAGAGAATATGCATTATTGCAGCCGTGTTGGGTTCTAGAAATTTCATCACCCATAGAAATCATCGGAACTCCAGATGAAAGTAAGAGAGTTGCCAGCATTGATCTTTGCAATTGGGCTCTTTTAGCAATTGTTTCTAGATCGCTACTCACCCCTTCAACTCCTAGATTCCATGATCTATTTTCATTACTTCCATCGCGATTATCTTCGCCATTTACTTCATTATTTTTCTGAGAAAAAGAGGTGAGATCATTTAGAGTAAAACCATCGTGGGCGGTGATGAAATTAATTGATGAAGTTGGCCCGCGAGTTGAGAAAATATCATCAGAGCCTGCAATTCTTTTTGCGAGATTAGAAACTCCGGAATATGAGCTATTGGCATTGTCAGCAAGCCAAAACTGCCTAATGCCATCTCGATAGGCATCATTCCACTCCCTAAATGGGCTTGGAAAAGCGCCTAATTTATAGCTAGTGACATCCCAGGGCTCTGCAATTAACTTTCGCTGGCTTAAAATCGGGTCATCTAATATCGTTTTTATTAGGTCGATGCCGCTCTGGCCCCAGATAGCACTTGCTAAATCAAATCTAAATCCATCTACCCCAATTATCTGCGACCACCATTTAAGGGAGTCAATAATCATCTCAGTCACAACAGGGTTTCTGCTGTCTAAAGTATTTCCGCAGCCAGTTAGATCCTCGTACTTGGATTGATCTTTATGGCGATAGAAGGTGCGATTATCGATGCCTTTGAAATGATAGGTGGGTCCAGCTAAACCTTCTTCAGCGCTATGGTTATAAACCACATCAAGAATTACTTCAATTCCTGCTAAGTGAAGCGCATCAACACTTGCTTGCAATTCGCCAATTGGATCATCTGTTGCTGCATA
>DDYK01000046.1:0-648 GCA_002347935.1 Actinobacteria bacterium UBA2236
ATCTCGCATTCAATATCAACAATATTTAGCGAGCTTTCAAATTGTTCAGATTTTGCAATTACTTCTCCCGCGCTATCCAGAGCAAATGAGCCACCATCAAAAACTAATTCATCCTGAGCGCCAACCATATTGAGATAGACCAGAGGGCAGCCCAGCTGCTTAACTCTCTTTCTAGCAAGCTCCAGCCTTACTCCATCTTTATCCCGCTCAAAAGGGCTGCCATTAGCAACTAGCAGAATTCCAGGATTAGCCTTACTTAAATTGGCAACTGGACCGCCTTCTTGCCAGATATCTTCACAGATTGCTAGCGCGATATCGATAGAGCCGAAGCGGATTACTAAACTCTTTTCTCCGGGGCCAAAGTTTCTAAATTCATCAAAGACGCCGTAATTTGGTAGGTGGTGTTTGACATACTTGCCAACAACTTTGCCTTGATAGATTGCAGCTAGAGCATTCTCGCTCTTTTCATTATGATCGAGATATCCAATAAGAGTTAATAGCTCGCCGCCACCTATTTTTGCTATCTCCTCTGCTAGCTCATTAACTCGCCTACTTGAAGCCTTTTGAAATGCAGGCCTTAGGGCAAGATCCTCAACTGGATATCCAGTTAAAACCATCTCGGAGAAGAGAATTACATCAGCGCCGCTT
>DDYK01000046.1:656-2033 GCA_002347935.1 Actinobacteria bacterium UBA2236
TTGATCTGGGCCATCGCAATTCTTAGCGGAGCGCTCTTGGCTGTAGGCATAGTTCAAGAGTACCGATAGACTCGGGTCTCTAATCCCGGGGACCGCACTTGGCCTCGAGGAAGGAAAGTAAGTGGCCCGCTATACCGTTTTAGATCTAGCTGCCTGGAAGAAATCAGGCAAGCCCTTTGCCATGCTCACCGCCTATGACTCAACGATGGCCTCAGTCTTTGATCAAGCTGGTGTTCCGATACTGCTGGTTGGAGATAGCGCAGGTAATAACTTTTTAGGCCATGAGAACACAATCCCAGTTACCTTGGATGAGTTAATTTCATTATCTAGAGCGGTAGTAAAAGGCTCAGAGAAAGCGCTAGTAATTGCCGATCTTCCCTTTGGCTCCTATGAAGCTTCAACCCAGTTAGCACTTGAAAGCAGTATCAGATTATTGAAAGAGGCAGGAGTTGCCGGGGTAAAACTTGAAGGCGGAGTGAGAGTCTGCGAGCAAGTTAGAGCTCTGGTTAGCAGTGGAATTCCAGTTATGGGCCATCTTGGAATGACCCCGCAATCTGTTAATGCCTTTGGCGGTTTTAAAGTTCAAGGAAGAGATAGCAAGGCAGATGAGATCATCAAAGATGCTCTTGCCCTTCAAGAAGCAGGGGCCTTTGCAATTGTGCTTGAGTTGATTCCTGTCAAATTGGCTAAGGAGATTACAGAGACGCTATCAATTCCAACTATTGGTATTGGCGCTGGGATTAACTGCGATGGCCAAGTTCTAGTCTGGACAGATCTAATGGGCCTAACTCCAAAGCCGCCACGTTTTTCAAGGGCCTATCTAAATCTGCGTCAAGATATGGTTGAAGCAGTTGGCAGATGGATTTCAGATGTGGAGTCAGGCTCCTTCCCCTCTGATAAAGAGAGCTTTGACTAAGATAAGGCGTGCGCAAATTCGCCATTGATTTAAGCCCCTTAAAGAAGTATCGCGACTTTAAGCTGCTCTTTACCGCAGGGCTCTTCTCCTACTTCGGCTCAATGATCACCTTCGTTGCCCTGCCTTTCCAAGTCAAAGAGCTAACCGGCTCCTTCTGGGCAGTAGGCCTAATTGGAGCGGTGGAGATTATTCCGCTCATTGTTTTTGGCCTCTATGGCGGGGTCTTAGCTGATTACCTAGATCGAAAGAAGATGATCTGGTTTACTGAATTTGGCACCCTGATTGCAACCTCAGTTCTTTTAATTAATTCACTACAAGAAAAACCNNCGCCCTAGCCAGGATGCAATTTTGCCAAGGCTTGTAAGCCATGATGATCTGCCAAGTGCCAGCGCGCTTATGAGCCTTAGATGGCAATTTGGCGGAATCGTTGGACCATCAGTTGGCGGAATTATCATCGCAAG
>DDYK01000046.1:2069-2843 GCA_002347935.1 Actinobacteria bacterium UBA2236
ATCTGGCAGGTGAAAAGCGTTCCCCCGCTTGATAAAGCAACCCCGCCATCTATGGCTGGCCTTTTGGAGGGTCTGAACTATGCCTTCAAGAGAAAGGATCTGCTGGGTACTTATGTTGTTGATTTAGCAGCGATGTTCCTGGCAATGCCGATGGCCCTATTTCCTTTCTGGGCCGATGAAATTGGCGCCCCTTATGCCCTAGGTTTTTTCTACTCTTCAATAACTTTTGGAGCAGTCCTTGTAACCCTACTAAGTGGTTGGATGAGAAATTACCCCCATCATGGAAGAGCAGTAATTATTGGAGCACTTGGCTGGGGAGTTGCGATAGTTGCAGCAGGCAGTAGTAACTCACTCGTTCTAGTAATAACTTGCCTAATAATCGCCGGCGCCTTTGATCAAGTTAGCGCTTTATTTCGAGGATTTATCTGGAATCAATCAATTCCTGATGAGCTAAGGGGGCGCCTGGCTGGAATTGAGATGCTCTCCTATCTTCTTGGCCCACTTGGTGGCCAGGCCAGAGCAGGTGGGATGGCAGCGATGAGTTCGCTAAGAGTCTCTATTGTTGGCGGCGGATTACTCTGTATTGGCTTTGTCGGCCTGATCGCAGCTTCAATGCCGAAGTTTCGTAGCTATGATGTTCGAAGTAATGAATATGCCCTCAAAGAGGCAAAAGTGCGCAAAAATAGGGAAAATATTTAAAATATTTTTCTCCCCCCTACCCTTTAGTAACTAGGTTTTAAAAAGCCGTTTTTTCTTCAGTTTTACGAAAATCGC
>DDYK01000046.1:2905-3061 GCA_002347935.1 Actinobacteria bacterium UBA2236
AGAAAAAGAATTCCGACACGCACCCAATTTATTTTCCCCAAATAGTGGAAACTTTGGCCAATAAGTGTCACGATTTGCCTGCAACAGGTTCGGTGACGGATCGAACCATTCTGAAAGGAACACTACGTGGCTGCAAAGCGTCGTAAGAAAGCTGCT
>DDYK01000010.1 GCA_002347935.1 Actinobacteria bacterium UBA2236
TCAACTTTGGCAGCCCAATTTGAGTAATGAACTTTATTGAGGTCTTGCCATCTGCTGCCATGTCCAGGAATCAATGGAACTGTGACTCGATAACCCTTTTCATTTAGAAAGTTCGCAAACGGCCGCATTGACGCTGGAGATCCAGTAAAGCCATGGACCAGTATTACTCCTATATGAGAATTAGCCCCAGAGCCCTCTGCGCGGTAGTCAGATAACCAACCTTGGGGCGCTCCTTCAATAGCCATATGCGCACCCTAAAGTTAATCGCGCTAAATGTCATTAATGCCATCTATCTTTGCTCCATGAAATCAGAGCAGGCGAGCCAATCTGTTGGAGCTTTTCAGCCAAGTTTTGATGAGATTTCACCGAGCCTTTATGAAACTACCTTTGTAGTTGTTGATCTTGAGACCACTGGCGGCTCACATAGCAATGCAGCAATCACAGAGATCGGCGCTGTAAAAGTTAGGGCGGGAGAAATTATTGGCGAATTTCAAACTCTAGTTAACCCAGAAGGGCCCATTCCACCATTTATAACAGTCCTGACTGGCATTACTGATGCGATGGTAATTGAAGCGCCAAAGTTGGGTGAGGCTCTCTTTTCTTTTCTTGAATTTGCTGGCTCAAGTAAAGAAAGTGTACTAGTTGCACATAATGCCCCATTTGACGTGGGATTCTTAAAAGCAGCCTGTGACAAACTTGCTTTGCCCTGGCCCGGATATCAAGTTTTGGATACCGCGAAAATTGCAAGGTATGTGGTGACAAGGGATGAAGCTCCAAATTGCAAACTCTCAACGCTCTCAACTTTTTTTGGGGCAACAACCAGCCCAGATCACCGAGCTCTCTCTGATGCTCGAGCTACGGTAGATGTCTTCCATGGAATTTTGGATCGGCTAGGCAGCTACGGTGTGCATACTCTTGAGGAGCTTAAATCCTTTAGCGCTCGCGTTACCAGCGCACAGAGAAGCAAGAAATATTTAGCTGAGGGCCTTCCTAATACTCCCGGCGTCTATATTTTTAGAGATGAGGCAGGGATACCGCTTTACATTGGCACTACTAGAAACTTAAGAAATAGAGTTCGCTCCTATTTCACTTCGGCTGAGTCTCGAAAGAGAATCCACGACATGATCTCACTTGCCCATTCTCTTGATGTGATTCAAACAGCTACCATCATTGAGGCAGAGGTAAGAGAGCTAAGGCTAATCTCCGAGAAGCAACCTCGTTTTAATCGTCGTTCTAAATTTCAAGCAAAGTCTTTATGGATCAAGCTAACTAAAGAAGCGTTTCCAAGATTGGTCGTAATAAGAGGGGCTAAAGGCCTCGATGACGATAGCGGTTGGGCTGGGCCATTTAACGGGCGAGATGAATCAACGAGAGCTATCGAGGCTCTCTACGAAGTGACTCAAATTAGGCAATGCACACCTCGAATCACCTTATCTTCTATGCAAAGCGCAAGCCCCTGCGCTCTATTTGATATGAAGCGTTGCGGGGCTCCCTGCATCGGGCAAGAATCAATTGATTCCTACTCCTCCCATGTCACAGCAATTCATCAGAGCCTGCATATCGACTCTCGTCCAATCCTTAGCTCCCTTAATCAGCGAATGACAGAGCTGGCCAGTCAAGAGCGTTTCGAAGAGGCTGCTGAGGTGAGAAATCGCTTAGGGGCGCTAATTAGAGGAAGTGCTAGAGGGCAGAGCATTAGGAGTTTAACTAGAGTAAAGGAGTTAATCACCGCGATTGCTACCTCCACTGATACCTGGGAGTTTGTCGTAATAAGATATGGAAAACTTGCTGCTAGCGCAATTTCTAAAAGTGGTAACTACCGAGAGATTGTTGAATCTCTAAAATTAACCGCTGAAGTGGTGATTGACAATGGCGAAATACTTCCAGCCAGTCATCATGAAGAAGTTGAAGTTCTACTTCGTTACCTGAATCAAGAAGGTATTCGTATTGTCGAAGTTGACGGCATCTGGGCGCTGCCAACTTTTGGCTCGGCAGCGGCAAGATCAGAGATTGAGAAGGTGAGAAGCAAGATTGACGCTAATAGCTATAAGGAAGATTTCGCCAATTCAGTAGATAGATTTGCCCAACGCTCAACTAATTGAGCAGCTTCTCCAGAATCAACAGCTTGCTTAGCCAAGGTATAACCATTTGCCAGCTGCTGAGTAAGTCCTAGATGAAAATCGGCCTTAAAGGCAGCGATTGCCACTGCCGCATTCAATAAAACAGATTGGCGGTAGGGCCCGCCTTTTCCAGCAAAGATAGCTCTAGTGATTTCAGCATTTTCACTTGGGCTACCACCTTTTAACTCTTCAATTCCTACTCGTTCAAGACCCAACTCGCTTGGATCAAAAATATTTCTTGTTATCTCGCCATTATTTATCTGAAGTATTGTGCTTGTTGTGCTTAGCGAAATCTCATCTAGGCCATCATCTCCCCTGAAAATAAAGCCTTCGCAGCCTCTCTCGGCGAGCACAGTTGCGACAAGTTCCAATAGTTCAGCCCTTGCAACGCCAATTGCCACTGCCTTTGGTTTGGCTGGATTAGCTAGCGGGCCCAGGATGTTAAAGACGGTGGGAGTTGCAAGCTCTCTCCTGGCACTGGCTGCATTCTTCATTGCAGGGTGAAAAACTGGAGCAAAAGCAAAACCAATTCCAATTTTTCTTACGCACTCGGCAACCTGCTTAGCTCCGAGTGAGATATCAATTCCTAGTGCCTCTAGAAGATCTGCAGCTCCACTGGCTGAACTTGCCGCGCGATTGCCATGCTTAATGGTTCTAGCTCCTGCAGCAGTTGTAATGATTGCAGCAGTTGTTGAGATATTTATTGTTGCAGCTCCATCTCCCCCAGTTCCCACGATATCTACGGCGCGATCGGCAATATCAATGGCAACGCCTCTTTCATACATCACATCAACTAGCGCTCTAACCTCTCCTGGCTTTTCGCCTTTTGCTTTTAGTAACAGGAGAAAGTTCTTAATCTGATCATTAT
>DDYK01000039.1 GCA_002347935.1 Actinobacteria bacterium UBA2236
CAGCAGAAGCGCCACCTGGAGGAGCTAGACGTGCTTCACAATTGCGAATTCTGGGATCAATATCAAATTCTTTTCCATCAAGTCTCTCAACAGCAGCTGTTATGAACTCGCGAAGTCTCTTAAGTAATTCTTCTTCGCCTTCAACTGTGTATCTAGGATCTGAATCAAGGCGATCTGCAACTTCTCGTAGGGTTTTTGCATCTGGATATAGCTTCTTTGCTGCGCTCCACATCCGCTCATTAATTATCTCTAGTTGCTTTATTCCCCATTCGTAAGTATCACGCAGATCGAGATTTGCTCCAGTGAAATGGCGAGCCCACATCTTGTATCTCTCCTCGCCTACACCATCAACTGCAAGGCACTTTGGCGCATAAGAATCGCGCATCCAAGTTGAAAGAGATGCGCAAGCAGCCTCAGCGCTTTTTGCGGCATCCATTAAACCTTGATTATCACCGGCAGGGTTGAATTTCTTGGCAACTGCAGTAAATGCACCCTTTGAGAAAGATTCTAACTGACCAGCGGTTGCAATAACTTGTCTACGGGAATTAAATTTGCCTTTCTCTGCTGCAAACTCCAAAGACGATTTCCACCCAGCAAAAGCTGCGTCAATTCCAGCAAGGCGCTTTGTAACATTTGAAACCGTTTCTGCCTGATCTGGCTTCATCATCTCAAAGACCTGACGAATGCTTGTGACGGGAGATGAGATTAGATTAAAGAGAATGCGCGCCTCAAAGGTGTCATTTAGGTTTAGCTCGGAAGTTAACCGCTCTATTGCCACATCTTTGGCGATTCGATCAAACTCATTAGTTGGAGTTTCATTCTTAATTGCAGTAAGAGTCTTTCGAGTTAGCTCCGCTCGCTTCTCATTGCCCTCCATTGAAAGGTCATCGAGTTGATCATCAAAACCAGGAACACCAAGCATGGTTGCTCCAATCGGCGATAGCTTGATTGCCTCCTCTAGAAAGTTATCGAGAATCGTTGATATCGCACTAGTTGTCATTTATTCATCCTTCTACTCATTCTTCACATGATTTTCAATCTCTACTAAATCAAAGTTTCCTTTACCAATTTGGCCCTGGTCTCGATACATTTCAAGCTTATGTCTAGTATCTGCAATGTCTAGATTTCGCATGGTTAACTGCCCGATTCGATCCTCGGGCCCAAAGGCTGCTGACTCAGTCCGCTCCATTGAGAGCTTCTCTGGGTGATAGCTAAAGTTCTCACCTTTGGTATCAATAATTGAGTAATCATCGCCTCGTCTTAGCCTTAAGACAACATCACCACTTACAGCCGATGCCACCCATCGAGTTAGTGACTCTCTAAGCATTAGCGATTGTGGATCGAGCCATCTTCCTTCATATAGGAGGCGACCAAGCTTTCTTCCTGATTGATAGTAATTGGCCAGAGTCTCTTCATTGTGAACTGCGCTAAGCAGGCGCTCATATGCAATAAAAAGTAGCGCCATTCCAGGTGCTTCGTAGATGCCTCGACTTTTTGCCTCAATGATTCGATTTTCAATTTGATCTGACATTCCAAGGCCATGGCGACCGCCTATGAGATTCGCTTGCCTCATCAACTCAACTACATCACTGAAATCTTTATTATTTATTGCAACCGGTCTTCCTGACTTGAAAGTTATCTTCACATCCTCTTGAGCTATTGCTACCGATGAATCCCAGAACTTGACTCCCATTATTGGTTCAACTATCTCAATTGAAGTACTTAACTCCTCTAACTTCTTTGCCTCATGGGTTGCCCCCAAGATATTGGCATCAGTTGAGTAAGCCTTCTCCGCGCTATCGCGATATGGCAAGTTATGGCTCTTAAGCCAATCTGACATCTCTTTTCGACCGCCAAGTTCTGAGACAAAATCGCTATCAAGCCAGGGCTTATAAATCTTTAGCTCAGGATTTGCTAGCAGTCCATAGCGATAGAAGCGCTCTATGTCATTTCCCTTATAGGTTGAGCCATCTCCCCAAATCAAAACATTGTCTTCAAGCATCGCTCTAACCAGAAGCGTTCCAGTAACAGCTCTTCCCAGCGGAGTGGTGTTGAAGTAAATCTTTCCAGCACTTCTAATATGGAAAGCGCCCTGATGCTAAAGCAGCGAGGCCCTCTTCAACTAAAGAGTTCTTGCAATCAACCAGGCGAGCAATTTCTGCTCCATACTCTTTAGCTCTTGAGGCAATACTTTCAATGTTGCTTTCATCGTATTGACCCAGATCTGCAGTGTAAGCACAGGGCAGCGCCCCTTTTTGTCTCATCCATGCAACGGCAACAGAGGTATCAAGACCACCAGAGAATGCAATTCCAACTTTTTGCCCAACAGGAAGTGAGGCTAAAACTTTGCCACCAGATTGCTGTGCCGACATTAGCCAAGCCTAACTGAGAGCTCATCTTTAAGGCGAACCATTAAGGCAGGCTCAATCTTCCACTGGGCAATAATCTGCTTTAACTCTGCGATATCACCAGGCTGTGCCTGCGCTCCAGTTTTAAAGGCGCGAATCATCAGATTTCTCGGTGTGTGCTCCCCAGCAACAAATTCGATGATATCGGTGCGGTATCCCAATATCTTTAGTACGGCAGCTCTTATTGAATCGGTGAGGATATCTCCCACTCTTTGATTGATAATTCCATGTTTAGTTGCAATATTCCATGGAGCTGGAGAATCTTTCATCTGTCTTTGAATATCATGATGGCAGCAAGGAGCAACTAAAATCATCTCCACTCTATTTTTTACCGCCCATGAGATTGCATCATCGCTAGCTGTATCGCAGGCGTGAAGCGCAATTGCAATATCAGCTTTAGATGACTCTAGCTGCGCTATTTTCGTGGCCTGAAAAGAGATTTCTTCACTTAATTTTAATTTCTCAACAAGTGCAATATTGCGCTCTCTACTGTCTTGCCTCTCATCAATACCTAAAGTCTTAACCTTATATCCCTGCTTACTTAAGTACTTATGCGCTGCAAGAGTTAGATATGCATGGCCACAGCCAAGATCAATTACTCTCAGCGCTTGGCTCTTATCTCGCTTTTCATCCAGGCTATGACTTAAGATATTAAGAAATTCCTGAACTTGAATGAATTTATCGCTCTTACTTGGTTTTAGCTTTCCATTATGGTCAGAGATACCAAGCTCTATAAATATTTCGTCATCTGAGCTCAATAGACGATGTTTGGACCTATCGTGAGATAGCTCAGCTGCCTCTAACTCAACTCTCTTAGATGTAAATTGAGCATCACCTGACTTTGTTAATCGAAGATTTATCTCTTGGCTAGTGCTCTCTATCAACAAATTTGCATAACCTACTTGAAATATTTTCGCTAAAGATAGTTCATTTAAGGCGATGTTTTTTGTAGTATCACGCTTTCCATCATGGCTTACTACCTGCCAATGCAGCCCAGCCTTAAGAAAAACCGGGCGAATATCAATTCGTACTTGTTCTGGTTTTTTTCCCTTAGCTTTTCCAGAAATACAGATACGCCTGATTGAGTCAGGTTTCATCAATGTCTCCTGCGCACGTGCTAGCGCCTTATCTAGATTTTCAATCACGCGCCAGCCTTCCTAGAGGAAAATTTAGAAGGTAAGTCTAAGGCAGCACAGATTTGCTCAGCGCAATCTTGCTAATTTTTCACTCCGCGAAGCTTTCGAAGGCTGGTGCGATCAATATCTTTACTCCGCTCATGGCGCTTACGCAGTTGAAGTTCAACAGCTTCGGCCGCTTCATCAAATGCCGCTAAATCATTAAAGCCTTCTCCCTCTGCTCTAACAAGTGGTCCGCTTCCATGAGAGGTGATAATTACTCTGTGAGAGTTCTTTCCAAACCTTGGATTCACTTCATGCTTAACATCCACATCAATTCTCTCAATTGGAATATGAAACCTACTCAATCTTTCTAAACGCTCAACTGCAATCTTTTGAAAATCAATTGCCAATGCTTGTCCATGGTTATGAATTATTATCTTCATCGCTCTCCTTAGTTTCTCTAGAGCATTATTAAACTTGTAGCCATGCCAACCTACTCCTACCCCTATTGCGCAGGCAATAGCCATTATCTTTAATTAACTCAGAGTTAAGACTGAATTTATTGGAGAAGTAGGAGAGTAAAGGCCCCAGTGATCGCCAGCGATAGCGCGGCTGCTTGAGCCAAGATCAAGAGCGCGGTTTTGCGATCTGCAGCTTTATCTTCTGGATTTGCCACCTTTGATATCTGACCAAGCTTTCCCAAGTTAAAAGTGCCAGCGAGTCCGTAGGCAAGGCAGAATTTTCTTCTGGATTGAATCCAGCCAATTGCAAAGACCGTCAATGGAGCAAAGAGCGTTAAGCCTGAGGCTCTAGGAGCAGAGCTCGCAATTAAGCCAGTTGCCAGAACTAGTGAAACCGTAAAGCCAATTATTGCAACAACTTGGCGGCTACGTACTTCGGCTTTGCCTAGATTACAAGTTCCAGGAATATAGGTTTCGCTCACTAGAAAACTTCTTCTAAATCCTCGTCTTCAGACCAAACTGCTTCAACATCTTCCTGCTTTTCAACCCAAGATAAGAATGAGAGAGCGCCCTTTATAGCAACAACAATTAAAGCAACGAGCGCTGTTATTCTTCTGATTGCTTTAAACATAACCTAAGTCTATGCCAGCCTTTCTAAAGTTTCCAACGCAGCCATAGCAGCGTTATGTCCAGCAATTCCACTCACCCCGCCGCCGCGAAGCGCCCCAGCGCCTGCGAGGAAAATTCGCTCTGAATTTGTTTCAACTCCCCACTTTCTACTATCTCCATCTTGCTTCCAAGGAAATTCGAGATCGCCATGAAAGATATTGCCTCTGGGCAGTCCTAGCTCTTTTTCTAACTCTTGCGGGGTCTTTACCTCAATACAGAGATGGCCGTCACTATCTTTAGCAAGATAACTCTCAATAGGTCTTTCTAGATACTGGCTAAAACCATTCAAAATTCTCTTGCTCACTTCAGCCTTAACCGCGTCATGGTATTTATCAAAGAGTGAGGCCGGCAGATGCAGGGCAAAGAGAGTAAGGCTTTGATATCCAGCAGCTGTCAAATCTGGATTAAGAATTGTTGGATCAGTGAGGGTATGGCAGTAAAGCTCAGAAGGAATGACATCTGGAATTTGACCAAGGCTTGCCTGAGCAAAAGCCTGCTCTAATTCAAAGTAGCTCTCGTTAACATGAAATGTTCCTGCGAAGGCTACTTTTGGATCAGCACCACTTTTTAGCTTAGGAAGCTCTTTCAAAACCATATTTATCTTCACCTGCGAACCATCTCGAAGTGGTGGCGCCTTTAAGTTAGTAATTTTCTCTAAAATCTTTGGTGCGCAATTTGCTAGCGCAATTCTTGCTTCATAACTCTGTCCAGCTACAGTCTCAATCGATAGCTGCTTATCACCTTGAGTAATTCTGCCAACCTCTTGGTTAGCAATTATCTCAACACCTAATTGTTTCGCCCTTATTAGCAGTTGATCTACTAGAACCCCCATCCCACCTTTTGGAACTCGCCACTGCCCACTTGAGTTCCCAATTACATGATAGATAAAACACTTATTAGCTAAGTGATCGTCAGCGCTAGTAAATGTGCCAATAAGTCCATCGGTAAGGACTACTCCTTTTACTAAATCATCAAAGAAATTATCATTTAAGCTCTGAGCTAAAGTGTTTTCGACTAGCTCTACCCAGGTAAGAGGGTCTACCAGCTCCTTAATTTGTGACTCAGTTGGCACTGGTTCTAACATAGTTGGAGCAACAACTTCAGCGAACTCCTTGATAGATTGATAGAAGTTCTCCCAAGCAATTGCTTCATCATCACTTTCTGTTAGCTCAGATAATGAATCTCTACTCTCTTGATCAAAATCTGAATTAATTAATAGCCCGTTATCCCTTTCGCCATCAAAGTAAGGAGTATAAGAAGAGACTTTCCGGCCAATAGTTTCAAAGTCAAGTGATAAGTCTTTGATGATTTGATCTGGTAGTAGAGAGACCAAATAGGAGTATCTAGAGAGTTTTGCATCAACTCCTTTAAAGGCTTTCACACTAGTTGTTGCTCCCCCGAGTGAGGCGCTCTTTTCTAAAACTAAAACACTCTTACCAGCTTTTGCTAAATAGCAAGCAGCAACCAGCCCATTATGCCCACTACCAATTACAACAGCGTCATACACTTTCATAAAGACTTTAGGATGCGATCAAATGCTTCAGTGATTATCTCGGGGCTAGTTCCAAAGTTAAATCGAATATATTGCTTATGGTTTGGGCCATACATATAACCACCCTTAAATGCTACTTTTCCCTTCTCTAGGAGATGTTTTGCCGGGTCATCGCCTAAGTTAAGTGCTGTGAGGTCAAGCCAGGCCAAGTAACTAAAGTCAGGCTCTCGATATCCAATAGAGGGAATCTTGCTGTCTATTAGATTCCTGATTAGAACCTTATTCTCTTCAAGTGTTGCAATAACTCCATCTAGCCAATTAATTGATTGACTAAAGCCAGCCGCTGCTGCAACTGCGCCAAAAATTGAGGCTCGATAGCTAACAGATTCAGGCATTACATTTATTCTCTGCTTTAGTTCTTCAGATCCTGTGATAATTAGCGCACACTTAAGTCCAGCCAGATTAAATGCCTTACCTGAGCCAGATATGGTCACGCTTACTTGGCGGGCATCATCACTTATTGCCATGAAGGGGTGGAAAGTCTTTCCCCTATATACCAGGGGAGCATGAATTTCATCGCTGATTATTACTACGCCATATTTCTTAGCTAGTGAGGCGAGCGAGAGTAGAACCGCGTTCTCAAAGATAACTCCGACAGGATTATGAGGATGGCATAAGAGATGAACTTTAACTCCTGCCTTATATTCCCTTTCAATTCCATCTAAATCTAGATCGTAATTCTCTCCCTCTTGCTTTAGTGGGACATCAACTAAAGTTGCGCTAACTTCTTTAGGCCAGGTCCAGAAATTTTCATATACTGGAGAATTTACCAATAGTTTTTCGCCAGGCTTTAGAAGGGTGCGAATGACTTCAACTGCTGCCACACCAGCATCAGTTGCTGTGCGAATATGAGCGGGGTCAACTTTCCATCCCCAGCGAGTATCAGCAAATTTAGAAAATGCTTCAAATAGCTCCGGCATTGGGCCCAAGTAGCCGGTATCAGAGCGATTAACCATGTCGTGAAGTGCTTGCTTTATTGGCTCAGCTATCGGAAAATCCATTTCAGCAACAGGTAATGGCAAAACATCGCTTGGGAAAAATCGCCACTTAGCGCTCTTTCGGCCTCTTAGCTCATTNNAGTCCAGGAGCTCTAACAACTTCGGCCATGGGTGGCAGTATGCCACTGCTATCAAAGTAAATGAAAGCTGTTATCCCTTAACAGATCCAGCTAGCAAACCACGCACAAAATATCGCTGTAGCGCAAAGAAAACAGCTACCGGCACCAATATAGAAACGAAAGCACCGGCAGTTAATAACTCCCAATCTCCCCCTCTAGTTCCAGTCATCTCAGCAAGTCTGACCATAAGTGGTGCAATTTCACGTTTTCCACCACCAAATGTCAGAGCAACAAGCAAGTCATTCCAAACCCATAGAAATTGGAAGATTGCAAAGGATGCAATCGCCGGGATACTAAGTGGCAGCACTATCTGTCTAAAGAGCTTGAAGTAATCTGCGCCATCAACCCTTGCAGCCTCCATCAACTCTCTTGGCAATTGCGCAATGAAGTTATGGAGCAGAAATATCGCAAGCGGAAGTCCGAACATTGTGTGGGCCAACCAAATTGGAATGAAAGTACCAGTAATACCAAAACTTGGAATTACAGTAACGCTTCCAATATGAAGTCCTCCCGAGAATAGCTGTAGCAGAGGAATTAGAGACATCTGAAGTGGAATTACTTGGAGGGCAAAAATTCCAAAGAAAATAAAATTTCTTCCCTTGAAGTCAAACCAAGCAATGGCATATGCTGCAAATATTGCAATTGTTATAGGAATAATTGTTGACGGGATTACGATTGCAAAGGTATTTACAAAGTACTGACTTAATGGAGGGGTTGCGCCGCGACCTTCAAATAGAACTCTGCTGTAATTCTCAAGAGTAAATTCAGGCTTGGTAAGAACTGTCCACCATCCAGATGAGTTAATTCCAGTCTGCGGTCTAAGTGATGTAACAAAGAGACCAAAGGTAGGAATCGTCCAGAGAACTGCAATTAGGATTGCCACAAAGCTTGCCCAAGGCGAGCTTAAGTGGCTCTTTGTTGCTTCGACTTTCCCCCTCTTTAGCGCCTTTGCCATCACCGCTCCGATCTCTCGCGTCGCAGGTGCATCACGTTATAGGCAACTAATGGAATAACTCCTAGAAATAGAATGATTGCAAGAGCGCTTCCAGTCCCATAATTCAGCGCCCTAAATGACTGGTTATACATCTCATTGGCGATAACGCTGGTTTTAAAGTTTCCACCAGTCATAGTTCTAATAATGTCAAAAACTTTAAGTGCGCCAATAGTTATTGTGCTCAAAACTACGATAATGGTTCCTCGAATCATAGGAACTGTGACTTTTCCAAATCGCTTCCAACCACTTGCTCCATCAAGCATTGAAGCTTCCAAAATTTCTTCCGGAATAGCTTTGATAGCCGCAGAGAGAATCACCATGGCAAAACCTGTTTGAATCCAGACGAAAACAACAATTAGTAAGAAGGTATTTAAAGGAGCGGTCAAAATCCAATTTGTTGGGACAAAACCTAGCCATTCAGCGATCTGACTTAGCAAGCCAATCTCAGCAACTCGATCATTGGGCTGGAACTGATAGACAAACTTCCAGATTATTCCTGCTCCAACAAATGAGATTGCCATGGGCATAAAAATCAAAGACTTAGCTAACCCCGGCCGCTTCATCCGATCCGTTAGAACTGCAATAGTTAATCCAAGAGCAGTTGAGGCTATTGGAGCAACTAACATCCAAATACCGGTGTTCCTTAAAATCTGGAGAATCTCAGGCTGAGTAAAGGCCCAGATGTAATTCTCCAAGCCAACGAAATTATCTCCTCGTGCATCTCTGAAAGATAGGTAGAGCGTCCTAATTGCAGGAGCAATCAATCCTATGAAGAGAAATATGAGCGCAGGAGCTAGAAAAACAAGGTATTTAACAGATCTCTGTATTCGCTCTGAGGTTCTCTCTGCCAAGTAAAAGGCAAGACTTACAACTATTGCAAAGATAGCGACCGTGATTAACAGGCCAGTTAATTTTGAGGTGGCCTGCTCGAGTTGAGATTGGCGTGCTGCAAACTCAAGCATCAAGCCTCAACTCCCCATTTCATAAACAATTTCCTGCCCCGTGATTTGCAACATTTATAAGAATTATTGCAAAGAGCTCTATCTTGCGTAAGGGGTGTAGCGGTTATTTTCTTCGCTACACCCCTTACAACTACTACTTCTCAGAAGCTTTTATGCCCCTTGAGATACCAAAGTCTTATTAAGACTTAGGCCAGGACTTCTCGATTGCGTCAAGAACAGCCTTATCAGACTTGTTCTCGGCAACCCAAGCAGTCATTTCTTTCCAGAATGAACCGGCGCCCACTGCTGCAGGCATTGCATCTGATCCATCAAAACGGAAGATGGTTGCATTCTTGAGAATATCAACCGCATTCTTGTTTACTGGATCTGCAACATTTGCAGTGTCTAGACCCTTGTTAGCTGAGAACCAGCCACCAAGTGCTGCCTTCTTGTTATTCCATTCAGGAGATGTGAGATAGAGCTGAACTGCTCCAACTTCACCGCGATCTGAGAAAGCACCAACGAACTCTCCGCCACCAAGGGCAGGACGTTGATCAGCAGTCACACCTGGGAAGTAGAAGGTGGTAATTCCGCCTTCGACATCAGTATCTTCTGGAGTAACAATAGTTGCGCCATAGTCAGCGGAAAGGATGCCACCGATAAATGAAGCCTGGCGGTGCATTGCGCAGGATCCATCAACAATTCCAGCTCCACCCTCTTGGAAGGTAGTTGTGGCAATTGCTGAAACATTTCCTACATATTTAGCATTCTTTAGAACTTTTCCGGCTTCTTTAAGAACTGCTGCGACCTTTGGATCATTAAATGGCATGGTGTGATTTACCCATGCATCATATGTTGCTGCGTCGTTAACACGGAGCATGATGTCTTCCATCCAGTCAGTTCCAACCCAACCTGTTGCATCTCCAGAGCCAAAGCCAACGCACCATGGTTGAACTTTGCCTTCAGCTGCAATCTTGTCAGAGAGAGCTAGTAACTCTGGCCAAGTAGTTGGAATTGTCCATCCGTTATCTGCAAATGTCTTTGGTGAATACCAGACAAAGGACTTTACGTTTGCACCAAGTGGAGCGGCATAGAAGGTTCCATCAACGGTTCCATATGCTTTCCAATCTGGGCCATAGAACTCATCTGCATTAGCTGATACATCGCTAGTTGCAGGAATCATCTTTCCAGTAGCAACCATTGCCTTTAGAAGACCTGGTTGTGGGAAGACTGCTAGATCTGGAGCTGTTCCACCTTCAACACGAACTGGAAGTTGTGCTTCAAATTCAGCAGTTCCATTCCAATTAATTGTGATTCCAGTGCACTCTTCAAATTCGGCAAATGATTCCTGATAAATCTCTGCCTCTGGGCTGCGGATAGAGGAATAGATTTCTACCTCTGTTCCGTCATGGCCTTGATACGCTTCGTAGGCATCACAATTTGCGCCACCAGCTGAATCATCTGAGCTGGAGCAAGCGCTTAAAACCAGTGATAACGCTGCGAATAAAGATGTCGCCAACATAAGTCGACGACGCCGCAATGATGCGGTCATATAGTTTCCCCTTTCGAAAGGACCATAGAAGTTCCACAGATTTCTCTGAGGAATTAGAGCCCATCTTTCTCTGGGGCCACTTACCAAGCAATAGTTGGCCTCTGTAAAAGGGCGGTAAATCACTAACTATTTTGTTATTTTTCCCAGCCAGACTGTGCTCTGGGCTGGCAGGGTGAGTGACTTTGCCTCTAAATGAGCCTGACTGGATGAGGCCAGGATGATCTGGCTATCGCTCTCGAGCTGAATTTGATGGCTCTGCCCCGTGGTGTTGGCATAGAGCAGGAAATCATCCCCCCGACTAAAAGCGAGCACTCCCTTTGGGGTAGTAATCCAAGCTATCTCATTTGATGCAGGTAGCTGGCGTGATAAAAGTTTTCTCATATGAAGTGATTGGCGATAGAGAGATAGGTGGCTATCACCACCTATCTGCGCTTCAACGCAGTGTTCTTGCCAATTACTTGGAATTGGCAACCAAGGTTTTGTAGTTGTGAATCCATAATTTGGTAATTGAGAACTCCAAGGAAGCGGAATTCGTGCCCCATCCCTTCCTTTATCAACTCCTTTAGTTCTAAAAAAAACTGGATCTTGGCGATCACTATCTTCCAGCTGCCCATCTTCAAGGCCTAGTTCCTCGCCCTGATAAATATAAATACCGCCAGGAAGGCCATGAGTTAATAGCGCCATAGCTCTTGCTCTCTGCCGTCCTAATTCTCCGCCTCCAAGTCTTGATACAAGTCTTGGAGAGTCATGATTTGAAAGCACCCAGGTAGGAGAGGCGCCAACTTGATTGACTTCAGCTAACGTTTTATTGATTGCACTTACTAAAAACTCCGCATCCCAAGGAGCAATGAGAAAGTCAAAGTTAAATATTTGATGGAGTTCATCACTTCTTACATATCTCATCGCCCTTGAACTGGGATGAACCCATGCTTCAGCAACGCTCATTCTCTGGCCTGAATATGAATCTAGGATTTTTCGCCAACTGCGATATATCTCGTGTACTCCCTCTCGATCAAAGAATGGAACATCGGCAAGAAGAGATTCGCGCTCAAATCTATCCATATCGCTGACATCAAGGCGAAGTGCCCGAGTCAAGCCTTCTGGATCTCTATGATCTTTAAAAATCTCTTCTTTAACTAGACCATGAGCAACATCGATTCGAAATCCATCAACGCCCTTATCAAGCCAAAACCTAAGCGTCTTTTCAAAGTCTTCTCTTACCTCATTACTTTCCCAATTTAGATCTGCTTGAGTTGAGTCAAAGAGATGTAAATACCACTGACCAGGTCTGCCATCTACCTCGTTAACTCTGCTCCAAGCCGGACCACCAAAGATTGAGCACCAATTATTTGGAGGGATCTCTCCACTTTCGCCTCGTCCATCATAGAAGTGAAAGCGCGAACGCTCTAAAGATCCGGGCAGAGATTGAAGTGCTGCCTTAAACCATTTATGTTCAGTTGAAAAGTGATTTGGAACTAAGTCAACAATGATTCTTAAATCAGATTTATGTGCAGCCTTAATTAAGTTAATCGCATCTTCCATACTTCCAAATCTTGGATCTATCGCTCTTGGATCTGCAACGTCATACCCACCATCATTATTCGGCGAAAGATAGAAGGGGCTTAGCCAGATTGCATCAATACCAAGGGACTTTAGATAAGAAAGTCGTGAAATTACCCCAACTAAATCTCCCTCGCCATCACCATTAGTATCTTGAAAAGAGCGAGGATAAACCTGATAAATAGCAGAGTTGGACCACCAATCAACTTGGTTTTGGCTGGTAATTTTTTATACCTCCAAACGCCTGGTGGAGTTTCTCACTACCAAGGTAGTGGGAAGCGTTAAAGAGTGAGAATCGCTCTTTGGAATCTTTAATCGCTCCATAATCGACCATGCAGCCATCTCTCCCATTAGAGAAACTGGTTGCTCTATGGTGGTTAGGTCTGAAAACTCTGCCATTTCATGGCCATCAAAGCCAATGATTGAAATATCATCTGGAACTTTTAAACCATTTCTTCGAATAGCTTGTAGCGCTCCAAGTGCCATCTCATCTGATTGGCAAAATATCGCTGTTGGCCGATCAGCTCTGGCCAATAAATCATCCATAGCTCTACTTGCTCCATGCATTGTGAAGTCACCAAAGACTTCTCGAGATGGCTTGAACTCCAAACCGCTCTCGGCCAAGACCTGCATAAATCCTTTTCGGCGATCTTGTGGAACGCTAAATCCAAATGGGTCATCCGGCCGACCTGAGAGAAGGGCAATCTTCTTATGGCCTAAATTAACTAAATGCTGCGTTGCAGTTCTTGCCCCTGCCACATCATCGATAGCCACGCTAGAACATTGGGCATGATGCATTCCAACAAGTGCGATTGGAATCCCAAGGCTTAACATCGAGTCAAACTCTTCCTCAGTTGGAGGAAGGCTAATGACAATTAGCGCATCTACTCGACCCTTTAATAGTTGATGTTGGAATAAGCGCTCGCGCCCTTTCATCTGTGAGAAGTTGTATAGAAGGAGATCAAGACCTGCTTCCCGCAGTGCTTGCTCTGCGCCATTTATAACTTGAGCGAAATACCATCTAGAAATAAATGGAGCAACGACTCCAACTGAATTAGTTCTGCCAAATAAAGCCTTGGCGGAAGTTTGCGGAAGGGGATAACCGAGCTTCTCTGCAGCATCAAGAATTTTCTTACGAGTTTCAGGATTAACATGATTAAGCCCTCGAAGAGCTCTCGAGACAGTAGCTATTGAGACTCCAGCTTCAATAGCCACTTGCTTAATACCGGCTGCCATGAAAACCTTTCAAAGCCCCTTATGCAAAGGGCTCGATTAATAATGTAAAACTCTGTAAGCGACTAAAAATAGACTGTAAATGTGAAAATGGCTACCCTGCCTTCTCATGGCAATCACGCTTGCGCAATCTCGAAGGATTGGCGCAGAGATCGCAAAGAAAAACCCCAGATTCAAACCCATAGTTAAGCAATTTGGACCGTGCCCTCTTGGCCTGAATTCAAGAAAGCCGTTGGAAAGTAATTTCTCCACACTTGCTTCATCAATTCTCTCTCAGCAATTATCAACTAAAGCTGCAGCGACAATTATCAAGCGAGTTAAGAACCTCTCAGGCGGCCGGATTTCACCGAGTGGAATAAGTCGAGTAAAAATAGGTGACTTGAGAGAAGCCGGATGCTCAAACTCGAAAGCTAGGGCTTTGCGGGAGTTAGCGCAGGCAACCCTTAGCTCAGAGGTTTCTATGAGCTCTCTTCATCGCCTAGGAGATGAAGAGATTAAAGAACAACTTCTTCCGCTCTTTGGTATTGGACTCTGGACAGTTGAGATGTTTTTAATGTTTCAATTGGGCAGACAGGATGTTTGGCCTGTGGGAGATCTTGGAGTCAGACGTGGCTGGGAGAAAGTTCATCGCATGAAAGGTGAGATCAAGCCGGCCGAACTGCTTAAATTGGGTGAGCTCTATAGCCCCTATCGCAGCCACCTAGCTTGGTATTGCTGGCGCGCTACTGAAATTCTTTAGAAGTCTCTTGGTTCAAGAGTTAGCGCCACTGAGTTAATACACCAACGCTGATCTGTTGGAACTGCATAACCTTCACCTTCAAATACATGCCCAAGGTGAGAGCCGCAAGTGGCGCAGCGAACTTCTGTTCTGATTCGCGGAGCAAGTGAGCGATCCTCCAGGAGCACTACTGCATCATCACTCTTTGGAGCATAGAATGAGGGCCAGCCGCAACCTGAATGAAATTTGGTTTCACTTCTAAATAGCTCTGCGCTACATGCCTTGCACCTATAAACTCCAATGGTTTCACTCTCATAATATTTACCAGTAAATGCAACTTCAGTTCCTGCTTTGCGCAAGACATCATAGGAGAGTGGATCTAGGCTCTTAGCTAAACTTTCATCATTTAATTGAACTGGAAATGCTTTTCCCGTCTTGGGATTTATTTTAGGAAGTTCAGATTCGCTATATGACATCGCTATCTCCTTAAGGGTTCAAAACAGGATATGCAATCCCAGTACTTGAGTGACAGTCATAGCCATTGGGATTCTTCTCTAAATATCTTTGGTGATACTCCTCCGCTAGGAAATACTCATGCCCCTCGGCGCTTTGAATCTGAGTAACAATTTCACCAAGTCCTGCGCTTTTAAGCACATCGTTATAAATCTGACGAGTTTTTTTGGCCATTTCCAACTGCTCAGAAGAGGTTGTAAATATTGCACTGCGATACTGAGTTCCAATATCGCCGCCTTGTTTATTTAGTGACGTTGGATCATGCATCACCCAGAACTCCTCCAGCAGTCTTTGATATGAAATTTGCTCGGAATCAAAAACCACCTCAACCATTTCAGCATGATTAGTTTTTCCAGTGCAGACCTCTTTATAGGTCGGCGACTTAGTATCTCCGCCCATATATCCAACTGAAGTTGAGATTACTCCAGATAGATTCCAGAATCTTCTCTCCGCTCCCCAGAAGCAACCACTTGCAAAATACGCTCGTTCTTTCATGGCCCAATATTGGCAGAGGAATCACTGATAATCTTTTCCAAAGCGCCCCCGTAGCTCAGGGGATAGAGCACCGCCCTCCGGAGGCGGGTGCACAGGTTCGAATCCTGTCGGGGGCACTTGATCAAAAAATTATTCAAATTCTAAAAATTAAGAGCCATCGCGCTTTATCTCACTAATTTTTGTGAAATCGCCTGCAAAGAGTCTTGAGTAAAGATGTTTTTGAGTGGATAATATGTCAGTAATCGCGCCCAAATCTGGTTTGCATTACACCCAAAGACGCAAGAATGGTCAATCTCGGTTTCCCCGAACTGCCCCTTGCCTGAAGATTGATGAGGTCTTATGAGCTTGGACTGGCGCCATCGCGCTGCCTGCCGCGATATCGACCCTGAACTCTTCTTCCCGGTTGGAAATACTGGACCAGCAATTGCTCAAATTGAAGAGGCGAAGAAGGTCTGTATGCCTTGTGTAGTTAGGCAAGAGTGTTTGCAATGGGCACTTGAGAGCGGCCAAGACTCTGGAGTTTGGGGCGGGTTATCTGAAGATGAAAGACGAGCTATGAAGCGCCGTGCTGCTAGAAATCGCGCTCGGTTATCTGAAAATAACTTCGAAGATTAAATAATTAACGCTCTAGAGGAAACGAAATCTGAACTTGTGTTCCAATATTTGGTCTAATAAATTCTATTTTTCCAGCTAGCTCATTTTTAGTTAAAGTTTGAACAATCTGTAGACCGAGATTGGTGTTTGATTCGAGTGAGAATCCATCTGGAATACCAGCTCCATTATCAACTACTATTACACTCATAGATTTTCCACTTCTATCAATTCTTAGCTCCACTAAATCACCGCTCTGACTCAAGCCATGCTCTAAAGCGTTATGAATCAATTCGGTTAAAACCAATGCAAGAGGCGTAGCAACCATCGATGAGATCAGACCGAATTCTCCAACTTTCCTGATCTGGATTTCATTCGGTCTGATATTCAATTCTGAGGCGCCTTGAATTATTTTGGTAATAACCTCATCAAATTGCACTAAATCCTGCGAGGTGCCAGAGAGCGTCTCGTGAACTAGAGCGATTGAGGCCACTCTTCTCACCGCCTCTTCAATCGCAGCGCTAGCTTTTGGGTCTTCAATCCGTCTTGCTTGAAGGCGAAGGAGGGCCGAAACCGTCTGTAGATTGTTCTTTACTCGATGATGAATCTCTCTAATCGTGGCATCTTTGCTAATTAAAGCTCTATCTTTTCTTCGTAGCTCAGTGACGTTATGGACTAGAACAACAGCGCCGATTCGATTTTCACCTTCAGTTAATGGCATGGCGAGCAAATCCAGGACTCCTCCGCTATTTTCAAATTCCTCACGCCGCAATTGTTTGCCGCTCATGCTAATTTGCCAGTTCTCTTCTTTAGGATTAGCGGGCGAAGCTGAGCTCACAAGAGAATCTAGTACTTGACCAAAATTCTCTCCTTCAAGATCTTTATCCCAGCCAATTCGATTAAATGCTGAGCGGGCGTTCGGACTAGCAAAGAGCACTTCGCCTGTGACACTTAGTCTTACTAGACCATCGCCAACTCTTGGAGCAGCCTCTGCCAAATAAACATTGTCCTTTACTGGAAAATTTCCCTCAGCAATCATTCGATAGATGTGGTTGGCAATCTCACGATAATTTAATTCCAGCCTTGAAGGAGTTCTCATGGTCTCTAAATTTCTATGGCGCGAAATCACTGCAATGACGCGACCGGAAAAGAAGACTGGGATGCACTCAACCTTGATTTTTAAGTCTCCAACTTGCTCAGCTCTACTATCGCGAATGATTTCACCGCTTGATAGCGCTTGATCTATATCCGGCCTAGATCCCCAAAGAACTTCATTTCCAATCAAGTCTTGAGCAAATATTGTTGCTGCAGTCATAGGGCGAATCTGCGCGATAGTGCGATGACCTTCAGGCCAACTCTTTTGATCCTTGCGTTTTGGGACCCATAGCACTAGATCAGCAAATGAAATATCTGCAAGTAATTGCCATTCAGCGGTTAATTCACCAAGACGCACTACATCATCTGGTGTTAGCGAGGAATCATCTGCTAGCAGATGGCGAAAAGGCATAGGCGAAAGAGTACTTCAGATTATTTTATGGAGATAAATGGCAAACTCCTTCAGGGCTCTAGACAGGCTGCTACGCGAGTTGACTTCAGATAATGTGGCATATCTATTGCGCGCTCGCTCCAAGTTGGCATATTCATAGGGCATGAAGAAGTGAGGCTTGCCGTCAATTTTGCTTCGAAAGCTCTTGCGAAAGAGAGGGCGGCTTGAGCTACTACTCTCCTTATTGAGAAGGTAGATCACATTTAGCTCCGGGCAGAACTTCTGGCATGACTCTTCAAATTGCTCTAATTGATAGAGGCCATGGCTATCTTGCTGAATTACATAAATCAGATGAGCGCAACTAACAAGGGCTTGCATAAAAAACTTTCCCCTCACACGTCGATCAGAGACAGCTTGATCCAATGCTGGCGCACTTCCCACATCGATAAATACGCTCTCGCCTTTCATAGGATCAATTTCATCAAATAAACTTATGCTCTGAAGTGCTAGAGAGTTATTTAGAGAGCTTCTCAAGTTACTACCTCTCTCCCCCACCATCTGGGAGAGGCTTTGATGAGTCAGATCTGCATCAATTAGCAGCATCTGGGCTAATTTGGAGTACTCCTGCGCAGTATTTAGCGCAAGAGTTGAAATTCCTGGCGATCCATCAGATCCAGTAAATAACACCCAAGCCGCCCTTTTTCTTAAAGTCTGGGAAGGCATGATCTCATCACTTCCCCTTAGGGCCAGATTAGATAGATGCAATATTTCATCACTACTAAATCTCTTGTTCATATCAAGAATTAGAATTGAAAGATTCTCATCAATATTTCTATTAATTTCACGCCACTTTACTCCAAAGTCTTTATCGCTAACTATTAGAGTGCGAACGCCTGAGGTACTTGAAATTAAACTTGAATCAAGATCTAGAGGTGATAATAAGCGCTTTTGTAATTGGAAATCATGTCTTAGCAAAACTTCAATTACTTGGTCTTCAATTTGATGAGAAGTTAAAGCGGTAATTAACTTAACTTTCACCGATTTCCCACTAGAACAAAGTTGTAATTACCCATATCCTCAATCAGGCCAGGGATTATTGGCTTTGGGACTAGAAGTGTGATTACTAAATCTCCCCCTAAAGTGCTGGCCTGGTTATCAACTTCATCTATAACCAAATCCCTGGCTATCAAGCGAGCTTTTAACTTTCCAGAATCTAGACTTTGAGAGCGTAATTCAGATTTAGGGATGCCATAGATATCCACTAGCTCTCCGCTTCCAATGTCTTTTGGAGCTTGAGTAAATGAGATAGCGATTGGGACCTGCTGTAGTTGCTCGTCTATCTGACTACTTAGCGCGTAGGCTGGTATTAACTCATCAACTCCAATTGCTCTGACTACAGAGCTTCCAACTATTGATACTTCTCCATCGATGTAATTTTCAGCGTTGCTTGGTAGTAAGACTTTGGTGATGACTACATCATCTGCAGTGATTACCTCTCCTATCCCAAGTTCAACAGCTGAGCTCCAAACTGTGATCATTCGACTTGATGAGTTAGAGATAACTAGCGCTGAGATAAATGAGGCCGCAATTAAGCAGCCCCCTAAAATAGTTTTTAGGTAACTCCGGATGGAGAAGTTAAAAGAGTCTTGTTTAAGCCGATTGGTATTTTTCATTGGCCATGAATACCAATTTCCTCTCCTTTTTAGACTCCTGCCTCCACAGCTAATTCGCAGCAATCAACAAGCTGTGGAGAAGTTCTCATCCCTTTAGCCGATGGTTAATTCATTCCGGTTAAACGATGCTCCAGAAATGAGAAATGAAGCGGAGATAAACGTTAAAAGATTAGAGCTTAGTGATTATGAACTATTTAATCACCCAGCATTGGAGCTCTTTGAGCCAAGAAGCTTTGATTCGAACCCACTTTCTGGAAGAAGTGCAAGCCAATCAAGTAATAAGCTCTACCTGATTCCAACTAGCCATGGCGAGAACTACGAAGCAGATTTCGCCCCCACTCCTTCAAATCTTTCAGAACTTCCAAATGTCACGCGCTGGACTCTGACTTATCTCATAACAGCCCTTGAGATTTTGGCTGCAAGACGCCCGGCATCTCAAGTGGCTCGCACCACGCATCGTTACACCTATAACTCTTTAATTGCTCAAGTTGGAAGCTTGAAGGAGGTGCCGAAAATCAAAAGTATTAGGAGAAGTCAGCCAATCCCCGGAGTAGTTGAATTAAGTGCGACCTTGATTTTCAAGGAGAGAATTAGAGCCTTAGTTGCACGTTTTGAGGGAGTAGATCACAAATGGCTCTGCACTGAATTGAGCTTAATTTAACTAGAAAGTTATGCAACTCCATGGCAGCGTTTATATTTCTTTCCAGATCCACATGGGCATAATGAATTTCTAGATATTCCACCATTTGCTGCCTGCGTAGAGCTTGAAATCTGGCCACTTTCACTTGGGGATGAATAACGAAGCTCTCTCTTGGGAGCAGCTGGAGTGACACCCTTTGCTTCTACATGTTCATCTTCAACCTTGACTTCAACATTAAATAAGAATCCAACTAACTCTTCTTTGATTGCATCCATCATCGCGGAAAATAGTTCGTATCCCTCTTTCTGATACTCAACAAGTGGATCTCTCTGCGCCATAGCGCGAAGGCCAATTCCCTCTTGGAGATAATCCATCTCATAGAGATGCTCGCGCCATTTTCTATCCAATACAGAAAGGAGAATCTTTCGCTCAAGTTCTCGCAGGACCTCAGCTCCTAAATCTTGCTCACGCTTTGAATAGGCAGCAAAAATATCCTCTAGAACTTTCGCGCTAAGAAAATCAGTATCTAGGCCAGTTCTGCCTCCAACTTCAGCTTCAATTTCTTCAACTGTAAATGAGATTGGATAGGTTGCCTTAAGCGCGGTCCAGAGTTGATCTAAGTCCCACTCTTCAGGAAATCCTTCATTGGTAGCTGCTCCAACGTATCCGCGAATAGTGTCTTCAATAAATCCTGTGACTTGCTCCTTAATGTCAGCGCCCTCTAATACTTCACGTCTCTCGCGATAGATTACTTCGCGCTGACGGTTCATCACATCGTCATATTTAAGAACGTTTTTACGCATCTCAAAGTTCT
>DDYK01000041.1:0-10876 GCA_002347935.1 Actinobacteria bacterium UBA2236
CCTAGGTGCTCACTACACATTAGTTCTTTGCAGTTAATTCACAACTCTGGTCAGTAAATGAGAAAGAGCTTGCCTGATCTTGGCCTATGAAAGGGCCATGGAAAATGATGAAATCCAGAGCGGAGCTGATTATGGAGCGCTACAAAACCTTCTAGAAGATGATGAAGTTGAAGAGATTTGGATTAATTCGCCACAGAGAATCTTTATTGCCCGTTCAGGAAAGAGTGAGTTAACCAATATAGTTTTAAGCGCATCTGAGCTTCAATCAATTATGGATCGCATATTGATGTGGTCGGGCAGAAGAATTGATCTAAGCCACCCCTTTGTTGATGCACGCCTGCCTGATGGAAGCCGGCTCCATATTGTTATTCCTGAAATTACTTCTGAGCATTGGGCGATAAATATCCGTAAGCATTTAATGCGTGGCAAGAGCCTTCTTAACTTAGTTGAAATGGAAGTCATCTCTTCCGAGATAAGAGACTTCTTAGGCGAGGCGGTCAGAGATAGAAAAAATATATTGGTAAGCGGTTCAACTCAAGCAGGAAAAACAACACTGCTTAACGCTCTTGTCAGCGCTGTGCCGATAACAGATCGAGTAATTACTATTGAAGAGGTATTTGAGTTGAGTCCCAGAATTCCAGATTGCGTTGCGATGCAGACCAGAAGTGCCAGTCTTGATGGCGCAGGAGAGATAAGCATCAGGAAGCTCATCAAGGAAGCGTTAAGAATGCGTCCATCAAGATTGGTAATTGGGGAGATTCGCGAGGCTGAATCTTGGGATATGTTGATCGCTCTCAATTCAGGAATTCCTGGAATGGCAACAGTTCATGCGAATTCAGCGACAGAGGCAATTAGAAAACTTCAAACGCTCCCGCTTCTAGCTGGCGAAAACATCACCCAAGACTTTTTAACCCCAACAGTGTTTCGCGCATTAGATTATGTGATTCACGTTGGCCTTGATAGCACTGGGGCTAGAAGAGTTCTTCAAATTGTAAAAGTGTTAGATCGAGCTGAGAATTTTCATATCGATTTGGAGCCGATATTTACCTGGAGCCAGGGGCAATATCAACGAGGTTTCCATGTTTGATAACTTAGCTCTGCCAATTTTTGCCGGCTGCCTAGCGGCTCTTGGTTCATATTTTGCCCTCTTTGATCAGCATCATGTGAAGAACAGATTTAAGTCAAATAAGAAGTTTTCCTATCGAAGTGCTTTTACTTTGATGTTAACTCTAATTTCTTCATCTTCCACTACTTTTCTACTCACCTCATCAGTGGAGATTTCTTTGGCGATTGCCACGCTCTCAGCATCGCTTCCATTTCTTATTGGCAAGGGGCGAATACAAAGGAAACAGCGAGAACAAGAACGTGCTTGGCCGGAGGCAATTGACTCTCTTGTTTCAGCGCTTCAAGCCGGCATTTCAATTTCTGAGGCCCTTAGCCAATTGGCAAGCCATGGGCCAAAGGTATTACGGCCTAGTTTCTATAATATTCAAAGCGATCTTCTGCGCTCGGGAAATTTTGAACAGGTCTTAATCAAGGAAAAGAGACGCTTAAACTCAGCAATCTCTGATCAGGTCTTTGAAACTCTTATCATCTCAAAAGACTTTGGAGGAAGAGATGCTAATAATGCACTGCGCTTATTGGGGGAATTTGTCAGAGAAGATATTGCTGTAGCTGAGGAGATTCGAACCAAATTTGGTTGGATTAGAAACTCAGCTCTATTAGCAACTGCTGCCCCTTGGCTTCTATTAATACTTCTTTCAACTCAAGATTCAACAGTTGAGATCTACTCCACCCCAAGCGGAGCCTTAGTTCTATCTCTTGGAGTTGTCATGACCGCAACTGCCTACATTTGGATGGAGAAGGTTGGCTCCCTTCCTACTGCGCCAAGGGCTTTGCAGTGAGCCGAGATTTATTTGATATTCGGATGCTCTCTCTTATTTCTGTTTTACCACTTATGTTGCTGGGGGTATGGATTATTAGCAATGAGAGCTTTGCGACTTTGAGTTCAAGAAGTGAAAAGTTTGTAAGAGTTGTAAAAACCGAGGGTATTGGTGATAGAGCAGCAAGAATCCGAGTTATCGGGGTCTACTTCTCTATTCTAAGCGCTGCAACAATTGCATTCTACTTATTAATTGCAATCTGGCCAGAGCAGATACCAGCTACAATCTTATTGCTTATTCTACTAAGCCTATTTCTTGCTCTCCTGCGCAAGCGGACTGGTAATGAGAGGCGAATTGCAACAGAGATTTTTGAAAGAGAGCTTCCCTCACTGATTCAACTTCTGACTATTCTAATCTCGTCTGGAATATCACCTTCGCGAGCGCTTGCAATAATTGGGCAGCGATCTAACTCGATCAGTGCCAAAGAGTTAGAACTGGTGGTTTCAGAGATTTCAAATGGTGCATCCCTGACCCAAGCCCTTGATAATCTTGCGCTGCGCTATGACTCTCTTGTGTTGAGGAGGTTTTCCACCAGCATAGTTCTGGGAATTGAGAGAGGCTCAGCCTTAGGACCAATCTTGATCTCGCAGGTAAAAGATGCTCGCCTGGCGAGCAAGAACTCTATTTTGCAAAGAGCAGGCAAAGCCGAGATTTTTCTAATGATTCCAATTGTGTTTTTGATCTTGCCAATCTCAATCTTATTTGCGCTGTTTCCTTCATTTGAACAACTCAATAATTTTATGTGACCAATCCTGGTTATTCACAAGTTCTCCTTTCCCACAATTTTTAAAGTTGGTTTTGAGTAAGTCTCTGAGGGAGGAAAGAATTGCATAAAGGAGTAAAACAAAAGGGGAATTAAATATGGAGATTAGGAAGCTTTTATCTGGTGAAGTATTTCAAATAAAATTAATTGAGGCTAAGAACGTGTTGAATAAGACCGCAGTTAACAAGAAATATAGAGAATTCCTGGCAAAAGATGTTGATGAATCAGGAGATGTCCCTGGTTGGGTGTTAGTAGTATTGATGACAACGGGGTTAGTTACTGCTATTTGGACAATTGCTGCGCCAAGGCTTAGTGCAATCCTAAAGAACTCACTAGATGCAATGAACGGCATCCGGTGATGAGATCGAGCAATAATCGAAATTTAGAAAGAGGTTCAGTGGAGTCAGCGCTGAGTTTGATTCCCACAACTGCTTTTTTCCTCCTAATTATTCAATTAATGCTCTCGGGTAGTTGGCAGTTGCTAGATAAAATTGATATTTCAAATGCAGTAAATCGCTCTGCACTTTTTTCAAAAGAACCAGGAGAGCCAACCCTTTATGCCCTTGATAGTAAGCGGGGCATAGTTCAAAAGGTTCTAGCATTGCCTGGCGGGGGCGAAATAATTACCTATAGCTCAACACTTGACATTCCATTGATCACAAGTCTCTCGGGACAAGCTATAAAGATGAAGAGTGAAGGCATAGCTATACGTGAATAGGAGGAGAGATGAGCCAGGGTCCGCAATTGCTGAATTTGTACTTATTGCAACGCCACTTTTTATCCCGGCCCTAATTTTCTTCTCATCTATGCAGCAGAGTGCGAAACAAGAGATGACAGTTTCATCACTTGCCAGGCAGACGCTTAGAGCTTTTGTGACGGCAGATGACTTATCGCAAGGTCATCAGAGAGTTCGTTTTATCCTTAATGAATTTAATGAGCTTGAAAATCAAGGACGCAGCATCAATGATCAGCGCTCTAGCTTTACCTACAGCATTTCCTGTCAGAGCCAAGGATGTCTAAAGCCAGGTTCACTTGTTGAATTAACTCTCTATCGCTCATTTGAGGTTGAAGTTTATGGCTTTGATCAGGTAGCAAGAGATGAGAATCGAAAAGCTGCTGCAGTTGTGAGGGGTTATGTTGATAAATGGCGTGATGAGAGTTAGTAGGGCAATGAAGGATGAGAGCGGCTCCATTTCTCCATTAATTATGGGCTACTTTGTCATCGCGATGAGTTTGACCTTTATGATCTCAAATCTAGCATCGGTGTATATTGCCCGGCGAGAATTGATTAATCTAACTGAGGGCGCTCTATCCAAAGCTGCTCAAGAGTTGGATGAATTTGCCTACTACTATCAATTGCCAGTTCCAGAAATGTTTAATGTTAATAGCAGAGAAGTTCCCATTAATTGCAGCGATGCTGGCAGAACCTTCAATCGTGAGATTGCTTTATTAGCAACGAGTAGGTTGGATCTCTATGATCAAAGCCGGGCCCAAGATAACGACGATATATTTTTGAAAGCATTTGACTGCGATGGAAAGACGCTACGTGTCACCCTGCAGCAGGTTCATCAATTGCCATTTAAATTGCGGATCTTTGGTATCACGGAATTTGCCAATCAAATTGAGGTATCTATGCAGAGTATCTATCAATGAGGATGCCAGCATTAATTAGGGTTATCCTTAACCCATGGCAGAGCGCGATATAAATTCCGAGATTTCTGCCCTTGATGCTACCTTGAAGTCAATCGAAGCTGTTTTAGATCTGGGTGAGCTTAGAAAAGAGCAAGCTGAATTAGAAATTAAAGCAGGAGCTCCAGATCTTTGGAGCGATCCAGAGGCAGCACAAAAAGTAACTAGCGCCCTTTCAAGGGTGAATAGCACGATAAATAAAGTAAGCAACCTTAGATCGCGAGTAAATGATCTCCCAATTATGTTGGAGCTTTCAAATGGCGACGCTAGCGTCGAAGCTGAGGTAGAGATTCTTAAAGAGTTAGACGCTTTAGCCTCAGCAATATCTGATCTTGAAATACAAACGCTATTAAGCGGTGAATATGACCATCGAGATGCGCTAATCACCATTCGCTCCGAAGCTGGCGGTGTAGATGCTTCTGATTGGGCAGAGATGGTTTCTAGAATGTTCTTTAGGTATTGCGAACGTCATAATTACGGAGTTAGTGTTCTAGAAACCTCTTACGGTGAGGAGGCTGGAATCAAGTCAACTACCTTTAAAGTAATTGGACCCTACTGTTATGGCACTTTATCGGTTGAGCAGGGGACTCATCGATTAGTGAGAATCTCGCCATTTGACTCACAGAACCGTCGCCACACATCCTTTGCTGGAGTCGAAGTTGTGCCAGTAGTTGATCAAAGCGATAACATTGAAATTGATGAGAAGGATATTCGAATCGATGTTTATCGATCATCAGGGCCTGGAGGACAAGGAGTTAACACCACTGATTCTGCAGTTCGGATCACTCATATTCCTACTGGAATTGTAGTTTCATGTCAGAATGAGCGATCTCAAATTCAAAATAAAGCAACAGCTATGGCTGTTCTCCAATCAAAACTATTGGAAAGGCGTAACGCGCAAGAGAGAGCAAAGATTGATGCGCTACGCGGGGATAATTCAGGATCTTGGGGTAATCAAATTCGATCCTATGTCCTTCATCCCTACCAAATGGTCAAGGATCATCGAACTGATTTTGAAACCGGTAATACCCAAGCAGTTCTAGATGGAGATCTTGATGGATTTATCTCCGCTGGAATTCGTTGGCGCAGAGAGAGAAAATAAAGCGAGAGTCCTACGCTCAATTGGTTGTTTTGCGTTATTTCTCACCCTATTTCCGCGGGTATATCCACAGCTTTCTGCCTAGCTCTACCTAAAATCACACCCGTGATTCGTCTTGAGAACGTAACTAAGCGCTATGCTAAAAATGACCGACCCGCACTAGAGAACGTCTCGATTGCAATCGAGAAGGGCGAATTTGTCTTTCTAGTAGGTCTATCCGGATCTGGAAAATCCACATTCCTTCGCCTAGTTTTAAGGGAGGAACGCCCCACATCAGGAACAATTCATGTTGCCGGAAAAGATTTAGGAACACTATCTAATTGGAAAGTTCCTGAGCTCAGGCGTCAAGTTGGCACAGTATTTCAAGACTTTCGTCTACTACCCAATAAAACCGTGGCTGAAAACGTTGCCTTTACCTTGCATGTATTGGGTTTTTCAAAGAAAGAGATTGCTCGCGAAGTTCCTGAGGTTCTGGAGCTTGTTGGCCTTGAGGATAAATCTGATCGCAAGCCGGGCGAGCTCTCAGGTGGAGAGCAGCAGAGGGTTGCGATAGCCAGAGCTTATGTTAGTAATCCTGCGATTCTTATCGCTGATGAACCAACGGGAAACTTAGATCCTGCAACCTCTGTTGGAATTATGAAATTACTTGATCGTATTAATCGCGAGGGAACAACTGTTGTGATGGCTACCCATGATTCTGGAATTGTTGATCAGATGCGCAAAAGAGTTATTGAATTAGATAAAGGCCAAGTTATCCGCGATCAGGTTCGCGGAGTTTATGGATATACGGGGTAGCGATGCGCGCAGGATTTATCCTTAGTGAAGTAGGAATTGGCCTACGCAGAAACCTAACTATGACCTTTGCCGTTGTAGTGACAGTTGCTATCTCGCTCTCACTTCTTGGTATTGGCCTACTTTCAAACTCGCAAGTTCGCGTGATGAAGGATTACTGGTATGACAAGATCGAAGTCTCGGTCTATCTATGCGGTTCACTCTCTGACTCGCCCTCTTGCGCCGCAGGGATAATTACTTCTGCCCAAAGACTTGAGATTCAAGCAGATCTTGAAGAACTACCAGTTGTTGAAACGGTCTATTACGAATCGCAATCTGAGGCATTTGAACGTTTTCAAGAGAGATTTAAAGACTCAGCAATTTCACAAAATGTCACTGCAGATCAATTACCTGAATCATTTCGAGTAAAGCTCACTGACCCGACACAATTTGCAGTGGTGCAGAGCGCTTTCTCAGGCCGGCCAGGAGTAGATGTAGTCCAAGACCAGAGATCAATACTTGAGAAGTTTTTTAGATTACTAAATGTCTTGCGGGATGGGGCTTTAGCAATCGGATTGGCCAGCGTATTAACAGCAGCCCTATTGATTAGCAATACTCTAAGAATTGCTGCCTTTAATAGAAGGCGTGAGACGAACGTTATGAAACTAGTTGGAGCAAGTTCTTTCTCTATCCAATTACCATTTATTCTCGAAGGAGTTTTCTCGGCAATTATTGGCTGGGGATTTTCAGTTGGACTGCTTTCTTCTTTGAAGTATGTGATCGATGATCGAATTGCGCCCCTTTTAACATTTACTAACTTCTTTACCTGGAATGATGTTTGGCTGGTATCTGCTTATCTGCTTGGAACAGGACTCTTAGTCTCATCTTTAGCATCGATTTTGACGCTTCGTAAATACTTGAAGGTTTAACCTAAAGCACCCCTAGGGCTGAGCGCTAATCTGTTCTCAGTTGAGTTCTAATGTGCCTCTGGGCTACCGTTATCGCCTTGCAATTTCAAGGCTTTGCCAGTCAATCAAGTAGGAGAATTTCTTGTGAGTGAGAAGAAGAAATCACCTGCCTCAAAGCGCGCTGTAATTGGAGGAAGAGCAAAAAAAACTGATGCTAGTTCAATAAAGACTAGAACTCGTAGTGAAGTTGAAGCACCAATCCAAGTAGATTCCTATTCAAGAGTTTACAGCCAAGGCAAAATTATAACTCCAGACCTACTTAGAAAGTCTGCAATTGTGCTTCTGATTACTTCGCTAGTTTTTGCAATAGGAATACAGGTTGGTGAATCGCGCAACGCTAGTTCAGTAGATGAGGCAATTAGAAGCGTTGTTGAAAGTAGTGCAAGAGAGATAGATCGTGATGCCTTAGAGCGGGCGGCAATCGAAGGAGTTCTTAAGGCATCTGGCGATGAATGGGCTAATTACTTCCCAAGAGAGGCCCTAGATATTTTTGAATCGCAGAGCTCAAACTCCTTCACTGGAATCGGAATTTATCTGAGTAAGTCTCGAGGGGGAATAATCAAGATTTCATCTATTCAAGAGGGATCTCCTGCCGAAAAATCAGATCTTGCAATCGGGGATGAACTACTTGAGGTAAATGGTATTCAAGTTAGCGGAGCATCGCTAGCATCAACTATTGCACTCCTTCGGGCAGATATTGGCAAGGGCGTTGATCTAGTTGTAACTAGAGATGAGAAAAAGATTCTAGTTACGATAAAACCTGGAAAAGTAAGGGCAAAAAGCGTGGAGCTCACTCAAGTAAGTAGCTCGGTAGCGCTAATTGAAATTGCCTCATTTATCTCAGGTACGGCGAGCGAAGTTTCGCAGGCTTTAAAGAGCGCAAATTACTCATCAGGAGTCATTATTGATTTGCGAAACAATTCAGGAGGTTTAGTAGAAGAGGCCGTTGATGTGGCTGAGCTCTTTATTGGTAATGGCATCATAGTTTCATACAAAGTAAATGAATCAGAGAAGGTATTTCGTGCACTAAATTCAAATCCCATAAAGGTTCCAGTGGTAGTAGTCATCAACCGAAACACTGCAAGTTCTGCTGAAATATTAGCCGGGGCCTTCCAAGATAGAAATCGTGGCGTAGTCATCGGAGAACGCAGTTATGGCAAAGGCTCTGTTCAAGAGCTCATCTCACTTGATGATGGCTCAAAGCTTGAGCTAACCGTCGCACTCTTTCTGACTCCATCTGGTCGAATCATTGAGGAAGTTGGAATCACGCCAGATTTAGCAGTAGCCCCTGCTGAAATTGGCCTTAAATCACTCCAGGTCTTGGGTGGCCTTGCATCCTTTATTTCAAAGGATTAAATAAGAGTAGTTGGTAAAGCGGGATATCTTGGTCAGGGGATATACCCTTAAGTCGTGGTAAAGGAACTAGGAAAGAAGATAATTGCCCAGAATAAGAAGGGGCGCCACGACTATTTCATAGATGAGGTATTTGAGGCTGGTTTAGTGCTAGTCGGCACTGAAGTAAAATCTTTAAGAGCAGGAAGAGCAACACTTACAGATGGTTATGGAATGGTTCAAGATGGTGAAATCTATCTAAGCGGTGTTCATATCCCTGAATATAACGAGGGATCTTGGACCAATCATGAACCAAGGCGAAATAGAAAACTTTTGATGAGTAAGCGAGAGATAAACCGCTTAATTGGGACTTTAAAGGAGAGTGGCTTAACCCTTATTCCACTCTCACTTTATTTTAAAGATGGCAAAGCCAAAGTCGAGATAGCACTTGCCAGAGGTAAGAAGGCCCACGATAAGCGAGCAACTTTGATGGCGAAACAGGCAAACCGTGAAATTGATAGAGAGCTATCTCGTCGTACAACTGGAAAAAGTAGCGGGGGTAAGTCAAAGAGATACGAAGATTAATTCTCAGCGCCAGAGTTACTGAGCGTATCTATTGGTTTTTAAGGTCGGATCTCTGCTCTATAATTTGCACAAAGCTTCTAATCCACGTTAATCGCGGGGGTGAACGGTCTCGACTTCGTTTGTTGAGCCAGGGGAAGCGGGCCGAGGAAGCCGGGATGATCTCGTTAACCACAAAAACCCGTGCAACATACAGACGCAGATAAAACTTCGTCTGATTACCGCCTCGCTGCCTAAGCGAGCTAAGTAATCCGTTGGCCTGAGCGCGCTCCCCGCCTCAGAATCCAGCGTCGATAGGGGGGCTTACTAACCGAAGTTGTTGTGGCTATCGGTAAGGAAATCTTTCACAACTGAGTCTGTCGGTTACTAGCGTGCGAGAGAACCGGGACAGAGAAAACGAATAGCGCGCTACGCCCGTAGAAGCCCTGTTTCAGTGTCGAAGGACCCGGGTTCGATTCCCGGCACCTCCACAATCAAAACTCCTTAAATAAATCTTTAAGGAGTTTGCCTTCTATGTCTCTTCAATTGCCAGAGAGCCCCAAGCCCAGTTGATAACCCAAGTGCGCCCACAGTAGTTGAGCCCCTGCTGATATTTTCGATGATGAGAAAAATTCCAATGACAGATGAGGGAAGTGCTAAAACTAAAATAAAAATTCTACGAAAACCAGACATCCGATCTGGTCTAAAGAGTGAGAGTAGAAGAGCAATTGGCCCACCAAACATCGCAGGTGAAACAAGAATTGTCACAGCAAGTGCTAGTGACTCCATGAGTAAAGCATACTCCTACGCCTTTATATCAGAGAGCCTTTAGCGCGCTAACTACTTTTGTTAGCGAGGCCTTGGCATCGCCAAAGAGAAGCGTAGTCTTAGCATCGAAGAGAAGTTCATTTTCAATTCCAGCAAAACCTGGTCTCATAGATCTCTTTAGAAAAATCACATTTCCAGCTTGCGCTACATCAAGAATTGGCATTCCATAGATTGGGCATCCTGGAGTTGTTTTTGCAGCAGGATTGACTACATCATTTGCTCCAATAATTAGGGCAACATCTGTTTGTGGAAATGTTGGATTAACTTCATCCATCTCAGATAGCTGCTCATAAGGAACATTGGCCTCAGCTAGAAGGACATTCATATGACCTGGCATGCGACCTGCCACTGGATGAATTCCATAGGCCACATCAATTCCTTTGGCAGATAAGAGGTCTGCCAGCTCTCTTACTGTGTGCTGGGCCTGAGCAACTGCTAGACCAAATCCTGGAACAATTACAACTCTGCGTGCATAGTTAAGCAAGATTGCAACATCATCAGGCGATCCTGATTTAACCGGTCTATCTTCGCTAGCACCTGAATTATCTTGCGGTTTTGCAGTAAATGCTCCAAATAAAGTGCCAAATAGTGAGCGCCCCATTGCCTCTGCCATCAAGCGAGTAAGAATGGTTCCGGAGGCGCCAACTAAAGTTCCAGCAATAATTAGTAACGTTGAATCAAGGACATAGCCACCAGCAGCAACTGTTAAACCAGTGAAAGCATTTAGCAAAGAGATAACAATTGGAACATCGGCTCCACCAACTGGAAGGACGAATAAAATACCGAAGGCAAGTGAAATACCTGCAAGCACGAGCAGCGGGGTAGTGCCAAGTGATGTAACAACCCAAAGGGCACATCCAAGTGTTGCAAGAAGTGTTCCCGCAATAACAAATCTTCCCCCTGCAAAGACCACAGGTCGAGT
>DDYK01000041.1:10937-11332 GCA_002347935.1 Actinobacteria bacterium UBA2236
TATTCGACAATTGCAACAAGGGCTGCTGCTCCGCCGCCAACTCCATTAAAAAGCGCAACTAATTGCGGCATCGCTGTCATCTGAACTCTTCTTGCTGCGGGAACTCCAATAATTAAACCAAAGGCAATTGCTCCAAGGATCCAACCGAGATTATTTAGCGGCAGCTCACCATCGCTGCTATAAAGAAAGACTGCAATAGTTGCAATGGTTGCTCCTGCTGCCCCCAAAAGATTTCCTCGCCTGGCAGTTCTTGGATGCGATAGCCCTTTAAGCGCCAGAATAAACATGACTCCAGCGCTAAGGCCAATTAACTCATATAAAAAGCGGCTCATCTATTTTTCACCTGAGCCTTTACTCTTTGCACCTTTGCCCTTAAACATCTCCAGCATGCGATC
>DDYK01000041.1:11407-11854 GCA_002347935.1 Actinobacteria bacterium UBA2236
CCAACAAATATAGAGAGTGTAAATATGGAGATTATCGCCATTGCTTCCATAGCTTTAAGACCCCTTCCTTAGATTTCCGCCATGGGTAAGGGCTGAAGCATCAATGATCTCATCTGAGAAATCTGGAACTACTGCGCCATCTTTAACCATCAATAGAAGAAGATTGACCATATTTCTTGAGAGCAAGTAAGAAGAGTGAAATGGCAATTGACTTGGAACATCTTTTCCGCCCCAGAGTAAAACTGAATTTCCAACGGTGATTACCTCACCTGGCTTTGAACCTTCAACATTTCCACCGCTTTCGGCAGCAAGATCTACAATTACCGAACCAGGGGCCATCGCTTGATACATCTGCTTTGTAACTAGCATTGGCGCAGCTTTTCCTGGCACTGCAGCAGTAGTGATCAAAACATGAGACTTTGTTATATATGGCGTTAGAAGCTCGCG
>DDYK01000041.1:11877-22320 GCA_002347935.1 Actinobacteria bacterium UBA2236
ATCAATAAAAGTCGCGCCCATTGATTTAACTTCATCAGCAGATGAGGGACGCACATCATATGCAGAGACCACCGCTCCAAGCCTTCTTGAAGTTGCAATTGCTTGCAGTCCTGCAACGCCTGCGCCAAGAACCAAAACATTTGCAGGCGTNNACAGTGCCTGCAGCAGTCATAAGTAATGGAAAAAAACGTGGCGATAGCTCGGCTGCCACAAGAGCTGCTTTATATCCAGCACAGAGCGCCTGGGAAGTTAGCGCATCCATTGATTGCGCTCTTGAAATTCTAGGTAGCGCCTCTAGTGAAAAAGCTGTTGCTCCAGATTTAGCGAGTGCATCAATACTGTCTTTAGCGTTAACGCTTGAGAGAAATGAAATAGTAATTGCGCCACCTTTTAGGCTGCTAGCCTGATCTGGACTTAGTGGCTGAACCGAGAGGATCGCATCAGCGCCAGCTAATTCTTTTCTCTGATCACTTGCACTAAATATCGCTGCGCCGCTCTGCCTATAACTCTCATCACTTGCCCCGGCATGTATTCCAGCGCCTGATTCGATAGAGACGCTAAGCCCTGCTTTGGTTAATTTAGAGATGATGTCTGGAAGAAGGGCTACTCGCTTTTCACCAGCCTTACTCTCGGCAGGAACCACTACGCGCATATCAAAAGCCTATCTCGTTGAATAAAAGAGCTGCTACTTCAAATGGGTGAATCTTTAATGAAATTAGATTCAAATCCTTCCCTTTATTTCTCCGCGCAGGCTGTGATAGAGGATAGCTTGAATGGTAGTGCGGCGATGATAAGCCTGACGCCAGATCTTCGAAGCGCGACCATCAATGACAGTTGCGCTCACCTCTTGACCGCGATGAGCAGGCAAGCAGTGCATAAAGATCGCATCTTTACTAGCAAGGCCCATCAATTCATCGCTTACAGAGTAACTAGCAAGAACTTTTTCTTTTTCAATCCGATCTGCTTCAGGATCTCCCATAGACATCCATACATCGGTATATAAAACACTTGCCCCGCTCGCGGCAGACTTGGCATCACTTGTTACTTCAACTTTTCCACCGCTTTCTAAAGCCAACTTACTTGCAAGCTCTATAACTTCTTTCTTAGGAGCAAACTTTCCTTCTGGTGTTGCTGCAACCACATGAGCTCCCATGATTGCTCCCATCATTAGCCAGGCAGTAGTGACATTATTTCCATCACCGAAATATGTAAACTTTCTTCCTGCCGTATCTTCGCCAAATACTTCACGGATAGTGAGCCAATCAGCAAGTGCTTGGGTGGGATGGTCATAGTCAGTTAGACCATTAATTACCGGGATGCAGGCGTTAGCTCCTAATTCATCGACATCGCTCTGTGCAAAGGTGCGAATAATTAACGCCTCGGCAAATTGGCTTATTACCTTTGCGGTATCAGCAATTGTCTCTCCGCGGCCGATTTGGAGGTCATCGCCCCGCAGAAATATAGGAGTGCCACCAAGGTGAGCCACTGCGCTCTCAGATGCCAGACGAGTTCTTGTTGATGGCTTAGACATATAGATCGCAACAGTTTTATTGGCGAGAAGATTTGATGCCTTAAGTGGCTCACTTGCAAACTCTGCTGCGGTAGCAAGAAGCATCTCCACATCAGATTTGAGCAGATCTTGGCTGCGCAAGAGATCTTTCATCTGCATATCTTACGGCCCCAGAGTTAGCACTTGGAGCTCTTCCTACTCGCCCTATTATTAGCGCTATGAAGCAAGCTTTTGAGCTAACCCAGGTGATGGGGCTATTTGGTAGAGGAAAACCAAGTAGTGATGGCGATACCTTGATTGATACTCGCACTCAGGAGCAGCTAGATACAGGCGATCATGAAAGATTTTCGCATTATGTTCGCAAAGAAAAGATTGTTGAATCTGCTGTCTCTGGAAAACCTGTAACAGCGCTCTGCGGCAAGAGATGGATTCCATCTCGTGACCCAAATAAGTTTCCAATCTGTCCAACATGCAAAGAGATTCATGCCGGCCTTCGCAAAGGGCCAGATGATCAATCCAATAACGAACTCTAGGTAGGCAATGGCGCTAGGCACCGCTACTGAAGTAGATAGTCAATTTGATTTAAAGGCAGATAGACCATGGGTCTGCATAGTCTGGGATGACCCTGTTAATTTAATGACCTATGTGACCTATGTCTTTATGGTGCTATTTGGATACTCAAAAGAGAAAGCAACTGAGCTAATGCTAAAAGTTCACAATGAGGGAAGAGCGCAAGTTTCAAGTGGCACGCGTGAGGAGATGGAGCGAGATGTTCAGCGGCTTCATGAATATGGCTTATGGGCAACGCTACAAAGAGATAATGAGTATTAATTAAATGTCATCATTTAAACGAGAAGAAAATGGTGATATTTCGATTGAGATTTCAACTCAAGAATCACAGGTATTAATAAGTCTGAGCGAGCAACTTCTAGAGCTTCTCTCCCAAGGAGATTCTCACGCGGAGGCTAGCGATCCACTATCGCACTTAGTTGGAATCTCTGATTCTGATGAGCTCCCTGAAGATCCCGTTCTTCGCAGACTCTTTCCTGATGCTTATCAAGACTCAGCTTCATCTAGCGAATTTCGCCGCTACACCGAATACGGCCTTCGCGAAAAGAAAAAAGCGCATGCTCGAATCATTTACCAAGCTTTAACTAGCCAAGGCGAGATAGATGAGATTACCCCTGGCCAAATACCCATCGATAAGAGCTCTTTTAAGCTGATTATTGGTAACGCAGAAATACTGGATTGGCTCTCAGGTCTTAATGATTTAAGGCTTGCGCTAGCGGTGAGACTTGGAATTGGAGGCGGAGGAAAAGAGAGCGCGGATATTGATACAAAGGCGATTCATAATAAATATGAAGTGATGATCGAAAGTGATCCCATGAAAGCTGTCTATGCAGTTTATTCCTGGATTGGTTGGCTCCAGCAGGGCCTACTGGAGGAAATTACTCCAAATTAAAAAGAATCAGGGCCTGGTCTCCCAGGCCCTGATTCCTACATTCTTTACTTCTTAGTGATCGTCCTTCATTCCTTCAGCAACTGACTTCATGCGTGCGATCTTTAGAATTGTTAGACCGAATACGCACTTAGCTGCTATGTCAGCGATGGTGTAACCAACTTGACGTCCAACGAATGCTCCAGAGCTTGCTGCTCCATCTGCATCGATGATTGGTAGGAGGTAGGCGATTGGATAAACGCCCCAGGTAGCAATCAGCAGGAGACGGAGGCGACCAACAGTGGCTGCAACTCCCTCTGGCTGACGATCTAGAGACTTACCAAGCTCTACGAAGAGAACATAAAGGATATAGAGGAATGGAATTGTGGAGAGTACGCCCCACATAATCTTCTCACCCTGGTCTGCAGAAACTTCTCCTGGATAACCAAGCGCGATCATTGCTGCTGATGCAGGAACGAGGCGTGTGATTAGTGAGCGAGCCGCTTCTTTAGCAAGGGCTAATACAGCGATTACCTCAACAAGAAGTAGTGGCACGGTAAGGATCCAGTCAACGTAGCGGTATCCCTCATTAAATGCCATTGAACTTACTTTGTAATCGGTTAATACAGTAAATGTGCCTTCTGTTGTTGCATCCTTGAAAGAATCAAAGATTCTTAAGTAGTGATAAGCAGCAATGAAGGTGACCATTGATGAAAGAACAAGCGCGTTACGGTACTTAGGAAGAACGCGGTTCTGTGAAACAAGGGTGTAGACGGTTGTTGCGAGCATGGATACAAGTCCAAAGGAGAGGATGTTGTAGACCGTGCTCCACTGAGTTGCGTCTAGTTGCATTTCTATAAGCCTCCGTGGGCAGTTAGGTTTGCTCGACTCAATTGGGCCGAGCGATCGCCTCTTCCGCAGACCCATATGAAGTCTCGGCAGCTACGATCAGGTGAAAGGGTGCTCGCTACTCACTGGTAATTCAAGTCACTTCTTCGGCAATTCCTAAGAAATGTTCCTTTTTTTTCAGGGCAAAACGGACATATCTGCAGGTGGTTAGGGCAGATTTTCAGCCACTGCCAGAGAAGCGGCCATATTGATAAGCACCTTTAGACTTGCTGCTATGGCCGATAAGGATAGTTCAGCTCCAATCGGCATCTTTGACTCTGGTCTTGGTGGCCTAACAGTAGCCAGGGCGATTATCGATCAATTGCCTAATGAGGCCCTGATCTACTTCGGCGATACTGCCAGGGGCCCCTACGGACCAAGGCCGCTGGCTGAGGTTCGCTCCTTTGCCTTGGAAATTATGGATTCTTTAGTAAAGGCCGGGGTGAAGGCAATTGTTATCGCCTGCAATACTGCAAGCGCTGCGATGCTCCGAGATGCCAGAGAGCGATATTCAATTCCAGTTATTGAGGTGATTCAACCTGCAGTTCGTAGAGCTGTTGCTGCAAGTAAAAATGGCAAGGTAGGAGTTATTGGAACCCAGACCACAATAGATTCCAAGGCATATAACGATGCCTTTGCTGCTGCGCCTCACCTGGAGATAACAGCTCTAGCCTGTCCTAAGTTTGTTTCATTTGTTGAAAGCGGCTTAACCTCGGGAGATGAGGTAACCAAGGTCGCTCAGCAATATCTAGCGCCACTAAAGGCGGCTGAGATTGATACCTTAGTCTTGGGTTGCACTCACTATCCGCTCCTTACCGGAGTAATTTCCTATGTAATGGGAAGTGAGGTCAACTTAGTATCAAGTGCGGAAGAGACAGCAAAGGAGCTCTATAAAGTCTTAATTGAAAACTCTCTTTTAAGAAGTGATAAGAGCGCGCCTAGTCATCAATTCATTTCTAGCGGTGACACCGCTACCTTTACCCATCTAGCAAGACGCTTTCTTGGCCCTGAAGTTAATTTTGTAAAGGGTCAGATTTAATTAAATGAAATGGAGAGTATTTAAGTGTCAGAGGTAGCGCGCAGCGATAATCGAGGCTTAGAGCAACTTCGACCCATTAGTTTCGAGCGAAATTGGCTTAATAACGCTGAAGGCTCAGTGCTAGTTTCCTTCGGGAATACTCGAGTCCTCTGTGTTGCATCTTTTACACCTGGAGTTCCTCGTTGGTTAGTGGGAAGTGGCAAAGGATGGGTCACTAGTGAGTATGCGATGCTGCCAAGGGCTACCCATAGCCGCTCAGATCGCGAGAGCGTTAAAGGAAAATTGGGCGGTAGAACTCAAGAGATCTCAAGATTAATTGGTAGATCACTTCGAGCAATTGTGGATTTCAAAGCACTAGGTGAGAACACAATTGTTTTAGATTGTGATGTACTTCAAGCAGATGGCGGAACTAGAACAGCAGCTATCACAGGTGCTTTTGTTGCCCTAAGTGATGCAATCTCTTGGGCTATGAAGCAGGGGCACATTTCTGGCAAATCACCTCTTATTGGTTCAGTTGCTGCAGTTAGCGTGGGAATCATCGATGGTGAGCCAATGATTGATCTCTGCTATGAAGAAGATGTTAGGGCCCAGACTGATATGAATATTGTCTGCACTGGCGAGGGTAAATATATTGAAGTTCAAGGAACTGCAGAGGGAGAACCCTTTGATAGAGCTCTGCTTGATAAGTTGTTAGATCTTGGAGCAAATGGCTGTAAGCAGATTGCATCGCTTCAGGCTCAAGCGCTAGCTAACTAGAAAAAATTGTGGCAAGTGAAGAAAACTTTAGTATTGGCTACCAGAAATACGGGCAAAGTTTTAGAGGTTGAGCGGATGCTAAAAATTCATGCTCCAGAAATTTCACTTATCTCTATGGCAGATCTAGATATCGGCGATATTGAGGAGACAGGAAATAGTTTTGAAGAGAACGCTCTTCTTAAAGCGCGCACAGTTACCCAGATCTCAGGACTTGCTGCCTTAGCTGATGACAGCGGGCTAGCAATAGATGCTCTCAATGGCGAACCTGGAATCTTCTCGGCTCGCTATAGCGGAGTACATGGTGATGATGCAGCAAACAATGCCAAAGTCTTAAGGCAGATGGCGGGGATAACTAAGCGATCAGCATCATTTATTGCAGTATTGGCACTTTCCAGGCCCGATGGTCAGAGCATTATTTCTAGGGGTGAGCTATTGGGTCAGATAATTGATAGCCCCAGAGGAAATCAAGGTTTTGGCTATGACCCAATATTTCAACCAACGGGCTTTGATATCACAACGGCGCAGATGAGCCCTGAGATGAAGGATTCAATTAGCCATAGAGGCAAAGCTCTAGCGCAAATAGCCCCAAAAATTTCACCTTTTCTCTCCCTTTCATAACCGTAGAAAGCGCGCACTCGCAGGTAGGCTTGGAATAGAAAAGCGCGCTCCTAGTTAAATTACTAAGAGTAAGTGCCCAAAGTTTTAGAGCGAAGGAGTAATAGTGGCGGCAAAGAAGAAAGCTTCTGCAAAGCGGCGCGTTAAGAAAGCTGCTGCAAAGCGCCCTGCAAAGAAAGCTGCGAAGAGAGTTGTTAAGAAGTCAAGTAAGCGTGCACCTAAGAAAGCTGCTGCAAAGCGCCCTGCAAAGAGAAGTTCCAAGAAAGCTAGCTCAAGAAATGATCTTTCAAAGATTGTGATTCCACCAGTTCCTTCAAGAGCTACAACTTCAGTTTCATCATCGCCTGCTCCAGCAAAGAGCGCGAGCGCTCCTGCTGCTCAAGCACCGGCAAAGAAGTCAAATAACGTTCTCTTTTTGGTAATTGCAGGAGTTGTACTCCTTGCAATTTTTGCACTCACTAACTCATCAAGTGATGATGATGACGCAGCGCCAACTCCAACAGAAACAGTTTCTGAGGAGCCAAGTGCAGAACCATCAGAGAGTGAAAGTGAAGAGCCTGCAATTACAGCCTATGAAGCCCCAACTGGCTTTGTTGCGATTAGAAATGCATCTGGCGGAGTNNTATCTGTCTCCTATAACGCCGTTGACTTTGTTGAAGTTTCAACAGTTGGAGCAGATCAGCTCTCATTTGATATCGCGCTTGCAAGTGATGAAGGTGGAACCCAGTTCCTACTGCAATCAGTCTATTCAGATGGCACAAAAGTTGATGCTGCTAAGTTTTCACTAAAGGGCAAGTATCAGAACTAATTAAATTACTAAAAGGGACCGCTTCTTAAAAAAATAGAGGCGGTCTTTTTATTTCTGTAAAACTTCGCGGATTGCAGAGACATAAGCATTAACTCCCGGTGGATTTAGATGAACTCCATCGGAGGCAAAGAACTCTGGATGATTTGCTGATATGGAATCCCAATCAACCAAGATTGTATTGGGATATCGCGAGGTGACACTCTTTATTAGTGCGTTATTTTCATCCTTCCAAGACCTTGGAACAGCAGTATTTACTACAATGATTTTTGGCTGATTCTTAATTACTTCCATTAGCTCCACAACATCGCTCTCTACCAAGCGATTATTGTTTCCAAGATTTAGTACCACTGGGGAGGCGCCAACGAATTGCTGATCAGTTTTTGCCACTTCAATCAGCTCGCCAATTTGTCTGCCAACTCTGGCATTAATTAACTCAATTCGCTCAAATTGAGCTAGAACATTTCTGATACCAAGAATTACCGAATCTCCTGTGACCCATAGCCCGGGGCTATCAGGGTTGGTGATTACTTGATCAACGGGTTCTGAAACCTCGGCTGCTAATTTCTCTTGCGCTGCAATTTCATCTGCCTTTTTTATACCATCATTAGCAACAAGAGTCGTTGCGCCAAGTAGGGCAATTACAGTTAATAGCGTTGAGAGTTTCTGTCTGATTCGCACTGCCTTGGTGCGATATTTCATGCCGCGGAACCAGAGCTCGAAATATCCGCGTCTTACTGGTATCTCGATGTAGCGAAGTGAGATATCGGCAAGGGCAAATACAATCAATACTCTTAAAGCATAGAGAGCCCAGTCATCTCCAACTAAATCAAGTGATGGCCTGGTTAATTGAAAGACAATCCAGTGCCAGAGATAGATTCCATAGGATCGCTCACCAATCCAAATCAGCGCTTTAGTGCTCAGTATTGGTGCAAATCTTGAGGCAGGATGAACAACTGAGATTAGAGTGGCACATCCAAATAGAGCAGATAGCGGGAATGCGATTCGATAGAGCGTTGGATCACTTTCATTGATAAAGAGAAATGTTCCAAGTAGCCCAAGCAAACCAACTACCCCAATTAGATCAATGAAGTCTTGAGCTCTCTTGCTTATCTCTCTGGTGAGATTTGCTGGTTTCCAACTGACAGCTAAAGCAGATCCAAGAAATAATCCAATGGAGTGAGTATCAGTGCCAAAGTAGACATGGCTAATTGCTGATGCTTGAGTATCAATCTGCACCGAGTAGGCAAAGAGAGCAACCCCAGATGCGATGGCAATTGCAAGGGCGACAATTGAAACTCTCTTTTTTCCGAAGTACTTCAAAATAAAAAGAAGGACTAGCGGCCAGATCAGATAAAACTGTGCTTCCACTGCTAGCGACCAGGTGTGCTGCAATAAAGGAGGGCGGCCAATGCTTTCAAAGTAATCTTGCTGCCTTGCTACCAGTGCCCAGTTCATAGATCCTGATAAGACATATCCAATATCAGAGACAAATCTTCTTACTGTCTCTGGAGCATAAACGCCAATAAAGAGAAGAGTAAAGATAATCATGGCAACTAGAGCCGGAACTAATCTTCTTATGCGACTTAAATAAAAGGCCCTTAGATCAAAAGTGCCTGATCTTTCGATTGAGTCAAGAATAAGCCCAGTAATTACATAACCTGAGATGACAAAGAAGAGATCAACGCCAAGAAAACCACCTGGAATCCAATCAATACCTAGGTGGTAGAGCAGAACTGCAAGAACTGCAACGGCTCTAAGGCCGTCAACTGAGTGGATGTAACGACTACTAGAAGACATCACCGACGTTTCTTAGTTGCGCTCTTCTTACCTGGAGCTTTCTTTGCCTCAATCTTGGCTTCTCCGTTTTTTGCCGCGCTAATTCTGGCAGCCACTCTTGTGTCGGCGCTCGGTGTGCCATCTGCAGAGATGGCTGAGATGACTTGCTTTTGTAGCTCGGCTAGTCGATTAAAGGCGCTCTCAAGCCTCTGTCTGGATTGCGAGATGGCATTTTCGGCTGAATCAAGTGATTGGCTCTGAATTCGATAGAGACGCTCTGCCTCTGAAATAACTCCAGCGAGCCAGTTTCTATATTCTGAAACTTCAGTGCTTGCTTCAAGAATTAGTCGCTCTGCCTCTCTCTTGGCAGTAGCTGTAATTGCACTGCCCTCACGCTTCTTGCTGGTAAGAAGATCCTCAGCTTCCGAATTTGCTTTGGAGAGAATATCTGATGCATCACTTTCTGCTGCTTCAATATATTTACGACCGCGCGACTCAGCTTGGGCAAGAAGTGATTTAGCTTTTGCTTCAGCTTGTTCTAGAGTTGAACTTGCTAACTTCTTACTCTCATTTAATACTTTCTCTGCACTTGAGCTTGCTTTAGCTTCACGCTGTTGAGCAGTGCGAATAATCGACATCGCAGTCTCTGTTGCCAGAATTTCAAACTCTTCCTTGCTTAGCCCTGTGATGTCGCGGCGAGAACGAAGATCGTTTAACTGGGATTCAAGTTCGCGGATGCGTTCTAGCGAAGCTGAACCTGCGGCAAGATTTGTTTTACTGGCATCGCTTTCTTCACCCTTGAATCCAACCCAAGATAAAAAGTTTTTGTCTGCCACTTTGTTCAGCTCCTAAATAGTTCAGCGCTTCTTATGATTCCTTTGTAGGGGCCTGAATCTTCCCACGACTAGCTCTGGCTTGAAAATGGGGTGATGGAGTCAGCTATGGGTAAAGCGCGCAGTGATCATAAGCCTGGGATAGGCTGAAAAATCACTCTAATGAGTGGATTCAAGGTAAACACTTTAAAGAATTAAGTTTGGTGCGGGAGGTGGGACTTGAACCCACACGCCGAAGCACAGGTTCCTAAGACCTGCGTGTCTGCCATTTCACCACTCCCGCAAGATGTGGAGGCGCAAGGATACCTAGGAAATCTCAAGGAGAAAAATTCCTCACGGTAAGGGTAAGTAAGCGAAGAGCCTTCTTGAATCTGTCCGATAACTCCTGCATAACGCCATCGGGAGAAATAAATTAAGCAGCAAGGCTCTAGATGAAAATTTGCTCTTGATTTTGAGCCTTGAGCGCTACTTCTCCCTTCCGCAGGACAATGCCGGTTATCGGTAGCCTTATCTAGGTGTCGGCCTATAACTCACCAGATTCCATTGAGCTTGCCCCTCATCAGCTGCTAGCTACTGCGATTTTGCAGTCGATCAAAGCCGCTATCGAAAATGGGGAACTGCCAGCTGAGTTAAGTTCCAATCGAGCTATTAATGAGATTACTTTGGAGCGACCAAAAAATCGCGACCATGGCGATTATGCAACTTCAATTGCGCTAGCACTTGCCAAAGGCGCTGGTAAAGCGCCACGACAAATTGCCGAGATTATTGCTAACTCACTTA
>DDYK01000018.1:0-121 GCA_002347935.1 Actinobacteria bacterium UBA2236
TTCTAGATAGCTCACGCGTTTGCTATCTAAAATTTCTCCATCAACTACTTCATCATCCCAAGCAGAACCATTTTCAGTGATGAATATTTCCTTAGGACTGTAATCGCTATTTATTCGAATT
>DDYK01000018.1:368-3105 GCA_002347935.1 Actinobacteria bacterium UBA2236
ATTATCAAATCCATCTGCAAGTTTTACCGCTAGTTGGTCATCATCACTGCTACCAAGAGTTATAGCTGGGGTGAAATTTAGAGTAATTCCAATATTGCTCTCTTGGCTAACTTCTCGCAAAGCTTTTACTGCTAAACCATGGCCAAGAAGCAGGTGGTGGGAGGCATTTATCGCTATCTGAAGATCTTTAATCCCAGGGGCCATAACTCCATAGAGATGACCAAGCCATGCGCTGCAAAATGGCTCATTGATAGTCACCCAGTTTTTTACTCGATCAGAAAAGTGTTCAGCCATTTGAAAGGCATACTCTGCAAACCACTTAGCGCAATCTCGATTATTCCAACCACCCCTGTCTTGAAGATCTTGGGGAAGATCCCAGTGATACAGCGTTGGCCAAGGCGTTATACCTCGCTCAAGTGCGCCATCGATTAATCTGTTATAAAAATCAATTCCAGTTTTGTTAATAGCTCCAGTTCCAGTTGGTATAACTCGCGACCATGCAATGGAAAAATGGTAAGCATCAACACCTAGCCACTTAATGAGATCTAAATCTTGCTCATATCGGTGATAGTGATCGCAGGCGATATCTCCATTGTCACCATTTGCTACTGCGCCTGGAATTCGACTAAAGGTGTCCCAGATTGAATCTCTGCGACCACCCTCGCGGGCAGCTCCTTCAATTTGATATGACGAGGTAGAAACTCCCCACGTAAACATAGCTTCACCTCAAATCAAAGATTCTTTGGTAGCGATTCTAGAGGGGAGTTCACTAAAGTGTCTGCCGTGTTCTCTCTCAAGGGCAAAAAAGCCTTAATTACTGGCGCAGGTTCAAGTTCTGGAATTGGCTTTGCTTCAGCAACTGCTTTAAAGCAGCTTGGAGCAGAGGTGATAATTACTTCTACTTCTAATCGAATTTTTGATAGAGCAACTGAGATTCAAGCACGTGGCTTAGTTGCAGATTTATGCGACGAAAGACAAGTTAAGGAGTTATTTTCTAACATTGATTCACTAGATATTCTGGTCAATAACGCAGGGATGACCAGCATCTCAAATCCAGCCGGAGATAGCGAGGCAGGAGATGTAGCAAATATTGAGCTCTCTAACTGGCGCCTTGGAATGGCAAGAAACTTAGATAGCGCATTTTTAGTGACTAAATACGCTCTTCCTCTTCTAAGAAAATCTAAAAGTGGACGCATTGTGATGATTAGTAGCGTTACAGGGGCAATAATGGCGATGAAAAATCAACCTATTTATGCTTCAGCAAAAGCTGCAATGGTCGGTCTGACAAAGGCGTTAGCCCTAGATGAGGCAAAGAACTCAATTACTTGTAATGCAATTCTTCCTGGTTGGATTGCGACAGATTCCATATCCGATAAAGAGAAAGAGCAGGGCAGATTTGTTCCACTTGGCAGAGGTGGTAGAGCAGAGGAAGTCACAGCCGCTGTTGCCTTCCTAGTAAGTGAGGAAGCTTCATATATCACTGGACAATCAATTGTTGTAGATGGTGGAAATTCAATAATGGAGGAACGCTTTTGAATATACGCCCCGCAAAACAAGAGGATGCTGGAGCAATTCTACAACTCATCAAAGATCTTGCGCTCTATGAAAAAGCTCCAGAGGAAGTTAAAGCTACAGAGAAAGAGATTCTTGAAACAATCTTTGCGCCGAATCCAAGCGTCTTCGCCGACTTGATCGAAGTAGAGGGCCAAGTTGTAGCGATGGCCATCTGGTTTCTGAATTATTCAACTTGGCAGGGCAAGCACGGAATCTATCTTGAAGATTTATATGTAAAACCTGAGTTTCGCGGGCGGGGTTATGGCAAAGCTCTTTTGCAACACTTAGCTAAAGTCTGCATAGAACGAGGATATGGGCGCTTTCAATGGTGGGTCCTTGATTGGAACTCACCAGCCATCGAGTTTTATAAAGGCCTGGGAGCCGAGGCGATGGATGAATGGACTGTCTATCGGGTATCTGGGGAGAAGCTCAAAGAATTAGGGCACTAGGCTGATTTACGCTGGTTTTTTCAGAATCGTTATCAATCTGAGGCTGAAAACGCCTTCTCTCAAGCTATCGGGGCCGATACGGTATGGCTCTTCTCTCACCCTCGAGAGAACAAAATAGGAGAACAAATGTCTTTGAAAAAAACACTTACTGCGGCAGCAGTAGCGCTAACTTCATTTGCGCTAGTTATGTCTGGTACGACAGCAGCAAGTGCTGCAAAAGTTCCATCATCAAAAGCAAAAGCTGGAGATGAGTGCGGACGCGCTGGAATGGTTGCTAAGGCTCGCGGCGTAGAGGGCTCAAACCTCACCTGCACCAAAGTTACCGTTGGAACAGCTGCTGGCAGCCTTCGTTGGTGGTATCCAGATCTAAAGCCACTAACCACAATTGATTGGACTGTACCTGCAGGTCCTGGAGGTTATTCAGCAACAACTGAAGCAATCTCCAAAACGCTAATTGCTGAAGGTTTGTTAACTTCAACTACAACAGACTTTAAGCCAGGCGCTGGTGGAACTACCGGTCTTGCCCACTTCCAGACCATTAAGGGTAAGCAGAATGCAGCTCTTATCATTGGTATTGCACTAACAGGTGGCATGGCGCAGGTAGCAAACAAGAATACTTCTGATCTTCTTGCATCTGTTCCAATTGCGCGAGTAATGCGTGAATACAACGCAATCTTCGTTCCAGCTAATTCCAAGTACAAGACTTTGAATCAGTTTGTAAATGACGTTAACAC
>DDYK01000018.1:3159-3703 GCA_002347935.1 Actinobacteria bacterium UBA2236
CTTAAGACCGCTAATGTTCCAATCTCCAAGCTCAACTATGTTGTTGGTACCGGATCAGAGCCACTTACTAAGGTTCTAAGCGGAGCAGCCCCAGTTGGAGTTATCGGAATCGTTGATGTTCTGCCATATGTTGCAGATAACAGACTACGCATTCTTGGAATTTCATCTCCTAAGCCAATCGCTGGCGTAAAGGGCAAAACCTTTATTCAGCAGGGGTATAACTTGGTTTATGGAAACTGGCGCGGAGTTATGGCACCAGCTGACATTAGCGAAGCCAATCGCCTTAACTTTGTGAAGGTTTTGGATGTAATGCGTTCTACCGATACTTGGAAGCAAGTTCTTGCAACCAACAAGTGGTATGACGAATTTGCTGGAGGCAAAGATTTCAACGCCTTCTTAAAGACCCATATCCCAGAGATAAAGGCATTTATCGCTGAAATCGGTCTATAAAAAAACTTAATAAGTAGATGATTAAAGTAACCCGAGCAGTACTTGCTGAAGCAATTTTTGCCTTAGCATTTCTATTGCTCGGGTTATTTGTTTT
>DDYK01000018.1:3735-4382 GCA_002347935.1 Actinobacteria bacterium UBA2236
AAGCTAGGAATCGCTGAGGGGACTGAGGTTGGAAATCCTTTGCTGCGTCCTGATATCAAAACTATGTCAATTCTTCTAGCTTCAATTCTGATTCATATCCTTTTACTTGAGCCTGCCGGATATATCGCAGCTGCTTCTCTAACCTTCTTTGGAGTGGCATATGCATTTGGATCTAGAAAGTATTTGAAAGATATTTTAATTTCCTTTGTGTTCGCCGTAGTTGTCTACTTCGTATTTTCTAAAGGTTTAAGAATATTTCTACCTGATGGAATTTTTGAAAACTTACTTGGCCTTGCCAGAGAAGTAGAGGGATAAGTGGGAAATCTAGATTTATTACTTGAAGGTTTTTCAAACGCCCTAACAGCTCAGAATCTACTTTATGGATTACTTGGAACCTTTCTTGGAACGCTAGTTGGAGTTCTTCCAGGAATTGGTCCAGCTCTTGCTATTGCACTACTTCTGCCCGTAACTCTCTCGGTTGATCCCACATCAGCTCTAATCATGTTTGCTGCTGTCTTTTATGGTGCGATGTATGGTGGATCTACGACCTCAATTTTACTAAATACGCCAGGTGAGGCTGGCTCAGTAATTACTTCCGTTGAAGGCCATAAGATGGCAAAAAGCGGCAGAGCAGGAGCAGCTCTTAC
>DDYK01000018.1:4387-5295 GCA_002347935.1 Actinobacteria bacterium UBA2236
GCTGGATATGTAGCGTTAATTGTTTTTGCTTTTGCAACAGTTGGAACCCTACTTGGGTCATCAAGGGTTAGAGGATTAGTTTCATTATCTGTTGGCTTAATTTTTGGACTTGTTGGAGCTGATCAACAAACTGGAATCAATAGACTCTCATTTGGAATTCAAGAAGCAACAGATGGCCTTGAAGTAATTGTTGTCATCATTTCTTTCTTTGCACTTGGTGAAGTTATTTACTATGCAAGTCGTTTCCAGGATAAGAGTTGGCAGGTGCTTCCAGTAAAAGGAAAAGTTTGGATGGACCGGGAAGATTTCCGACGTTCCTGGAAGCCTTGGCTAAGAGGAACTGCAATTGGATTTCCTATGGGAATTATCCCAGCGGGAGGATCAGAGATTCCAACTTTCATTAGTTACTCTGTGGAAAAGAAGTTATCTAAAAATAAAGATGAATTCGGAAACGGCGCTATTGAGGGAGTTGCGGGCCCTGAGGCGGCAAATAATGCCAATGCCGCAGGAGTTTTAGTCCCAATGCTTGCGCTAGGACTTCCAACTTCAGCAACAGCTGCAATCATGTTGGTTGCGATAAGAAACTTCAATATTCAGCCTGGTCCAATGCTCTTTGAAATGAATGCGCCACTAGTTTGGACTTTGATTGCAAGCTTATTTATTGGAAATACACTTCTACTCTTGATTAATTTGCCATTAATTCGAGTTTGGATTCAACTTCTTCGTCTTCCAAGGCATTATTTATATGCGGGAATAACCACTTTTGGCCTACTTGGCGCCTACAGCCTAAATAACTCCACATTTGATCTGCGTTTAGCCTTTGTCCTGGGCTTTGTCGGATATCTCTTCCGTAGATTTGGAATTCCAAATACCCCGTTGGTTCTGGGAGTAATTCTGGGTCCTGTTGT
>DDYK01000059.1:0-251 GCA_002347935.1 Actinobacteria bacterium UBA2236
CCATCTTCGCTAACTACCTCAGGAAATACCTCGGTTATATAAGGTCCAAATCTTCCAGATTTTGCAATTACTTGAAGACCAGTACTTGGATCAAGGCCCAGTTCTCGCTCACCTGATGGAGCTGCTAGAAGTTCAATAGCTTTTTCTAAAGTTAATTCATCAGGGGCTAAGCCTTCAGGGATATTGGCGAACTTTCGCTCATCTCCTGCTCCCTCTTGAAGATATGCGCCATATCTTCCAACGCGTATCTC
>DDYK01000059.1:298-2418 GCA_002347935.1 Actinobacteria bacterium UBA2236
TGGCCATCATGGCCAAAGAAGAATTTAGTTAACCAATTAAGCCTCTCCTCCTCCCCGTTTGCGATTCGGTCTAAGTCTTCCTCCATAGAGGCGGTGAACTCATAATCAACTAATTTTGAGAAGTGTTGCTCAAGTAGGCCAGTTACTGAAAATGCTAGAAATGTGGGTACTAGAGCTCTTCCTCTTTTAACTACATAACCGCGATCTTGGATAGTTTGAATAATTGAGGCAAAGGTTGATGGCCGCCCAATACCGAGCTCTTCTAGCTTTTTAACCAAAGTTGGTTCGGTATAACGAGCTGGTGGCTTAGTTTCATGGCCCTCACATAAGAACTTAGTAGCAACAACATCTTGCCCAATTTTCATCGGTGGAAGACGCCTATCGCCCTCTTCATCGCTCTTTTCATCACTTACATCTTCATAAGCGGCAAGAAATCCTGGGAATGTAATGACGCTGCCATTAGCTCTAAAGATGCAAGCTTTTCCATCAGAGGTTGTTACATCAAAATCAACCCTTGCTTGCATTTTTTTAGCATCAGCCATCTGTGATGCAACGGTGCGCTTCCAAATTAGATCATATAGAGCTAACTGATCACGAGTTAATTCAGGTGCAAGCTCACCCGGCGTCTTAAAGGAATCTCCCGCAGGACGGATTGCTTCATGAGCCTCTTGAGCATTCTTAGTTTTGCCTTCATAGAACCTTGGCCTATCTGGAATATGGTCTTTGCCATAGAGAGATTGCGCAGCGCTTCGCGCTGCGTTTATTGCAGTTTGTGAAAGATTGACAGAGTCAGTTCGCATATAGGTGATGAAGCCACCTTCATAGAGGCTCTGCGCAATTCGCATTGTTAATTGCGCTCCCCACCCAAGGCGAGATCCAGCATCTTGCTGCATTGTGGAGGTGGTAAAGGGAGGCTTTGGTCTCTCTGTTCTTGGAGAATCTTCAATTGATTTGACAGTTAATTTCTTACCTTCAAGTGAGGCCGTTAATTTTTCAGCAGAGCCTTGATTAAGAAGAAGGATATTTGACGCGTTCTTTTCTTTTAAGGAGCCATTTGAATCAAAGTCGTTAGTTGTCGCAAGGCGCTTATCATCAACAGAAATTAGTCGTGCTATGAAGTTCTGATCAGTTTGCGCAGTTAAATCCCACCAAGAGGATGCGATAAATGCCATTCTCTCGCGCTCTTTTTCAACAATTAAGCGAGTTGCAACTGATTGCACACGCCCTGCTGAGATTCTTGGCATCACTTTTTTCCAAAGAACAGGGGATAGGCGATATCCAAAAAGCCTATCTAATACTCGCCTGGTTTCTTGTGCATCAACTAAACGCTCATCGATATCACGAGTTTCATTTACCGCCTTTAAAATTGCTTCCTTAGTTATTTCATTAAAGACCATTCTCTTTACTGGAACCTTTGGCTTCAGAATCTCCATTAGGTGCCAGGCGATTGCTTCACCTTCGCGGTCTTCATCGGTCGCCAGAATTAACTCTTCAGATTCTTTTAGTAGCTCTTTTAACTCAGCCACCTTTTGTTTTTTGTCAGGGTTAATTACATAAAGCGGAGCAAAACCATTTTCTATATCTACACCCTCGCGCGACCAGGCAAACTTCTTTACCTCTTTGGGAATATCTGCTGCGCGCTGCGGCAGATCGCGGATATGGCCGATGGAGGCCTCGACGATGTATTCATCGCCGAGATACCCACCAATCTTTCTAGCCTTTGCCGGTGATTCAACTATCACCAGCTTCTTTAAGTTCTTTGCCAAGCTTTAGCCAATCAAGGTAGAGGAGCGACGGCTGCGAACTAGAGCCGCGATGATAACTGCCGTTGCTACTGCTGCAATTATCTGGCTAGTTCTCTCATTGCCCTCTAGAGCAAATGCGACAATGGCCGGAGTTATTAGAAGCCCAACTAAGTTCATCACTTTGATAAGTGGGTTAATGGCAGGGCCTGCAGTATCTTTAAATGGATCACCGACAGTATCTCCAATAACAGTTGCAGCATGGGCATCAGATCCCTTGCCGCCATAGTTACCATCTTCAACCATCTTCTTAGCGTTATCCCATGCTCCACCAGAGTTAGCTAGGAAGACCGCCATAAGAGTTCCGGTGCCAATTGA
>DDYK01000059.1:2451-8341 GCA_002347935.1 Actinobacteria bacterium UBA2236
TCGCGAGTACAGATATCAACTACTCGAGCATAATCTGGTTTCTCTGTCCCCTTCATAATTCCTGGATGAATCTTGAATTGATTTCTAACTTCCATAACAACTGCGCCCGCAGCTCTTGATACTGCATTAACGGCAAGACCTGAGAAGAGAAATACCACTGATGCACCAATAATTAATCCAACTAGATTTCTTGGATCTGCAACATCTAGGACCCCACTGTATTGAGATGCAAGTTCTGTAGCGCTTCCAACTGCTTCTTTTACCGCACTCTTTATCGCATCAGTAAATGCTCCAAAGAGAGCAGTTGCTGCTAGAACAGCAGTTGCAATTGCAATTCCTTTAGTAATTGCCTTGGTGGTATTACCGACAGCATCAAGTGAGGTAAGAATCTTTGCGCCTTCACCCTTTACATCACCGCTCATCTCAGCAATTCCTTGAGCATTATCTGAAATCGGTCCAAAGGTATCCATCGCCACAATTACTCCCACGGTAGTTAGTAGTCCGCAACCAGCAAGTGCGACAGCAAATAGTGAGAGAACGATTACTCCGCCGCCTAATAGATATGCGCCAAAGACACCGGCAGCAATTAATAGCGCTGAATAAACCGCTGACTCAAAACCAACAGAAACGCCAGCAAGAATTACTGTTGCAGCTCCAGTTTGTGAGGATGCTGCTACATCATTAACTGGGCGCTTACCAACTTCAGTAAAGAAGCCAGTTAGCATCTGGATTGCAGCAGCTAAAACAATTCCAATAACCACTGCGCCAAATGCAAAGGTTCTAGGATTAATTGATACCTCAGATTGGAATGTGGCATCAAGGCCAGAGAGAGCTGCAAAAGTGCTTGGTAAATAGGTATATGTAGCAAGGCCGACAAGGGCTGCTGAAATAATCGCAGATAGATAGAAGGAGCGATTAATTGCGCTCATCGCGCTCTTATCTGAACTACGCAGGCGAGTTAGGAAGATTCCAAGAATTGCAGTCAAGATTCCAATCGCTGGAACGATTAGGGGATAGACAAGCCCCATATCTCCAAAGCCAGCTTTACCAAGAATCAAAGCTGCAACTAGCGTCACTGCATATGATTCAAAGAGATCTGCAGCCATGCCGGCGCAATCTCCAACGTTATCTCCAACGTTATCTGCAATAGTTGCAGCATTTCTAGGATCATCTTCTGGAATATTCTTTTCAACTTTACCAACTAGATCTGCTCCAACATCTGCAGCCTTAGTAAAGATTCCGCCGCCAACGCGCATAAACATAGCAAGCATCGCAGCGCCAAATCCAAATCCTTCTAGAACCGAGGGCGCATCTGCCTGATAGAGAACAACAACAAGTGATGCGCCAAAGAGTCCAAGTCCAACCGTGAGCATTCCAACAACTCCACCAGTTCTAAATGCAATCTGCACTGCATTAACAGCAGAGCCTTGACGAGCTGCCTCTGCAACTCTGACATTTGCTCTCACAGCAAGCCACATTCCCTGATATCCCACAGTGGCAGAGAATGCTGCTCCAATTAGGAAGAATATTGATCTACCGATCTTTACATCCATATCTCCTGGCAATGCAAAGAGAAGTAAAAAGACGATAACTACAAAGTAGGAGAGGGTTTTAAATTGACGGGCTAGATATGCCGCAGCTCCTACTTGAACCGCTGCTGCAATCTCTTGCATCTTTGGCGTTCCAGCAGATGAGGCTAAAACTTGTGTGCGAAGCGCCCAGGCGATAGCTAGGGCCACCAATGAAACTCCCAGGACTATATAGACGAGATTGAGATTGCTACCCGTGACTTGCACGAGTGAGTTGGCCGCTGAAAGGGCTCTCATATTTACTCCGTTGGATTGCTCAGGTCAGCGCCACCTGTGTCGGCGCTGAGCACAATGGAGCGCAGTTTAGGCGCAAAACCCCCTGCTAAACCTAATTTGAGCGTGAATGGGGACTAATAAATAAGGAGAAGGCGCAAAATCAGCCCTTAGGGTGAGGCTGTGAATCCCTTAGATGCCAAGGAGATTGTTGCCACCCTTGGAACCCTTGGGGTTCTGGCAACTCTATTTATTGAAACTGGACTCTTAGTTGGCCTACTTCTTCCCGGAGACTCCCTTCTTTTTGTGGCAGGAATCGCGGCATCAGGAACAGCAAAAGAAATATTTGGCAATCAACTTAGTTACACGCAATTACTTATTTGGGCTCCAATTGCTGCAACAGTTGGTTCTCAATGTGGCCACTGGCTCGGAGCAAAGTATGGCAGGCCGTTTTTTGATCGTCCCAATTCTAGATTTTTCAATCAAGAAAGAGTTGCTACTACTGAGCATTGGTTGATGAAATATGGTTTAGGAAAAGCTTTGATTCTCTCCCACTTTATTCCATTTGTGCGAACTTTGATTAATCCTCTCTGCGGAATTATCGGTATTCCAGCAAAGAAATTTTTCATCTGGAATATTATTGGTAGTTATATCTGGACTGTGAGCCTAATTTCTGCTGGCTACTTGCTAGGAGAGCGTCTAGAGGGCTCAGTTGATAAGTATCTCTTACCAATTGTTGCTTTAATTATCGTTTTAAGTCTTGCCCCGATTGCAATTGAATTTTTAAAAGATAAAAAGAGAAAAAATTCTACAGACCAAGATCGTTGAGTTGGTAAGCGGCTAAATATTTTAAACCTGCAGACTCAACTTTTTCTTTAGCTCCTCGTTCGACAATTACTGCTACACCTACAACAATTGCGCCGGCTTCTTTCAGTGCATCAACTGCCGTAAGCACTGATCCTCCAGTAGTTGAAGTGTCTTCGACTGCTAGCACCTTTTTCCCTCCAACATCTGGGCCCTCAATGCGCCTTTGGAGACCATGCGCCTTTTCAGCCTTTCTCACCACAAAAGCATCTATTTTTCGCCCTTTTTGGGCCGCTACATGCATCATTGCAGTTGCAACTGGGTCTGCGCCAAGAGTCAATCCACCTACTGCTTCAAAATCTAAATCTTTGGTTAGCTCAAGCATTACCTCACCAACTAGCGGTGCAGCGATTGAATCAAGGGTCACTCTTCGCAGATCCACATAGTAATCTGCCTCCTTGCCTGAAGACAGTATTACTTTTCCATGAATAACTGCTTTTTTNNGAATTGTAAATAATCAAATCGGTGCGCCGCCTAGCTACCAAAGCTTTCTCAGGATTTGACTCTAAGAGTGAATCAACTTCAATTCTAAGTTTTGCAACTTCAATTGCCATATTTGACATTGCTGATTCCAGTTCAATGATTTTCTTTATTCCAGCTAAATTTATGCCTTCACTAACCATACGAGAAACATTTCGTAGAAGCGCTATATCTCGCAGTGAGTATCGACGACCTCGACCCTGAGCGCGCGATGGTGAAACTAATCCTATGCGATCATATTGACGCAGTGTTTGCGGGTGTAAACCAGATAGTTCTGCCGCAACTGAAATGACATAGAGCGCTAGCTCTTCATCGCCTTCATCTCTGTTCATGCTCTTGCTCGTTGCATAAATTCAGATCTTAAATCTTCACCCTTGGTAGCTGCTGCAAACTCCTCTAGCGCCTTTTTGGCCTTGCCATCAATTCGCTGCGGGACTTGAACCTCAATTGTGACTAATAAATCCCCTGCATTTATGCCCTTCTTAACTCCGCGCCCTTTTACACGGAGGGTCTTTCCATTTTGAGTTCCGGATGCAAGGCGAAGCTTTACTTCATCGCCTTCAATTGTGGGAACTGAAATATCAGCGCCCAGCGCTGCTTCTGTAAAGGAGACCGGAACGATGATATGAAGATTCTCTGCCTTACGAGTAAAGACTGGGTGAGGGATGACATTTACAAGAACAAATAAATCTCCAGGGCCTGCCTCTCCTGGGCCGCCCCGACCTTTAACGCGAACTTTTGAACCATCGCTAACTCCTGCAGGAATTCGAACGGTAATTGTGCTTCCTGCGCTTGATTGTCCAGAAAGGCGGAGATCTACCTCTTTACCAAATAAGGCATCTCGAAAAGAAATTGAAATCTCTGTTTCAATATCTTGTCCTTTTCGTGGCCCTCTTCTTCCAGTAAACAACTGCGAGAAAATGTCTCCGCCCCCGCTGAATAAATCACTAAAGTCGCCAGTTGATTGTTGGCCCGCTCTATAAGCCCCAGATTGAAATGCTTGACGCGCTTGATCGTATTCGCTGCGCTTTTTATCGTCACTTAAGATTTCATAAGCTTCACTAACTTCCTTAAAGCGATCCTCTAACTTCTTATCTCCCTTAGTTTTATCTGGGTGAAGTTCGCGGGCCAGAGTGCGATATGTTTTTTTTATTGTGGCAGCATCAGCTTTCTTATCAACGCCGAGAATGGCGTAATAATCCTTCTCGTAGAGATCTTTAGCTGCCATTGCTAGGCCGGATCTGTTACCACTACGCGAGCAGGTCTTAAGACTCGCTCTTTATATTTATACCCTGGCTGCAAGATTTTAGTGACCATTGTTTCCTTAACTTCATCAGATGTTTCATGAAGCAGGGCCTCGTGGATATTTGGGTCAAATGTCTCTGGAGAGCTGCCATACTTTTCTAAGCCAAGTTTTGCGGTAGTAGTAGTTATCTGTTCTGCAATCGCTTTAAATCCCCCGCTTAACTCGCCGTGGGATTCAGCTCGATCGAGATCATCAAGAATGGCTAAAAACTCAAATAGCACGCTAGAAATTGCCACCTCACTTGCCAGGGTTCTATCGCGTTCAACTCTCTTGCGATAGTTAGCAAACTCAGCCTGCAGCCTTTGAAGGTCATCAGTTAAGGCAGTAACTGGGTCAATGACCTCAGCTACCGCCTCATCTGCTACTACTTCTTCACTCTTGTTCTCTTCACTCATTACTTGCTTTCATCAATTATCTCAGCATCTTCAACGCCATCATCACCTTTTGGTGCTTCAGCGCTCGATGCATTAGCAGCATATAAAGCAGCCCCTAATTGCTGACTTACTTCAGATAGCTTGGTAGTTGCGCTCTTGATGCCCGCATAATCTGCTCCTTCAAGAAGTTTCTTTAGCTCTGCCATAGCGCTCTCTACTTCAACCTTCTTTGTAGCAGCTTCACCTTCATTTAGTTTCTCAGCATTATCTTTTAAGAATTTCTCAGTCTGATAGACCAGAGAGTCTCCAGTGTTGCGAGTTTCTGCTTCATCACGGCGCTGCTTATCTTCATCAGCATGTGATTCAGCATCCTTCATCATCCGCTCAATCTCATCTTTTGGAAGTGCTGAGCCACCAGAGATTGTCATGCTCTGTGCTTTTCCAGTTCCAAGATCCTTTGCAGAGACATGAACAATACCGTTAGCATCGATGTCGAATGTAACTTCAACTTGTGGGATGCCGCGTGGGGCTGGAGCGATACCAGTTAACTCAAACATTCCCAGGCGCTTGTTATAAGCGGCCATTTCGCGCTCACCTTGGAAGACCTGGATCTGAACTGCTGGCTGATTATCATCAGCGGTAGTAAAGATCTCTGAGCGCTTAGTTGGAATCGTGGTATTGCGTTCAATTAACTTGGTCATAATTCCACCCTTGGTTTCAATACCAAGTGAGAGTGGAGTTACATCAAGTAGTAGAACATCTTTAACTTCGCCCTTGATGACACCGGCTTGAAGGCTGGCGCCAACAGCTACAACTTCATCGGGATTTACCCCTTTATTTGGCTCTTTTCCGCCAGTTAGCTCTTTGACTAGATCAACTACAGCAGGCATGCGGGTTGAACCACCAACTAGTACTACATGATGAATATTGGCAATTGGAATGCCAGCATCTTTGAGTACTGATTGGAATGGGCGACGGCAGCGATCAAGGAGATCTGCAGTCATGGCTTGGAACTGCGCCCTAGTAATTGTTTCATCAAGGAATAGTGGATTCTTCTCAGCATC
>DDYK01000071.1:0-154 GCA_002347935.1 Actinobacteria bacterium UBA2236
TGGCCAATGAAATTTTCACCAAAGTTTGCGAGAAGACTTTTAATCGAATTGATTCAGATGGGTGCACATCAACTAATGACACAGTTCTCTTTCTCTCATCTGCTGCCTCAGGAGTCGAGGTATCAAATGAGCAGCTTGAGCAGGCGCTATTTGC
>DDYK01000071.1:181-378 GCA_002347935.1 Actinobacteria bacterium UBA2236
AAGATCATTTCAATCACCACAATAAATGCTAAGAGCGAGAGAGATGCTGTTGAGGTGGGAAGAGCTTGTGCAAGAAATAATCTTCTTAAGTGCGCACTTGGTGGAGAAGATCCTAATTGGGGTCGAGTGTTAGCAGCGATTGGAACGACCAATGCGGTAATTGATCCACTCAATATTGATGTTGATCTAAATGGAGT
>DDYK01000071.1:383-4785 GCA_002347935.1 Actinobacteria bacterium UBA2236
ATAGAGATCCTGATTGATTTAAAGGTAGGCAGCTCTTCTGCCACTATCTGGACTAATGACTTAACTGCCTCATATGTTCACGAGAATTCGGCTTACTCAACATGATCGTCATTAAATTTGGTGGTCATGCCATGGGGGAACACTCCAGAAAATGGGCGAGTGAGATTGCAAGCCGCTTTAAATTGGGCGAGAGATTTGTCATTGTCCATGGCGGCGGACCTCAGATAGATAAAGAACTTGCAAGGCGCGGTATAGAAAAATCTAGCGTCAACGGCTTTCGCATCACAACTCCGGAAATTATGGAGGTTGTCGAGTTTGTCCTAACCGGAAGTGTGCTTCGCTCAGTAGTAAGAGATTTAATTGCCGCTGGACTTCCTGCAGTTGGAATCACAGGAAGTGATAACCAATTACTAGAAGTTGAGCTAAGGGATGAGGCCAAATTTGGCCTGGTTGGAAAGATTAAGAAAGTGAACCCAAAGATCATTAATGATTTACTAGACATGGGGTATTTACCTGTCATATCTCCAGTTGCCAATGACAGCTCTTCTAGGGCCCTTAATGTAAATGCTGACATTGCAGCAGGAGCTATTGCAGGCTCTCTACGAGCAAGTGAGACTCTTTTTCTGACCGATGTTCCTGGTATTTATAGCGCATGGCCTGATCGTTCTTCGTTAATAAGCGAAATCACTATCTCTGATTTGAAGAAGATCTCATTTGAAGGTGGGATGGTCCCAAAGGTTGAAGCAGTAATCAACGCGATTGAGTCTGGAGCATCATCTGCAAGGGTTATTGATGGCACATCTCTTCCAGCATTTATTGATGCTTTAAGCGGCGATGGTGGAACGTTGGTAAAGCCATGAAGAAAGGTAATAAAGAGTCACTAAGAAAATGGAACTCTGTAATGCAGAGCAATTATGGAACCCCAAGCATCTCTCTTTCAAAAGGTAAGGGCATTGAAGTCTGGGATTTAGATGGGGTTAAATACCTAGACTTCCTTGGTGGTATTGCAACAAATCTTCTTGGTCATAATCATCCGGACATAGTGGCCGCAGTTTCAAAGCAGATCAAGCAATTAAGCCATGTGAGTAACTTCTATGCACATCCTGTGGCGCTAGAGCTTGCTGAGAAACTTCAGAAAATGACGTCAGATAAGAGCGCAAGAGTTTTCTTCTGCAATTCAGGAGCTGAGGCAAATGAAGCAGCAATAAAGATTGCCCGTCTTCATCGCGGCAAAAGAATTGTTGCCGCAACTGGGGCATTTCACGGAAGAACTATGGGAGCTCTTTCGCTAACTGGTCAGAGTTCTAAGAGGGATGCTTTCAAGCCATTGCTTCCTGGAGTTAAGCATGTGAAATATGGAGATATCAAAGCTTTAAGAAAGTCAGTGAATAAGAGAACTGCGATGGTAATTCTTGAACCCATTATGGGCGAGGCTGGCGTAGTAACTCCTCCAAGTGGCTACCTAAAAGCAGCAAGGCAGATCTGTGATGAAAATGGCGCTCTGCTTGCAATAGATGCAGTGCAGACCGGTATGGGTCGCTGCGGAAGTTGGTTTGGATATGAAGATGAAGGAATAAAGCCAGATCTAATCACAATTGCAAAGGGCCTAGGAGGCGGACTTCCATTGGCAGCAATGATCACGTTAGGGAAAGCATCTGATCTCTTTAACGCGGGTTCGCATGGCAGCACCTTTGGAGGAAATCCGGTAGCAGCAGCAGCAGCGATTGCAGTTATTGATGAGATTGAGGAGAAGAATTATCTGGCGCTAAATAATGTAAAAGGAGCGTTAATACGAAACTTGATCTCGCCAATTATTGGCGTTGAGCAGGTTCGAGGCAAAGGCTTACTAATAGGTATTTGTGTTAAGGAAAGTAAAGCTAAGCAGATAGCAGCCGATATGCAATCTAAAGGTTTTTTAGTGAATGCTGCCAGCGATGAAGTAATTAGAATTGCTCCAGCTTACGTAGTGAGTGAAAAGCAGATTATGTCTTTTGTCTCTGCTTTTAATGCAAGTTGTGAGGAGATTTATCGTGGCTAAACGTGGAAGTCTCTCCTCTAATGCAAGGAGAGCGCTTGTCGTTAATTTCGTTAACCAAGGCCTTGTTCATTCGCAAGGTGATTTAGTAGAGCTTTTGGCTGAAGAAGGTATTGAAGTAACGCAGGCAACAGCAAGTCGAGACCTCGATGATGTTGGAGCGGTTAGAGGCAAAGATGCATCTGGAATTATGCGCTATCAATTTCTCGATTCAAGCGTGGAGCCATTGGCTAGAATGGCCCGAGTCTCTGATCAACTTCTATTAAGTATCACCGCTAGTGGAAATATCGTGGTCATAAAGACTCCACCGGGGGGAGCGCAACTACTAGCTAGCGCCCTTGATCGCGCTTCGGAGAGCTCAGAGCTTTCAAGTGCAATAGGAACTATTGCAGGAGATGACACAGTTTTAGTTATTTCACGAAACGCAAGCGGCGGAAAGCTTCTCGCTGCCGAGCTTCGTGATTACATTACCACTGAGTTTTCAAGTAACGCTCGGAAAACGAGCAAGTCAAAGAAGGTGAGAAGATAATGGCGCTCTGGGGCGGAAGATTCTCAAAAGAGGCTGGAGAGGCAATGTTTGCACTCTCAAGGAGTGTGCACTTTGACTGGCGCCTTGCTCCCTACGACTTAAGAAGTTCGCTAGCTCACCTTAATTCTTTAGAGGCAAGTTCAATAATTGATAAAGCACTTGCGGGAAAAATTCGAAGTGCAATCAAAGAGCTGCAAAGTGAAGTAGCAAGTGGCAAATTTGCTCCGATTGCTAGCGACGAAGATGTCCATTCAGCACTTGAGCGAGGGCTTATAGAAAAACTTGGCGCCGAAGGTGGAGCAATAAGAGCTGGTCGATCACGAAATGATCAAGTGGCTACCGATTTTCGTCTCTACTTAATTGATCACATGATTGAGATTGCTCTAGAGACTCTAAAACTTAGTAGCGCTATCACCGATCTTGCAGGTGAATATGCAGGCGATGTCGCACCTGGCTTTACCCATCTCCAACATGCTCAACCAGTCTCATTTGGCCATGAATTGGCAAAACATGCACATAGTTTGAGTAGAGATATATCAAGAATTTCCAATTGGCTTGAGAGAAGCAACCTCTCACCCCTTGGCGCAGGCGCGCTAGCCGGATCATCACTTCCACTAGATCCCGAATCAAGTGCTAAAGAGCTTGGATTTAGCGGAGCAATAACAAATAGCATTGATGCAGTTAGCGATAGAGATTTTGTCGCAGAGGCTCTCTTTGTTATTTCGTTAATCGGTATTCATCTTTCAAGAATCGGTGAGGAGTGGAGCCTTTATGCAAGTAGTGAATTTGCTTGGGTTGAGCTAGATGATGCTTATGCAACAGGCTCTTCCATTATGCCGCAGAAGAAAAACCCAGATGCAGCAGAGCTTGCCAGAGGAAAAGCTGGGCGATTTATTGGTTCACTTACTGGATTATTAACCGTTCTAAAGGGTTTGCCATTTGCCTATAACCGCGACTTGCAAGAGGATAAAGAGTTGACATTTGATGCAGTAGAAAATCTCCTGCTATTGCTTCCCGCAATTACTGGGATGGTTGCAACTAGTAAATTTGATAGAGAGAAGATGAGAGCAGCAGCGCCCCTTGGTTTTTCCCTCGCTACTGAGATTGCCGACTTTCTTGTCCTTAAGGGAGTGGCTTTTCCTATAGCCCACGATGCAGCAGGTAAAGCGGTTAGAAAATGTGAAGAGCTTTCAATTGAACTTGATCAATTAAGTGATTTAGATCTTAAGAGTATTCATCCTCTCTTAAGTGGTGAGGTTCGAAACCGTCTTAATCTTGATGCAGCCTTGGCCGCTAGAGCAAGTGCTAGTGGAACTGCCCCTGAGAGCGTTAGGAAACAGATTTCTAATTTACGAGTGAAAATTTCTGCTGACGCTAGCGAATTTGCCGGCGAGCGGAAGAGATTTTCAGGCATGATGGACCAATGAGCAAAGCGCTACTTGATGATTTAACTTGGCGCGGCTCTATCGCCCAGAGCACAGATAGAGCTGAGTTAGAGAAGTATCTAGCTAACCCTGGGGCAAGTCTTTATCTTGGATTTGATCCAACTGCTCCAAGTCTTCACATTGGAAATTTAGTTGCTCTAACTCTGCTTCGCCGATTTCAATTAGCAGGATATAGACCAATAGCGCTCGTTGGAGGAGCTACAGGTTTAGTAGGAGATCCAAGTGGGCGAAGCGCTGAGCGAAGCCTAAATGAAGCTGATTTAGTTGCTGATTGGGTCAATCGAATCAGAGCGCAATTAGAAGGCTTTCTTGACTTCACAGGTAAGAACGCAGCGATTATGGCAAATAACCTTGATTGGACAGCGCCTGTTTCAGCAATTGAATTCCTAAGAG
>DDYK01000063.1:0-4094 GCA_002347935.1 Actinobacteria bacterium UBA2236
AACATGGGTTTTAAATTTTTTTTCATCAATATCACCAACACTATGAGCAAAAAATTTTAATGGTATTGAAGCTGTTTTTTTTGAATCTTTTTGTCTTAACGATCCTCCTGCTGCATTTCTTGGGTTTGCAAAGATATTCTTTCCAGCCTCTTCGAGTTCATCATTTAATTGCGCAAACTTGCTTAACGGAAAGAAAACTTCGCCTCTTATTTCAACTCGCTTTGGAAGGTTTTCTCCAATTAATTGATGAGGAATTTCTTTGATGGTTTTTATATTTAGCGTCACATCCTCACCTGTCACCCCATTTCCTCGCGTCAGGGCCCTGACTAATTTTGATTCCTCATAGAGGAGGTTTATTGCAAGTCCATCTACTTTGACTTCACAGAGCCAGGTGTTTTTCTTACTCTCTTTAGCGACTCTTTCAAACCAGGCATCAAGTTCTACTTCATCAAAGGCATTATCAAGGCTCATCATCTTTTCAATGTGGTCAACTGAGTCAAAGTGGGTAGAAAATCCTCCCCCTACTTCAAGAGTAGGTGAGTGAGGATCTCTTAACTTTGGGTTCCTATCCTCTAGTTTTAATAGTTCATTCCAGAGTTGATCAAATTCGCTATCTTCAATTACTGGCTTATCTAAAACATAGTAGCGATATTGATGATCCCTAATTGCTTCAGCAAGCTCGGCCATCTTGGCTCTAATTGCGCTATCGCTGCTCATTACTTAGTCCCTGAAATCGTTGCTGAGCCAACTACTCGATCACCGTCATAGATAACCATGGCCTGACCGGTTGCAAGTCCATAGATTGGCTGATCAACAATGGCTTTTAGCTCTGGTAGCGGGCCACTTTCATCAAGAAAATATTTGCAACTATGAGCGCTGCCATGGGCTCTTACCTGAATAAATCCACTATTTTCGCCGCTTGGCCTTGGGCCACACCAGATCGGGCTTAGGCCAGATACCTCATGAATCGCTAGATCCGCCTTCACTCCTACAATTACGCGGTTATTTACTGGCTCAACTTTTAAAACATATCTTGGCTCACCACTTTTCTCTGGGATGCTTAAGGCAAGTCCTCTTCTCTGCCCGACAGTGAAAGTGTAGGCCCCGTTATGTTCTCCTAATTTATTTCCTGCTTCGTCAACAATATCTCCAACCTGACTACCAAGTCTCTCTCTTAACCATCCAGCATTATCGCCAGATGGAACAAAGCAGATGTCATGGCTATCTGGCTTAAGTGCAACAGACAAACCACGCGACTTTGCTTCAAGTCGAATGTTATCTTTAGTTGTATCACCTAACGGAAAGTGTGCTCCGTTTAGCTGCTCTTGATTCAGAACCGCCAGAACGTATGATTGATCTTTCCCTGAATCGATAGCTCGATAGAGCAATCTCTGACCATCAACATCTTTGGTTTGTGCATAGTGACCCGTTACTACGCCATCAAAGCCCATGGCCCTAGCTCTATCCAAAACAGCGGCAAACTTAATCTTCTCATTACATCTCAGGCAAGGATTTGGAGTATTGCCAGCTGCATATTCCGATAAAAAGTTCTCCACCACATTTTCATGAAACTCATCAGACATGTCCCAGATATAGAAAGGAATTCCTATTACATCAGCTGCCCGCCTTGCATCATGTGAATCCTCAATTGTGCAGCAGCCTCTAGCTCCAGAGCGATACTTCTTAGGATTTTTAGAAAGGGCCAGGTGTACCCCAATTACTTGATGCCCCGCTTCACTTGCTCGCGCAGCAGCAACGGCTGAATCAACTCCTCCGCTCATAGCTGCGATGAGTTTCATATATGTATTCTCAACCTCGGTAAGCATCTCGGGCGCGATCAATTACGCGCCTAATACATGCTCCAAGATATTCGATTTCACTCTCGGTATTGCTAATTCCCAGCGAAAAACGCAGCGAACTGCGAGCTTGGGTCTGACTTCTTCCCATAGCTAGCAGGACATGGCTGGCCTCCTGAACTCCAGCGCTACAAGCCGATCCAGTACTACAGGCTATTCCTTCGGCATCAAAAAGAAGAAGCATTGAATCACTCTCAGTTGAAGGAAATTCGATATTGGCAATTCCAGGCAATATCTCCCCCTCTAGCGGAGAATTTAATCGCACATCACTGACCTGTCCTTGAATTGTGGCGATTAGTTTTGCTCTTAAGGCAAAAATCTTTTGATAATTGCTCTCCATATCGCGCATTGCAGAGCTCGTTGCTGAAACAAAAGATGCAATTGCGGCAGCATTAATTGTTCCACTTCGTATATCTCTCTCCTGACCTCCGCCATGAATTAATGGCGTGATATCAACGCCCTTTCTTAGAACCAGCGCAGCAACCCCAACCGGGCCACCAACTTTATGCGCGCTAACTGTCATGGCAAATAAACCAAGTTCTTTAAAGGAAAGGTTGACTTTCCCAAGGCTTTGAACTGCATCACTATGGAGCGGAATTTTGTAAGTTTCAGCCAGCTTTGAAATCTCTTTAATTGGTTGAATAGTTCCAACTTCATTATTGGAATGCATCACACTTATTAGAGCTATCTCTTCATGGCGCTCTTTGATTACTGTTTCCATCTGCTCAAGATCTATATAGCCATCTTGGTTGACATCAATCATGAGAATCTCCGCCTGGCCAGATTCAGCCAGCCAGAGCGAAGGATCTAATACGGCGTGATGTTCAAAGGATGAAATTAGAATTAGTTTTCGCTTTGGATCTTCTTTTAGTCGATGCCAGAAGATTCCTTTAATGGCTAAGTTATTAGCCTCTGTCCCTGATGAGGTGAAGATAATCTCACTTGAGTGGCAGCCAATTAAGTTGGCAAGTGATTCCCTTGATTCCTCCACTTTTTTTCGCGCCAAGCGACCATAGCTATGCAGGCTTGATGGGTTTCCGACCAATTTTGATTGCTCAATAAAGCTCTCAAGAGCAACCGATGAGATCGGCGTGGTTGAAGCGTGATCGAAATAGACCTGAGGCATATTGCTAATTCTAAATGTCTTTAGGAAAAGTGCTTAATGGGCGCGGACTTTAAGCGCGTTTAGCTGAGATTGCTTGCCCCACTTGAGGCAACACTGCAAATAGATCTCCAACTACGCCAAAGTCAGCAACATCAAATATTGGTGCTTCTGGGTCTTTATTGATTGCCACAATCGTCTTTGAAGTTTGCATTCCCGCCCGATGTTGAATTGCGCCAGATATGCCGCAAGCTACATAAAGTTGCGGACTAACAGTTTTTCCAGTCTGACCAACTTGATGAGTATGTGGATACCAACCAGCATCGGTTGCCGCTCTTGATGCGCCAACTGCTGCGCCAAGTAAATCTGCTAGCTCCTCAACAGGCTTGAAGTCTCCATTTGTTCCACGTCCTCCGGAAATAACTACTTTAGCCTCCGTTAGCTCTGGCCTTCCGCCTTTGACAGCAGGTTTGGAATCAGTAATAGATACAAGCTTTGCCTTTTCAGAAATCACAGCATCGACTTTTTCAAAAGCTGGCGCACTTGATCCAACTTCAGCCTCAATAGCTGAGGGGCGAATAGTTATAACTGGAATTCCAGTGCTGACTTTTGAAGAGACCGTAAATGAACCACCAAAGACTGATTGAGTAGCGCTTAAATCGGAGGCGAAATCGATAGCATCAGTAATAACTCCGCTATTTAATCTAATGGCCAATCTTCCTGCTATCTCCTTTCCTGCAGAAGTTGATGGAATCAAGATTGCATCAGGCTTTACTTTTTCAACTACCTGAGTAATTGCATCAAGAAGGCAAGCCTGGCCGTGCTTTGCAAAATCATTACTTTCAACTGCAATGACCTGTCCGATAACAGTATTTGCTAATTGCTCACTTAAGGCTTGGCTCTGCCCTTCGGGTGCAAGGATTAGCCCAACACAATCGCCTGCTCGCTTAGCAAAAGTTGCTAGCTCCCCAGCAGTTTTCGCTACTTTTCCTGAGGCGTGATCGACCAAAATCAATACCTTTGCCATCGCTAGACCAATCTCTTATCTTGGAGGAACTCGGCAAGTTTTAATCCGCCCTCACCACTATCTTCAATCTTGATGCCTTTATCGCGAGGCGGACGAGCCTTTGCATCTA
>DDYK01000063.1:4232-4911 GCA_002347935.1 Actinobacteria bacterium UBA2236
GCAGACATAACTTCAACGCCGCTCTCACTCATTCTGGCAATCTCAACCCTTGATAGAGCGGAATCAACTTTTACAGATCCTGCAAAAGTTAGTTGTGCCCAGCCGAGCCTCTCGGCAAGCATCGCTGGAATCACACTCATGCGCGCATCAGTTGATTCAGTGCCGCAGAAAACTAAATCAAAACCACCATCGCTAATTACTTTTCCTAATACTTTTGAAGTAGTAAGCGCATCAGATCCGGTTAGAGCTGGATCACTGATTAATATCGCTTCATCTGCTCCCATCGATAGACCTTTACGTATTGCCTCACTGGCCCGATCTGGTCCCATAGAAATTAAAGTGATGCTATGAGTTGCTCCTGCAGCATTTAACGGTTCAACAATTCGAAGCGCTTCTTCAATGGCATATTCATCTAAATCATTTAAAACTGCATCAACGCTGGCTCGATCAAGAAGTCCATTGACCATTTTCTTCTCGGCCCAAGAGTCTGGGACTTGCTTGACACATATCGCTATCTTCACGGGACTTATGTTACTGGGCAGTAACCTTGCTCTCCACTCCAATTAATCGCCATGGGGTGGCATCAATAAATATAAGGAGAGTGCTTGAATAGCAAAGTGAAGCCGGCCAATCCCCACATTCTCGGCAGTCAGGTTAGAAATGGCGGCACCGACTTTGC
>DDYK01000082.1:0-1620 GCA_002347935.1 Actinobacteria bacterium UBA2236
GCCATGCGAGCTCATCCCACGCAGATTTCGGTTGATGGACCTTTCTTTGCACTTTCGGATAACTTGGGTTTCAAAGTATGGGGGCTTGAGTTTTATCGTCTAGTTCATGGCGACCTTGGTGGGGAGCGTAATTCTGACGGTCGCGAAACAGAACTCTTTGCAGGAGTGAAGTTATGAAGACGTTGATTGCTCCGATTTTCGGAGCCTTAATCGGCATATCAGGAACTTTTCTACATAATTCTTATCGACCCATCGGAGTTCTTGTCTCCTTGCTGGCAGTATGGCTCGGATCGAGGTCAGTTCGAAATATGTATCAATCACAAGTAGCCAATTTCCTTTTTGCGATTGGCTGGTTCCTAGTGATTGTCCGCGGTTCGACTCTTGGAAATGGTGGAGAGATCCTCATCGAAGCAAATGCTTACGGCAATATCTTTGTGTTTGGAGGAGCTGCGTTTTTAATGATCTCACTCCTTCGTTCTCGCAACTAGCGAAGCGGAGATTGTTATCTCAAACGACTGATACGACTCCAGGATTGACCTGCTGAAGTATCGCGAACCTCGATTCCCATTTCTGCGAGTTGATCGCGCAATTCATCACTACGAGAGAAATCACGTGCTGCTCTAGCAGCTATGCGCGCTTCTAGTAATGAAATGGCTTCCGCTGGGAGGTCAGAATCAGATTGTTGCGCCATGAGATTCAAACCAAATAATGAATCAACTTCCTCGATTATCCGCGCCTTCTCTCCAGGGGAGAATTCCTCACTCTTTTCTAGCGCCCGCAATTTGAGCATTGCTCGAGGAGTATCGAGATCATCGCAAAAATCGCGATATATCGCAGCGACGGAGGATTGAGTATGGGTGGTGGTGGCGACTTTGGCGTCACTCCATTCTTGATATTTCGCGCGCATTCTTTGGAGCCAAGCAAAGCTTGCTTCGATAGATTGCCAGGATAAGTCCATCTGACTTCGATAGCGATTTTCTAGGAAACACATTCGTACAGCGAGGGGATCAATCCCACGTGCGATGACATCGCGCAAGAGAACAACGTTGCCGGCGCTCTTCGACATCTTGCGCCCTTCAAACAATAAATGTTCACCATGGAGCCAGAGCGAGACCGCCTCATCTCCGGTCAATGGATTGGACTGTGCACGTTCATTCTCATGGTGCGGAAATCGCAGATCAATTCCGCCAATATGAAGATCGACATAGCCATCTAAATAATGTAAAGACATCGCAGAGCATTCAATATGCCAACCTGGTCTGCCATCACCCCAAGGAGTTGGCCAAGATGGCTCACCCTCTTTTGCACCCTTCCAAAGGGCAAAGTCTCGTGGGTCGCGCTTTAANNCAGAGCATTCAATATGCCAGCCGGGAAATCCTGGACCCCACGGCGTCTGCCAAATCATTTCCGTGCGATTGCCAGCGGCTTTCCATAACGCCCAATCGGCGTGAAATCTCTTGGCGCCATCCTCGCTATATTCATAACGATGTCCAGGTTTAAGAGCATCAAGTCGGTTTCCACTCAGCGCTCCGTAATCTCCGAATTTTGCAGCATCGAAATAAACCGAAGAGTCGTCACCAACGTAGGCAAAATCTAATTCAAGTAGACGCTTGATATGTT
>DDYK01000082.1:1658-2843 GCA_002347935.1 Actinobacteria bacterium UBA2236
GATTGATTTTAGATCCGCGTGAAATCTGCCTTCGTAATCACGCGCTATTGCAAAAGGATCGCGCTGCTCAAGGCGCGATTGAGAAAGAACTTTGTCTTCCTCGAAATCCTCACTCATATGCCCGACATCTGTGATGTTTTGTACGAGCTGCACCTTTTTCCCTGAGAATTCCAATGTGCGGCGAACGAGATCGCTCAATAAGAAAGTACGAAGATTTCCAACATGAGCATCGCGATAAACCGTAGGNNATAAGACTTTAATTTGCGAACCTCAAGATAAACATCGCCATTTCCTGGTGCGTAGGCAGAGCCATTTGAAATCAATTTTTCGATTAACTCAATCATCTGCGTGATATGGCCGGTGGCTCTTGGCTCATAGGTCGGGGCCATCACATTTAGAGCTCGATAAGCATCGCTAAATGAGCGCTCATACTTCATAGCAAGTGCCCACCAAGGCATATCTTCATGTCCGGCGTTATGAATTATCTTGTCATCGATATCGGTAACATTTCTTATAAATGTGACGTTATAGCCAGAGGCAATTAACCAACGGCGCAAAATATCAAAATTAATTCCACTTCTAATGTGGCCAACATGAGGAGATGCTTGAACCGTTGCTCCGCATAGATAAATTGAAGCCTGGCCAGCAACTATTGGCTCAAACTCTGCGACCTGTCGTGATGCAGTGTCATATAAGCGCAGTTTCTTCACACTCGCCATCTTATTTCTTCTCAATCAATAGCGCAGTTGCAAGAGCGGAGATCCCAAGTCCTTGCCCAGTAAAGCCTAGGCCATCTGTTGAAGTAGCACTTACTGAAACCTCAGCTCCGCCCAAGGCCTTTGAAAGTACTTGGATTGCCTCCGCTCTTCTTGGGCCAATCTTTGGTCTATTGCAAACAATCTGCACTGAGACATTTCCTATTTCATATCCAGCGCTGGTGATTCTAGTTAGTGCTTCTTTCAAAAGATTTTCACCACTTGCTCCCTGATACTCTGGATCATCTACGCCAAAGTTTGAACCAAGATCTCCTAGTCCTGCTGCGCTAAAGAGAGCATCGCAGATTGCATGTGCTGCAACATCTCCATCAGAGTATCCATCAACGCCAATCTGATCTGGCCACAAAAGCCCTGCAAGCCATAATTTTCTATCTTGATCACTTGAAAATGCATGGGCATCAACGCCAAG
>DDYK01000082.1:2889-3164 GCA_002347935.1 Actinobacteria bacterium UBA2236
CCAATTGCCTCAACCAGGGCCGCATCATCGGTGGCATCATCTGAGGCGCTATGGGCTCGCTCTAATACTTGGCGATTAAAGCCTTGCGGGGTTTGCGCTGCAACAAGTGATGAGCGATCAGGTGTTGCTCGTACAAAACCATCTCTATCAATTTCCTTAATGGTATCTATTACCTTCAAAACTGGAATAACGGCGCTTAGCTCCGATTGCACCTCACCTAAAACTCTAGCTGCCAGAGAACTACTTGCAAGGGCTCTTGCAGCATCATGAATCAA
>DDYK01000082.1:3179-4844 GCA_002347935.1 Actinobacteria bacterium UBA2236
CCAACTAGCGCTTTGAATTGCTCTTCATATCCAGCTGGCGCAGTGATGATGATTTCATCAACAACTTTTGATAGCGATGTAAATGCTCGCTCTAATAAAGTGATGCCTTGAATTTGAATTAAAGCTTTTGGAATATCGGCGCCTAATCTATGGCCCATTCCTGCGCCGGCGATTATGGCGGCGCTTTTCGGTAATTGGCTCATAAGACCCTAACGCCAGAGTGCTTTAAGAGGCTAATACCTCATCGAGAATTGATTCCGCTTTAGCTTCATCGGTGTGCTCGGCAAGTGCTAGCTCGGAAATTAATATCGTGCGAGCTTTAGCAAGCATTCGTTTCTCACCGGCAGAGAGTCCACGATCAAGATCGCGACGGAAGAGATCACGAACTACTTCAGCAACCTTAATAACATCACCTGATGCTAGTTTTTCAAGGTTTGCCTTATAGCGACGAGACCAGTTGGTTGGCTCCTCGGTATATGGCTGGCGCAAAACTCCAAAGACTCTCTCAAGACCTGAGGAATCCACAACATCTCTAACGCCTACTAAATCAACGTTCTCTGCTGGGACTCGCACTGTTAGATCGCCTTGGGCGACCTTTAAAACTAGGTAGATCTTCTCTTCGCCTTTGATGGTCCGGGTCTCAATTGCTTCTATGAGAGCCGCTCCGTGGTGGGGATATACAACGGTTTCGCCGACCTTAAATGACATTATTTGCCTTTCGCTGGAGGGATATTTTATCAGAGTTATCTCAATCACGAAAACCAGCGAAAGTAAGCGTTAGATAATCACTTTCTGCCATTATTGCCTAATGAAATCAAGGGCTATTGCAACGATAATCGTCGCTAGCTTTTTGCTTTCCGGATGCGCAGCTGGTGGCAATGCTCCCACTCGATTGATTAAACAAGTAACCGATGGTGTTGAGAAAGATGTCGGCGATCTAAAGATTCGCAATGTAAAAATCATCGCACTTCCTGATGGAAGCGGAACCCTAATTGGATTTATCGTTAATCACAGCGATGAGGTAGATCAATTAGTTGCAATAACCGTTGGTGGCCAGAGGGCTGATTTCTTAAGTGATGTGCAGCTATTAAAGAATAAGCCGATGATTTTTGAAGGAGATTCGGCAAATGCTAAGGCAAAAATTGCATCACTTGGCGTTAAGGCAGGATATCGAGTTCCGGTGGTTCTCTACTTTGCTAAAAGTGGCAAGGTTGAACTTGATGCTCTTGTTGTGGCAAATACTGGAATCTATAGCTCCATTTTATAGCCAAGACCGCGCACCGTTTGAATCAAGTAAGGATTAGCTGGATCATTTTCAATCTTTGCTCTTAAGCGCTTTACGTGAACATCAAGAGTTTTGGTATCTCCAACATAATCACTGCCCCAGACTCGATCTATCAACTGCCCTCTAGTTAATACTCGCCCAGCATTTCGCATTAGAAATTCCAATAACTCAAACTCTTTAAGTGGCAGTGAAATTGGTATGCCATTTACTGAGACTTGGTGGCGTTCAATATCCATTCTCACCGAAGCAACCGTCATAACTCCGGTATCTCCCTCACCTAGCTCGCCTGAATTACGACGCAGCACTGCTCTAATTCTTGCTACTAACTCTCTTGCGGAATACGGTTTAGTTACATAGTCGTCTGCGCCAATTTCAAGGCC
>DDYK01000082.1:4882-7634 GCA_002347935.1 Actinobacteria bacterium UBA2236
GTGCCTGAGACTTCAGGGATCATCAAATCAAGTAGGACCAAATCAACTCCGCCTTGATCAAACTTCTTTATCGCATCACTGCCATTTTCAGCTGTGACTACGGTGAATCCCTCTTTGCCTAAGAGAAACTCAAGAGCCTCTGAAAAAGATTGTTCATCCTCAACTATTAATATTTTTGTCATGAAGATACCCCTCTGACTGTTTGTGTGATGGGAAGCTGGAGCGTAAATGTGCTTCCAACTCCCTCCTTACTCCATACCTTTATATCCCCGCCATGATTTAGCGCTACATGCTTAACAATTGATAGGCCAAGTCCAGTTCCACCAGTCATTCGAGACCTGGCAGGATCAACCCGATAGAAACGTTCAAAGACTCTTGCAAGCTCACCTTCTGCAATGCCGATTCCTTGATCTGTTACCGATATCTCTAATAGCTGATCCTTAACCTTTGCTACCACTGAGACCTTGGTATTTTCTGGTGAATAATTAATGGCGTTTTCTACCAAGTTTAAAACTGCCATAATCAATTGGTCGCGATCGCCAATTACCGTTGCATCTTCAATCTCGCCAATTTCCACCGAAATGCTTCTTGACTCAGCTGAGAGCGCAGCCTGGGTCACAGCTTCTCTAACCACATCGCTAGCTTCGACATCAAATGCCTTCTGGAGCGGATCGCTGCTTTGCAATCTGGAGAGATCAATAATTTCTTGAACTAAATCGGTTAATCTCTTGGCTTCAATCTGCATTCTGCTAGCAAATTTTACAACTGCATCTGGTTGATCCTTAGCCCCAAGTATTGCCTCACTAAGCAATCCAAGCGCTCCAATTGGAGTCTTTAGCTCATGAGAGACATTTGCAACAAAGTCACGTCTGACCGCATCAATACGCTTTGCCTCACTCTGATCTGAAATTAGAACCAAAACCATTCCTTCATCATTTAGTGGCGAAACCGATACTTCAAATTCACGTTTACCAGCGCCGATTGGTCCCCTGGCTATCTCGATACGGCTCCGGTGAGTTTCATTAGTTCTCCGCGCCACTCTAATTAGCGCCATTAAATCTTCACTTATAATTCGCTCATCTTTTAATATTGCAAAATTAGAAATCCCTGGGGATTGAAAGAGAATCTGCTCACCTGGAATGACAATTAGCGATTCGCTCTCAAGTGATTGCAAACTCTTAAGTAAGACCTGAGGAAGGATCTCCTGCGTTTCTAGGGGCTCTACCTCCTGCCTGCGAAACTTCATGTCGTAATACTACGAAAGGGGGGATAGCCCGTCACCTCTCTCCACTTCATCTGTCGTTCACCGCTTCTTTGACTCCTATTTACCTCACTTCCGCGATTTTGGCCTTGGAAGCATTAGGTTTGACCAGTGACTTGGTTAAGAACAGCCTTTCAAGATGAATTAGATGGCGTTACCGCCTCATTATCTGATCTCTCCAGCCTTGTTTCTAGCGCAATCACGCAAGCAACTCATGCGCTATTAACTGCAGACTTAAGTGAAGCTGAAGCAGTAATTGCAGCAGATGATCGCGTTGATGAAATTCAACATGAACTTGAATCAAGAATTATTGACATTATTGCCCGTCAGCAACCTGTGGCATCAGATCTTAGAGCGCTAGTAACAGCTCTGAGGATGAGCGCAGATCTAGAGAGAATGGGAGATATGGCCCATCACGTTGCAAAAGTAACCAGACTGCGACATCCTGGGGCGGCCGTTCCATCTGAGCTATTACTTACTATCGAAGAGATGGGCAAAGTTGCTCGCTTAATCTCCGACAAAGTTGGCGGAGTTATTAACTCAAAAGATATTGATCAGGCGCTAGAAGTTGAAAAAGATGATGATGAAATGGATCAGCTTCACCGAAAGTTGTTTACAGCTCTTCTTGAGCCATCTTGGCCACATGGAATAGAAACTGCAATAGATATGACTCTAATTGGACGCTACTACGAGCGATATGCAGATCACGCTGTATCTATTGCAAGACGTGTTCACTTCCAAGTTACTGGAAAATATAACGGTAAATCTTAGTTACTTACCTTGATTAGCTACGGCTGCTATTGATTCTTTTGCAGCCTCTGGATCTAAATACTCACCTTCTTTAACAATTGGCTCAAAGTCATCATCAAATCTATAGAGCAAAGGAATGCCAGTTGGAATATTTACCTCAGCAATATCGCTATCTGAAATACAGGCTAGGTGTTTAACAATTGCTCTAATGGAGTTTCCATGGGCTACTACAAGCACGGTTTTGTCTTGCCTTAAATCATTTGCAATCTCATGGTCTAGATAAGGCATCAGGCGTTTAACTACATCCTTTAAACATTCAGTTTTAGGCAAATCTGGGCCTAAATCTTTATATCGAATATCACTCGATTGTGAGTATTGATCGCTATCAGCAATTGCAGGGGGCGGGGTATCAAAGGATCTTCTCCAGAGCTTAAATTGCTCCTCGCCATACTCTTTCAAAGTCGCTGCTTTATCTTTTCCTTGTAGAGCTCCATAGTGACGTTCATTTAATCGCCATGATCTACTAACTGGGATCCATTTTCTCTCACATGCGCCAAGTGCTATCTCCGCTGTGTGAATAGCTCTAGTTAGAAGAGAAGTGTGAAGCACATCTGGCAGTAAGTTCTTTTCTTTCAATAACTCTCCAGCTCGCTTTGCCTCTGCCTCGCCCTGGCTACTTAGCAGATCTTCGCCCGATGGTTCAATTAGATGGCGGCCGCTTTGCTACCTCTGATCTAAATG
>DDYK01000083.1:0-4558 GCA_002347935.1 Actinobacteria bacterium UBA2236
TTCAGAGGCAAGAGAGCGCACCTTAAACGATATGGTTGAAGTCGCACTTCATGCCGCAATTAATGGCTAATTAGATAGGGATTGGCTTAGCCCCTATTTGGTAGCTGCTTTAGATTCGCTTCGGTAGGGCCACTATTGCATTGCGATCAAATGAAGTGCCCTCGTTGTTTTCAATTGAGAAAATCCCGCCTCGCCTTTGCCAATCATTTACCGATAACAAGCGTGAGAGCCCGGCTAATTCATTAACCTCATCTAATTTCAAATGCTCGGGATCGGGCAGAATTGAACCAGCATGATTTATCGGCGTCGATGCAATCCAGACTTGTTCATGTTGATCAAGGAATATTTCGACAATTCGTCCTTGTTGCGGCCAGTCAATTAAAGAGGCGGTTTCAATCTGCCAAAAACCATGATGGCTATCAGGACCGAAGTAAGCCATGCGATGGCGATGGGTGTGACCGCATAACCAGGCGATCACACTTTTCTCCCGAATCAAGAGCTCCTCAATTTGTATTCCAGTAACTCTTTTCTTCTGACCAGGCGGGGCATAGTCGTTATACAAGTCTTGTAGCGGATGATGGCTAGAGATAAGGACATATCGATCTCTTAAGTTGATGAGTTGATTCTTCAACCACTCGAATTGAGTTTCATCGATAGAGCCTTGCCAGCCGCCGTGTGGATTCACAGTATCGAGGGCAAGTATTGTTACTTTTTCAAAATCTCTCCGCCAATATTTTTGATTCTTTTTTAAATTTTCAGATGTTAAACCGTTATCTTCATCTTCATGGTAAAAGTGTTGAACCCAAGTCTCGCCACCTACAAACTCTCGTGATGGATCAGCGGTTATGGTTATTGTCTCTGGATTAGTTACATCGGGATAGCTTGCAGGTCCAACTTCACTAACATTACTTAAAGCTTGAAGGGCAACCTCATCAGCAATTGCGGTAATTTTCTCATCATTTTGCGCAGCAAGGGTCAGAGGCAGGCTTGGAGCAACAGTGCCCTGCAAGAGCGCATCATGATTGCCATGCACTGCCAGCCATAAGTGATTGATTCCAGATGCATAGAAGGGAGCACGAACGGCATGCATCAACTCTTGAATAGTTGGAAAACCATAAAGTTCACGCGGATAATCATTACGTTCGCCCTTAGGAGTGCCGTGAGGATTCCAATAGAAAGGTGAATAAATCTTTCCACCAGCGCCTTCCCACTCGGTGTGTGAACCACTGTCGGGTCTAATCTTCTCGCCTTTAAGTAATGCCGAGAACCAAAGTAGCTCATTTCGCTGTGCGTTATCGGTGAGATCGCCAGTAATGATGACCGAATCTATTTTACGCTTTGATATTGGGCCAATATCTGTGCGATTTATCGCTTGAATCATACTTTCAAATACCTGAGTGCTTAATGATTCATGCGCGCGATAAGTACCAACCAACGTTCCTAACGCTTTTGATATTGGATGGTGGGGGTCTGCATATCTATCTAGATACTCCACCCGAGCTGGCGATTGAGCATCGCAGATGTGGGTATCCGAAATGTGGATGAGATTTATAAGAGTCTGTGAAATCGTGGAAGGAACTTCGCCTTGATAAGGCTCTCTATGATCCAACAGAAGCTGCCGCCAGCCAAGAGTGTTCGGAAAACTCTTTATGATCGAACTCGAAATAGGAGGATACATAACTTATTCGCTGACTAGGGCTTTAGAAATTGAGGCGTTGGGAGTCGCTTTGAGCAATTTTGGCATCGAATACAAGAAGCCCACGCCTTGGACCATGGGTGGAATCACTAATGGCGATAGTGTCAGGAATTCCACCCATGCACGTGCCCCAGGGATGACAAGGTGTCGATAAGCAATTGTTGGAATGAGCAACAAAAGCGTCAGAAACACCGTCAAAAAGTTATTTAAAGTTAACACTTCTTCAGCATTTAAAAGTGAGAAGCCTGTGAATGCTGCGAGAGGGAGGCCGAGAAAAACTCCCATAAAAGTAAAGTATGGCGCTAATCCAATTAGCCCCGCCCGTTTCATAACTTTCCTTATCCTTACTAGCGCCATAGGAATTCTTGGCATTTAGTAGCGGAGAGACCCTCAACTCTCCGCTACATAAACGCTTTCTTCTGGGGGAAATTTATAGCTTAGGCCAGGCTGGAGTTAGCGTTGCTTTAGCCAGAAGTTGTTGTTGCAAGGTTGGGAAGACTGCAGCTGCACCCTTAGGTGAAGCTGGCAGTAGTGCGTTTGCGGTCTTGTCATGTTTCTTGGCTTTCACCCTTGCATCAAGACGGATCGGACGTGCGCCTGACTGCAACCACATATTTTGACCTTCATCGCGATATTAGAATTCTTGCCACAAACGCACTGCAGTTGAATGTGGGGAATTCTTAACGACGGCCGGCGCGTAGAAACCTACGAGCCGAGCATCTGACGGAACTACAACTTTCCAATCAACCTTGCCTGATTGGCCCTTGTATTTTGCATGGAGATAATCCCAATCTAGGAGAATTGGAGTATGTCCAGCTTTTACAGTTGCAGGAGTTGCAGCGACAGGGACGAAATTCCCGAAGGCCTTCATCTGCTGCCAAAATTCGAGGCCGATTGCTAAGCGACGCGCTTTTCTTTTCATTCGACTCCTAACACCTGTGACGAGAGTGAACTCGCAATCGGTGAAATCAAAAGTGATTTTCTCTTGCTGGAAAGAGAATTTAGGGTAAACAAAAAACCCCTGATACTTATAAGTATCAGGGGTTCACTTCTTGTTAACTAGCGATTCTCTCCAACTTGGTAATCATCAAGGCGAACTGCCTCACCTGATCCCGTGGTGTCAAATGGCGCATAGTCATACTCTTCATAAGCTGCATAAACAGCAGCCTTTGCCTCTTCAGTAGGTTCAACTCGAACGTTTCGATAACGAGCAAGACCTGTTCCTGCTGGGATGAGTTTTCCGATGATGACGTTCTCTTTAAGACCAAGTAGTGGATCACTCTTTTCAGAAAGAGCTGCATCGGTTAGAACTCGAGTTGTCTCCTGGAACGATGCTGCTGATAGCCAAGATTCCGTGGCAAGAGATGCTTTGGTAATACCCATAAGTTCTGGGCGACCATTTGCAGCCTTGCCACCTTTCTGCACCGCTTCGCGGTTAGCAGATTGGAACCTTAGGTGATCAACTAATTCACCTGGCAATAGATCGGTATCTCCTGGTTCTAGAACTGTGATGCGACGCAGCATCTGCTTAACCACAATTTCAATGTGCTTATCGTGAATACCAACGCCTTGGCTGCGATAAACCTCTTGAATTTCATGGACTAGATGGGTCTGAGTTGATCTTGCTCCTAAGATCTTTAGTACTTGCTTAGGATCAATTGCTCCCACAACCATCTGCTGACCAACGCTTACCTTCTGACCATCTTCAACAAGAAGTTTCTGACGGCGAGTAATTGGATAAGCCACAGCTTCTGAGCCATCTTCTGGGGTAACAATTATCTTCTTGCCCTTAGCATCTTCAAGGAAGCTAACAACTCCTGCAGTCTCTGCAATTGGAGCAACGCCCTTTGGAGTGCGAGCTTCAAAGAGCTCAACTACGCGAGGCAGACCATGGGTGATATCACCTGATGCAGTTGCAGCGCCACCGGTATGGAAGGTACGCATTGTTAACTGAGTTCCAGGTTCACCAATTGATTGCGCTGCAATGATTCCCACAGCTTCGCCGACATCCACTAACTTGCCCGATGCCATTGAGCGGCCATAACACTTAGCGCACTGGCCAACCTTGCTATCGCAGGTAAGAATGGAGCGAACTTTAATTTCAGCAACGCCAGAATCAATTAACTCATTGATCAAGCGATCACCAAGATCGGCACCAGATGTAATGATGGTCTTGCCATCTACTACTACATCCTCTGCAAGTGTTCGACCATAGATTGAAGTCTCAACATAATCATCGCGGGTTAATTTTCCAGCAACGATATTTCCAATCTTTAGAGTTAGACCGCGATCAGTTCCGCAATCCTCTTCTCTAATGATTACATCTTGAGCCACGTCGCAGAGGCGCCTGGTTAGATAACCAGCATCTGCGGTACGAAGGGCAGTATCTGCAAGTCCTTTTCTAGCGCCATGAGTTGAGATGAAGTACTCAAGAACTGAGAGTCCTTCGCGGAAGTTAGATTTAATCGGACGAGGAATAATTTCACCCTTTGNNGCAATCTGACGGATCTGCATCATATTTCCACGGGCTCCAGAGAAAACCATCATCCAGACTGGATTTGTTCTTGGGAAATTATCTTCCATCTCTTTAGCAACCTCATTTGTTGCCTGAGTCCAGATCTCAATTAACTCCTGACGGCGTTCATCATCGGTAATTAGACCCTTCTCATATTGAGATTGGACCTTATCGGCCTTTGTCTCATAGCCCTCAAGGATTTCAAGCTTTCTTCCTGGAGTTACTACATCGACAATTCCAATAGTTGCCCCAGCTCTAGTTGCCCAGATGAAACCAAGTTCCTTCAAGGCATCTAGTACTTGGGCTACAACTACCTTTGGATAGCCTTCAGCTAAATTATCAACGAT
>DDYK01000083.1:4676-6533 GCA_002347935.1 Actinobacteria bacterium UBA2236
AATTGAGGTAAAGCTGCGTCCCTCACCTAATTGCTTCTCACGAAGTGAGGTTAAGAAATAAAGTCCTAGGACCATATCTTGGGTTGGCGCAGTTAGCGGCCTTCCAGATGCAGGAGAGAGAATATTGTTAGAGGAGAGCATCAGAATACGAGCCTCTGCTTGAGCCTCGGCAGATAGTGGAACGTGAACCGCCATCTGATCGCCATCAAAGTCTGCGTTAAAGGCAGTACAAACTAGCGGGTGAATCTGAATTGCTTTTCCTTCAATTAATTGTGGTTCAAATGCTTGAATACCAAGGCGGTGCAGAGTTGGTGCCCGGTTTAGTAGCACTGGATGCTCAGCAATAACTTCTTCTAATACATCCCAAACTACAGATCTGGAACGCTCAACCATACGCTTTGCGCTCTTGATGTTCTGGGCGTGATTTAGATCTACTAAGCGCTTCATTACAAAGGGCTTAAAGAGCTCAAGTGCCATCTGCTTAGGCAGACCGCATTGATGAAGTTTTAGCTGCGGACCAACCACAATCACCGAGCGTCCTGAGTAATCAACGCGCTTTCCAAGAAGGTTCTGGCGGAAGCGTCCTTGCTTTCCTTTTAACATATCGGAAAGTGATTTCAGCGGACGATTTCCAGGTCCGGTTACTGGGCGACCACGGCGACCATTATCAAATAGCGCATCTACTGCTTCTTGAAGCATACGCTTTTCGTTATTGACAATAATTTCTGGCGCTCCAAGATCAACCAGCCTCTTCAAACGGTTATTGCGATTAATAACGCGGCGATAGAGATNNCGGCCGCCATCTAATTGAACCATCGGGCGAAGATCTGGCGGAATAACTGGAACGCAATCTAGAACCATTGAAGCTGGCTTATTAGAGGTGCTTAAAAATGAATTAACCACCTTAAGGCGCTTAATGGCTCGAGTCTTCTTCTGGCCTTTGCCGCTTTCAGCTATAACTGTTAATTTGTCGAACTCAGCCTTGAGATCAAAGGTTTCAAGTCTGCGCTGAATTGCAGCAGCTCCCATATATCCCTTGAAGTAGATGCCATAGCGAGTACTCATCTCGCGATAAAGATTCTCATCACCTTCAAGATCTTGAACCTTTAGATTCTTAAAGCGAGTCCAGACCTCCTCTAGGCGATCAAGTTCTTTTTGAGAACGCTCACGAATATTTTTTAGTTCGCGCTCGCCAGCTTCTCTCACCTTACGGCGTTGATCAGCTTTGGCTCCTTCATCTTCGAGCTCTGCTAAATCATTTTCCATCTTCTCTTGGCGAAGAGCAAGATCGTTATCGCGCTTGGTTTCAATCTTCTTGCGATCTGAGTTCATCTTCTTTTCTAGTTTTGGAAGATCTTCCTCACGCGCCTCGATATCAACCTCAGTGATCATGTAGGCAGCAAAATAGATCACCTTTTCTAGATCTTTTGGAGCAAGATCTAGCAGATAGCCAAGACGTGATGGAACGCCTTTGAAATACCAGATATGAGTAACTGGGGCAGCAAGTTCAATATGTCCCATCCGCTCACGGCGAACTTTGGCGCGAGTTACTTCAACTCCGCACCTCTCGCAAATAATTCCTTTGAAGCGTACGCGCTTATATTTACCGCAGTAGCACTCCCAATCCCTAGTTGGTCCAAAGATCTTCTCATCAAAGAGACCATCTTTTTCNNGGCTTTAGGGTGCGGTAGTTAATAGTCTCTGGCTTTTTGACCTCACCAAATGACCATTCCCGGATATTGCCAGCAGAGGCAAGACCAATCCTTAACTCATCGAAAAAGTTGACATCTAACATATCTATTTCTCCCCCTGTCAAACTTCTTCTACGGAACTTGGTTCAACTCGTGACAAGTTGAT
>DDYK01000083.1:6633-7364 GCA_002347935.1 Actinobacteria bacterium UBA2236
TAGACCTTAACGCGGCCTAGAACATCATCAGATTTAATGGTTAATAGCTCTTGCAAGGTATAGGCAGCGCCATATGCTTCAAGGGCCCAAACTTCCATCTCACCAAATCGCTGTCCACCGAACTGAGCTTTTCCACCAAGTGGTTGCTGAGTAATCATGGAGTAAGGACCAGTTGAGCGAGCATGGATCTTGTCATCTACTAAGTGATGTAGCTTCAAGATATACATATAACCAACAGTGATTGGTTCGCGGTATGGCTGACCAGTTCTGCCATCAAAGAGAATCGCTTTTCCTTGCTCTCCAACTAAACGATCCCCATCAGCATTTGGAAGAGTTGATCCAAGAAGACCTGTGATCTCCTCTTCTCTTGCGCCATCAAAAACTGGTGTTGCAACGCGAGTTCCAGGCTCTGCAGAGAGTGCGCCAATTGCGCCTAGGCGCTCTTGCCATCCTTGATCAGAGCCAGATACTTGCCAGCCGCTCTTTGCAACCCAACCAAGGTGAGTCTCTAGAACCTGACCAACATTCATACGTCCTGGAACACCGAGTGGATTTAGTACTACATCAACTGGAGTTCCATCAGCAAGAAATGGCATATCTTCAACTGGCAAAATCTTGGAGATAACGCCCTTATTTCCATGGCGCCCTGCAAGCTTGTCACCATCTTGAATTTTGCGCTTCTGTGCAACATAGACGCGAACTACTTGATTAACTCCAGCTGCAAGATCGTA
>DDYK01000001.1:0-578 GCA_002347935.1 Actinobacteria bacterium UBA2236
ATCTAGCTCCATTGGGAAAGACTTTATAAGAACTTAACCAAATATCCGCACAAAACCCACCAACTTCGGGCAGGATTTCCCCCACGACGCGAGCCACGCGTCGGATAGACGGGGGAATTAGAACGGTGAATAGCTCATCGAGAAGGACTTTAGTTCTAAACGCTACCTACGAGCCACTAGGTGTCGTTTCTGATAGACGCGCGCTTATTTTAATATTAAACAATCGCGCCACAATGATTGAAGAATCTGGTGTAACTCTTCATTACTCATCTGGTTCAATGCAGCTTCCGGCAGTAATTAGACTCCATAAATTTGTCAAAATTCCATATCGCCATACTGTCCCGCTCTCGCGCAGAGCAATATTTGCTCGCGATGGTGGTCGCTGTGTTTACTGCGAGAGCGCTGCAACATCAATAGATCATGTACTTCCTCGAAGTAGGGGAGGCGATCACTCTTGGGAAAATGTTGTCAGTGCCTGTCATCGCTGCAATCATGTAAAAGCGGATAGAACTTTAAAGGAGTTAGGTTGGAGACTTCGCTCACTTCCTCGCGAGCCGGTAGGAGCTGCTTGGAGGATT
>DDYK01000001.1:592-1598 GCA_002347935.1 Actinobacteria bacterium UBA2236
GTTGTTGGCGCTTCTGCCTAAACTTGAATCTATGTCAATTCAATTAGCTTTAAATGAAGATGGCTCCATGCCTGGTGAGCCGCTCGCTTTTCTCGAGGGCTTTCTCTGGTTCTTTGTCACACCGGTTTCGATCACTTTATTTATCTGGGTTGCAGTAGTTGCCCTGGAGAATGTTAAAAAGAGTAAAACTAATCGCGCCCCAAGTGATGTAATAACTCGGATAGGCGAGTAATTACTTATCTATCGCTCTAACTCTTAAAGCTCGCTCCAGCGAATCTTTAGCCTCCAAGATATGGCGGCGAAGAGTTGGATGGCTATCTTTTCCAGGGCCATTTAGCCAGGCATCAGTTTTAGCTAGGGTCTGGGTCGAAATTAGGTAGCTGGGATAGAGCAGATCAATAATGCTGGTAGAGACTTCATAACTCTTGCTGTTGTAGGTTTCAAGAATTAAATCAAAGTAGCGATCAACAAATCCTTCATGCAGGTGGCGCTGAATTGGGCGGTTATAGCCTTGAATTGCTGAGAGTCTGGACCAGTTTGTGATGCTCTCATCCTCTGTTGCCTTCTTAAAGGCTGCCTCCTTTGCCTCAAGAGTTGGAAAGGCTGCAATACATCTCTCATGGCTAAGGGCGCCAGTTAGGGTGTTGTCGCGCTCTAGCTCAGCATCTATCTCAGCTCTAGAACTCATGCCCCGCTCCACCAGGCAGAGAATTAAATGCCATCGTAAATCAGCATCGATTTTTAGGCCTTGGAATTTGCCATCGAGAAGGTTTCTGATTTCTGCGCCTTGCTCCTTGGTATGAGCCAGAGCTGCATAGCTTCTAGCGAACTGGAGCTGGTGATCACTTCCAGCCTTTGCTGACTTAAGAAGAGATAAAAGCGCACCTGCAACCTTTTCTCTTAAGGCATCTCGATTCTTATCTGAGGCATAGATTTCAACTGCAGTATTTAACTGCGTCATTAAGGCAGTGACAGTTGTGATGTCATCTTCGCCAGCAAGGCCTGT
>DDYK01000001.1:1642-2529 GCA_002347935.1 Actinobacteria bacterium UBA2236
AAAATAAGATCTGCCAACTTCTCACCACTTAACTCTTTAACTTGCGTTAAATCACCTGTGATATCTAGCTCCACTGATTTTCTCCGGAGTAGTTGTCCATCTTTTAAGTCATAGAGTCCAACAGCTGCGCGATGCGGACGAAGCTCAGTTGATCCTGCCGGAATTTTGGGAGCCTCTTGTTTGATAGCGATTGATTTATAGCTCTCGCTATCGCTTTCAATTACTGGGCGCAGAGTATTTACCCCTGAAGTCTGAAGCCAGGTTGATACCCAACTACTTAAATCTCGCCCACTAGTGGCCTCAAGCTCCACTAACAAATCTGATAGGACGGTATTTTTAAAAGCATGCTTAGCAAAGTACTTCTGCAGGCCCTTAATGAAGTTATCTCGCCCAACGTGAGCTACCAATTGATGAAGAACTGATGCTCCCTTGGCATAGGTAATGCCATCAAAGTTAGCTTTTACCGTGTCAATATCGACCATATCGGTGGCAATTGGATGAGTTGATGAGAGTTGATCTTGGCGATAAGCCCAATTCTTTCGCTCTGCATTAAACCCAGCCCAAGAATTTTTAAATTTAGTTGCTTCAACTAGGGCTAAATAAGAAGACCATTCGGCAAATGATTCATTAAGCCATAGATCATCCCACCATTTCATTGTGACCATATCGCCAAACCACATATGGGCCATCTCATGAAGAATGGTGTTGGCTCTTGCGTTATACATCCGCTCTGTTACTTTGGAGCGAAATACTAAGAGATCCTCTCTAAAGGTAACAGCGCCAGCATTTTCCATAGCGCCCCAGTTAAAGTCCACCACAGCAATCTGATCGTATTTATCAAAGGGATATGCCAGACCAAATACCTCTTCAAAGTAGGCAAAGCCTTG